>JAKLDO010000113.1 GCA_022703485.1 bacterium
CCGTATAAGCGCCCTGATCTGAGGAAGGAATATATCGGGTCTCGTCCTGCAAAGCCTGATACCCCGCATACCCATCGAACCTTTATATGCTATCTTTCCGGCCTTGTCCTCGCCGAAATCGAATATTCTTATCGTCGTCCGCAGAGGAAGCGCTCTGTGAAGAGTTTCGTAATAAATCCTGAAGTGCTCCTCTTCTGAAGGCAGGTCTGTCCTGTCAAGGAACATCAGCTCAGTCCTGAAAAGACCTATGAACTCGCCTCCGTTCTTCTTGACGAGCTCAACCTCTCCGCTCTGATCTATGTTCCCTCCGACTTTCAGAACTCTGCCGTCTTTTGAAACGGAAGGATCCAGAGCATCTGTCATGAACTTCGCGAAATACTTCTCAAGTCTCTTTTTCTTTTTCCCGGCTTCAACGATCTCTTTTTCAGAAGGTCTCAGTACGACCTCACCGTTGCCGCCGTCAACAATTATCATGTCACCGTAGTCAAGTTCGCCGATAAGGTTGTCAATTCCCAGAACAGCGGGGACTTCAAGCGCCCTTATCACGACAGTAAGATGGCTGACACCGCCCGGAGCTTCAAGGATCATCCCTTTGAACCCGGGGTTTTTTGAAAGATAATTGAGTTCACTTACTGAAATGTTGGCGGCCGCGAGTATGAAATCCTCAACCGGAAGTGATTTCGCAAATGACTCAGATGCCGATCCCGATATAAGACCCGATATGATCTTGTCCCTTATGACATTAAGATCTGCCGCCTTGGCCTTGAGATAGTAGTTTGAATTGCTTGAAACAAGCGAATTCACCATGTTCTGGATCACCGTGAGCACGGCCCATTCGGCATTTATCATCTTTTCTTCGATCACCGTTACAACATTCTCGATGAAAGACTGGTCGGTTATCATCATCCTGTGAGCTTCGAGAATTGATTTTATCTCGCTTGTGACATCAAGTTCCTCGATGACCTTGGCAAGCTCTCTTGAGCACATGCCTACTGCATCAAGGAATCTCTTTTTTTCGGATTCTACAGTTTCCGGCCTGTCGGCAAGGGAAAGATGCGGTATCTGTGCAAAATCCCTGTCAATGAAAAAAAGCCTGCCGATACCTATGCCGGTCGAGACCTTTTCACCTTTTAGCAGAACGCGGTCCTTCAACTATTCACCTTCACCGAACTTGTTCTCAATGAGTTCCTTAAGCTTTGCCATGCATTCAGTTTCATCGGCACCGCTTGTGTATATCTTTATGACACTTCCCAGAGGAGCGGCGAGCATGAGAATTCCCATTATGCTCTTTGCGTTGACCCTGATGCCGTCCTTTTCCATCTCCACCTTGCATTTGAACCTTTCCGCAGTCTTGACGAACATGCTTGCGGCCCTTGCGTGAAGTCCGAGCTTGTTAACTATTTTAAGTTCCATTTCTTTCATATTGTTTCCCTTTTGACAAGCAGTTTTTTAGCACTTGTAATGTTCTGAGCCCCTGTCCTTGTAATATTGTCAACCATGGAAGCGAAATCCCTGCCGCTGTTCATATACTCCATAGCATACATGACCATGGAAAGGTTCGTACCCGATATGACATCGACATTATCGGTCTTTGCGAACGAGAATGCTATGTTGGAAGGGCTCCCTCCGAAAATATCAACGAATATAAGCACTTTATGCTTCTTTGCCGCAAATTCGTCGACAGCTGTCTTGATCTTCTCCTTCAGCTCCTCCATGACATCAGCCATTGAAAAGTCAACGGAAAAGACCTTTACTCTGCCCGAAATGTCTTCATCCATGATCTTCTGGGCGATATCGGTCAGAACATCACCCAGCCCGCCGTGGGTCACAAAAATAAAAGAATACATAGCTATCCTCCAAGCTTCCTGAGTTTATCCGACAGCCTTTTTTCGAACTGTTCGGCAGCATTTATCCCCATCTTCTTCAAAAGATAATCCCTCGCAGTGACCTCCATTATCGAACTGAGATTGGACCCGTGTCTAACCGGGATCACATAGTACGGTTTCTTCACTCCGAGTATTTCATAGTAATTTGTAGTACTTCCGACCCTTTCATATTCAAAATGATGTTTCTCGTCCCAGAGAGCAAGTCTAACGATACAGTCGATCTCCTTCTCGTATGCCACAGAAGTGACTCCGAACATCTGCTGAAGGTCTACCAGTCCGATACCTCTTATCTCGATAAGGCTCCTCATCATTTCATTACTGCTGCCCACAAGATGGTCCGGCGGAAGGTGCTTTATCTCGACAACATCATCGGCGATCAGCTTATGACCTTTCATTACAAGGTCGAGGCTCGTTTCGCTCTTTCCTACCCCGCTTTCACCCATTATGAGCATTCCCACTCCGAGGACATCTATAAGCTGTGCGTGAAGTGTCGTGTAGACAGAAAGAAGTCTCGTGAGAAGGTTCCTGATGTAATCCACGAAAATGCTCGATGTCATCTTTGTCGACATTAGCGGGATATCATAACGGTCGGCTATCTCTTTAAAGTATTGAGGCGGTCTTTCCGGATGTGTAAATATTACAAGTACCGGTTTTTCCTTGAGAAAAGTTTCAGACATTCTGAGCTGGTCCTTCAGCTCGAGGGTCTTCAGATAGTCCATTTCGCTCTTTCCGAAGAGCTGTATCCTGTCTTTGTAAAGGTGGTCGGTGAAACCGGCGATGGACAGGCCTACGACCTGGACCCGGGTATCCTTCACCTCTATCGTCTGCAGATGCTCGACTGTCGAATTCTCAAGGGAAAGTTCCAGATTCTTGTTCTCGAGAAGTTCGAACAGGCTCAACGATCCTGATGTAGGCATTTTTCAGCTCCTTTTCTAACCGCCGGAGAATTGATAGTTTATCTTCCTCTCCCTTGCAAGCGGAATATTAAGTTTAGACCTGTATTTAGCCACCGTTCTCCTTGCTATGTCTATTCCCTCTTTACCGAGCATGTGGGCAATGTCGTCATCACTGAAGGGGTTGTTCCTGTCCTCTTTTTCTATTATCTCCCTTATCCTCTGCTCAAGTCTGCGGTTCGTGGTCATATTATCATTTATCTGCTTCACAAAGAAATATTTAAGTTCGAATATGCCGTGAGGCGTTTCTGCAAATTTGCCGTTCGTAAGCCTTGAAACGGTGGCGGGATGCCTTTCAATGTCTTCAGAAATGTCTTTGAGCGAAAGCGGCTTGAGAAAGTTCCCGCCCAGTTCGAGAAAGGACTTCTGATGTGCAAAAATGCTCGCGGCGACCTGATAAAGTGTCCTGTTCCTCTCGCTTATGCTCTTTATTATCCATTCTGCATTCCTGAACTTCTCCTTCATGAAACGCCGTTCCTCCCTGTTTGCCTTCTTCATCTCCTCCTGAAATACTTTCGTATTAAGGGAGATCGTGGGAAGAAGTTTATCCTCTATCTGGATTATCACCTCGCCGTCGACCAGAAAGACCTTGAGATCGGCCTTTACATATTCCGTCTGCACTCTTTCATACCCGTAGGCAGGATAAGGCGAAATGCCTGTCCTGAAAAATGACAGCATGTCAGTAAGGCTTTCTTTGGATATACCCAGCTCCTCACAAAGCGAGACGACATCCTTCTTTACGAGCAGGGCGAGCAGTTTTTCATCGCTCATCAGCCTTTTTGCCGCCTCTATCTGTCTATCATCAAGCTCCATCCTGTCCGTATCGGAGAAAATAAACCTCAGATAGTCCAAAAGGTCTCTGCATCCGCAGCCTGCAGGGTCGCATTTCTTAAGATTTTCCCTCGCAACCGCGACATCCTGCACATCGGACCCTGTGAATGCCGCAATATCCTCATCACTGTCAGGAAGGAACCCTCTTTCGTTAAGGTCATACGCCATATAGACCATGATCTCCTTTATGTTCTCAGGAAGGTGCATCGAGCATATCTGCATGTCAAGATACTGCTGAAAGCTCTGTTTTGCAGGAATTACATTCTCAAAACTGAAATCCTCTGAATAGTCGTTCTTTTTTCTTACATTGGTCTCCCCGAAGCTGTTCGAAGAGCTTTCACGCACCTGATTCCAGTCGAATTCCGCAAGGATATCGCTCATATGGGTGTCGTCGTCAGTATTCTTTAAAGATGAAACACCGTCATCTTCTTCTGTCCCTGCCTGTCTGTTATCACCTTCGACGGGCAGTGTGTCCTGTTCCGCCGGATCATCACCCCAGTCCTCTATTTCAAGGAACGGGTTCTCCTCTACTTCTGACAGCAGCATTTCTCTTAACTCTATGGTGTTCTTGAGCAGCATCTCTATGCTCTGGCGCATTTGCATAGTCATTTTAAGCTCTTGTTTTTGTACAAGATTCTGTTGAAGTCTTATAGATTGCGCCATCATCCACCAAAAGAAAAATCGAATGAAGTATAAACAAAAAAAATAGGGTTGGCAAGATATTTGCTTGTGGCAAAAAACCTCAAAAAACTTCTTTACTTTGACGGACTGTTTGAATATACTCGTCACCGTTTTTGTTTTATTTAATGAGGTATACTGGAAGATGCTGAAGATAGACAATTTCCTTTCAATTTTTACAAGTGACATTGCAATAGATCTGGGAACGGCCAATACGCTCATCTACGTCAAAGGTGAAGGTATCGTGGCAAACGAACCGAGCGTCGTCGCAGTTCAGGAAAAGGATTCGAGAGGGGCAAAATCGGTCAGGGCGGTAGGTAAAGAAGCAAAAGAGATGATCGGAAAGGCACCGGTAAGCATAAGTGTCATCAGGCCGCTCAAAGACGGCGTAATAGCAGATTTTGAAGTCGCACACCAGATGCTCAGATATTTCATCAAACATGCCTACAAGAAAGGTTCTTTCATCAAGCCGAGGATCGCGATAGGTGTTCCTTACGGCATAACAGAAGTTGAAAAAAGGACTGTAAAAGAAGCGGCGCTCAGTGCAGGTGCAAGGGAAGTTTTCCTCGTTGAACAGCCCATGGCGGCGGCGGTAGGAGCTAACATGCCCGTAACTGAACCGACAGGCAACATGATCGTGGACATAGGCGGAGGTACCACCGAGGTCGCAGTCATCTCCCTTGCCGGCATAGTCTATTCAAAATCGGTTAAATCGGCCGGAGACAAGATGGACGAGAGTATCATCGAGTACATCAAGAAAAAGTACAATCTCGCTATCGGTGAAAGGATGGCTGAACAGATAAAATGGACTATCGGCAACGCATATCCCGACGAGAACAAGGAGTTCATGGAAGTGAAAGGTCTTGACCTTGTTGCAGGTGTACCGAAGACCATAGAGATCAGCAGTGATGAGATCAGAGAAAGCCTTGAAGAGGTCGTAAAGGCTATCGTTTCGGCGGTAAAGACAGTTCTTGAGAACACTCCGCCCGAACTTGCCGCTGACATAGTTGACAAAGGTATCGTGCTTGCCGGCGGAGGCGCTCTGCTCAAGAACCTTGACATTCTGCTCCGTGAAGAGACGAACCTTCCAGTCATAATTTGCGACGATCCTTTGAAGGCGGTAGTCATCGGGACCGGCAAAATACTCGAGAACATGGCACTTTTGAAAACTATTTCATTAAACTGAATTGAACAGAAAAAAGCTGTTCCTATATCTGTTTCTGATATTTGCCGTATCTGCGGTAATGCTGCCCGCCTATTTCATGGAATATGCACCAAGGTTCACATTTGCTGACAATTCCAAGACCTTTTTCAAGAAATACATAAATGCGGCGTCAGAGACTTTTGAAATAATTCTCGATCTGAAAAATGTCGGGAAACAGAACAGGGAACTTACTGCGGAAATCGCAGAGCTTAAGGTCAAGCTGATCATGAACGAGGCGATAAAAAGGGAAAATGAAGAGCTTTCCAAGCTTCTCAAACTGAAGGACAGCTACAGCCGTTACACTATTATCCCTGCAAAAATACTCAACTATTCCGAGATAAACCCCAACAGGATCACAGTAAGCTTTTCAGAGGAATATGCCAAACTGATGGCTGAGAAATCGACCGTGGTATCAAGCATGGGACTTATCGGTCTGGTCACATCGTTCCTCGGGACTAGGGCTGAGGTCGAGCTGATAACATCAAAACAGTTCACTATCCCTGCTGTGCTTGAAAACCGTGAGGAATGTACCGCGATATTAAAAGGCAACGGGCAGTCACTGTCCATACTTTTCCTTGACAAGGTCTGTAACCAGCCTTCAGCGGAAGGTGCGAAACTGCTTAGCGCAAACCTCAGCGAGAATTACAGCATACCTTACATTCCCATAGGCATAATCAGCGGTCTCCACGAAGATGAAACGAACATACTTTTTCTCAAAGGCAAGGCCATCCCGCTTTTCAGGAAAGGAAAGCTGAACCATATTTTTATTATCGTCGGAGCTAACACCCGGGATGAAAAACCTGTCTTTTAAATTCATCACTGCCTCTCTCATTCTGTTCGTGATGTTTTCCTACCTGCTCTACATCTTTGACATATCATCTTTTATTTTCCCCCACATAGCTGTCCTTTCCACTCTGTTTTTCAGTGAAAAGAAGGTCAATAAACGGCTTTTCATCTTTTCTGTCGCGGCATTCCTTTATTCACAGACCGGAGCTCCGGTCTCTCTTTTCTTCATTGTTTTCATATCGTTACAGATATACATGATAACCTCGATGTTCTTCTCCTTCACAGCGTTTGATTTCTCGCTCACGGCTCTCATAAACTGTCTTATAATCGTATTCATCATAAATCTGAACAGGTTCTTCTTTACCTTCCTTTTCACCGGTGAGATGAAGCTGTTCCAGCTTTTCGCGTATTCGGCGGTATCTTCTTTCATTCTGATCATGATATATCTGTTCTACAAACCTCATATAGACGGCTTCTTCGTCAAGGACGGCTGGCTATGAGGATCCTCAAGCAGTCAGAAGAGGTCAAAAATACTTCCCGCAGGTCCAGGACCATGCTTTATATTATCATTTTTTCCTTTCTCATACTACTCTCAAGACTTTTCTATCTTCAAGTGGTCAAAGGTGACGAATATTTCATGCGGTCAAGAGATAACTTCATTCTCAAGGAAAAGATCTTTCCGGCCAGAGGTGACATTCTGACATCAGACGGAAAAGTGCTTGCTTCAACAGACTCCTCTTTCAAGATATCGATCGTTCCGGTCTTCTTTTCACCTAAAGACCAGATGGAGGAACAGATAGACCGCCTCTGTACGGTTCTTGACATGAACCGTGAGGAAAAGAACTTACTCATGACAAAGGTGAACGAATGTGCAGGAAGATGCAGATATCTTCCTCTCCTTGTAAAAGATGAGATACCGCGAAAGAAGTTCTTCAGGTTCTCAGGCTATCTGACGGACTTCCCCGGCATTATAATATCGTCTTCATATAAACGGGTTTATCCTTACGGTGAACATTCCGCACACATAACAGGATATGTGTCAAAGATAAATCAGACCGAGCTTACAGCGCTTGAGAACTACGATCCGGAAGATTTCACGGGAAAGACCGGTCTTGAAAAAAGCTACGAATCTGTGCTTCACGGCAGTTACGGCGAAGCCTTTCACATTATCGATCACATGGGAAGAAAAATAGAAGTTCCTGAAAATATTGACGAAACCGTTCCGAAGTCAGAGCCGGCGATCAAAGGTAATT
>JAKLDO010000114.1 GCA_022703485.1 bacterium
TCCATGAACTCATTCGTAGCATCATCAATGAACACGATAAGAGTGCATGGCTCTCTCCGCCCCTCAAACCAGTCATGCGGTGAACCGTCTATCTGAATCATCTCTCCGTATCTCGATCTCCTTTCCCGCATCTGATGTGAACTCTTTTCTTTTGCAGCTTTCGGTTTCCACAGACCTTCTTCGATCATCCACTTGCGGACAGTTTCTTTCGAAACCATGATCCCATGCATCTCCCGAAGCTTCTCCGCTGCAAGAGTCGGACCGAAATCATAATAATGACTGCTTATAAGACAAAGAGCTTCCTCCCGTTTCGCCGCACTTATCCTGTTGTTGCTCACAGCTCCTCTCTTACGGGAAACAAACGCCTGTTTTCCGATCCTTTTATATCTTTCTATCAGCCTTCTCACCTGCCGGTCCGTGATTCTTAATGTCTTTGCTGCTTCCTTCCTTCGCATTCTCCCCTCAACAGACGCAATTATAACTGTGAATCTGTCAACCTCTTTTTCGCTCATGCAGATAAAATCCTCCGCCATTTCCTCCTCCAGAAGCTGTTGTTCCTGCCCGGAAGATTATTTATAAAAGCGGACTTTTCTACTTTGCTGCTTTAGGACATTACTACTTTGCCCCCACAGCATATTTCGAAATCCTTTACAATTATCTGATTCTATGAAATACATCTGAAGATGTTTCGAGCGGAACAACTTCTATTTTATCGCTCAGCAAGTATTTTCTGTCCCCCGGATATATTACAAACAGTTTTTCAAGGGCAAGATCTTTTACACAGGCAGTCATGGATCTCGTTATCGACGGCGCATCGCTGAACTTGAATTCAGCCCCGAAATTTTTCCCGTGATCCATCCAGAAAAGATCTATTTCAGCACCGCTGTGAGTTGCATAGAAAAACACTTCATTTTCAGATTTATCAAGCATACGGATCGTTTCTTCAAGAGCAAAACCTTCCCACGAGGCACCTCTTTTCGGATTAGTCGATAGATCTGACTGAGAAACTATAGATTGAAGTGTATGAAAAATGCCACTGTCACGGATATACAGCTTCGGAGCTTTGACAAGCCGCTTCGAAATGTTTGTATGCCATGGCATAAGAAGTCTTACCATGAAAGTCCCGCACAAAATATCTATATATCTTTTCACAGTGGTATCAGATATTCCGAAAGATCGGGCAAGCTCCGTGTAGTTCAAAGTCTGTCCATGATAGTGAGAAAGCATTATCCAGAAACGGCGAAGCGTCAGAGATGGTATCAATATTCCAAGAGCCGGAACATCTCTTTCCAGAAAAGTTGTTATGTACTGCTGCCTCCATTCATATGACTGTTCATCGTTTCCGGCAAGAAATGATCGTGGATATCCTCCGCGAAGAAGAAGTGTGCGCCAATTTTCAGCTCCAGTTTCAGATATGGAAAAACCATCCAGGTACAGATAACCTATTCTGCCAGCAAGAGTTTCTGAACTTTGAGAAATCAGGTCTCTTGAAGCTGAACCCAGAATAAGATATCGCTGATCTTTTTTTGAATCGACAAGAAACCTGAGTAAAGGAAATAACTCAGGTATTCTCTGAATCTCATCAATCACAATAAGTCCTTTTAATGATTCCAGAGCAAGCTGCGGATGTGATAATAGTTCCTGATCTCGAGGATTTTCAAGGTCAAAATAATGATCCCCTTTCATGCTACGGGCAAGAGTGGTCTTCCCACACTGTCTCGAACCTAGAATTGCCGTCACAGGAAACTGTTCTATCATTTTACGCAACTTGTAAAGCGCATCAATTCTATCTATCATTGTAATGCTCCAACATATTAACTATATTAATGATAACAATCAAACTTGAAAATTCAACTATTTGTGCAGGATTTTCAAGTTTAATATTTTTATTCAATTATATTAGCTACTTACAGCACAAGGGTTTAGTCCGCTTTCAGATTTCCTTTCTGACTCGTTCCACGAATTTCGAGAACTCTTTTCTTAAATTATCTTCATCGATGGTGAGGATGCGTCCATTTTCAACGACTTTCTTTCCGTTGACGAATACTGCTTTGATGTCGCTGTGGCCTGATGAATAGAGGAGCGCTGATGCAGGATCATAGACTGGTGATATTTCGTAACTGTCTGTTTTTATTAATACAAGGTCTGCAGGAGCTCCGGCTTTTATGACTCCGCGATCTTTGCCCAGAGGCTTCCCAGGGTTTGCCGTCACAGATTTAAGCGCTTCAACCGACTTGAAAACTGTAGGATCTTTTTTCGAGACTTTCTGGAGCTTTGCCGCCAGTTCCGCCTCTTCAAGCAGGTTAAGATTGTTATTGCTTGCGCTTCCGTCAGTGGCGACCGCGACATTTATCCCCATTTTGAGCATTTCAGCGACTCTCGCTATACCGCTTCCGAGCTTCATGTTGCTGGAAGGACAGTGTGCAACGGTCACTTTATGACGCGCCATGATCTCAAGTTCGCGATCAGTCAGATTTACACAGTGCGCACCTATAAAACGGTCACAAAGAAGTCCGAGCTCTTCAAATCTTTCAAACTCGTCTTTACCGTGAGTATTTCTATAATTAGTCACTTCGAACTGACTTTCAGCCATGTGAATATGGAACGGAATAGAATACTTATCTGATATTTCCTTCAGTTTAAGAAGATACAGTTCATCGGTCAGATAAGGTGAATGAGGCGCGGCGGCCACACTTATCAGAGGATCATTCCTGTGTTTTTCCGCCAGTTCAACTGTGTGTTCTATCGTCTGTTCAGGACTTCTGCCGCTCGGAGCGGGAAAATTGATGACCCCTTCACCGAGCACCGCTTTGATGTTAATCTCCTTTGCAGCATTACCGATGAAATCCTCATGGAAATACATGTCAGCAAACGATGTCACACCGCTTCTGAGAAGCTCCGCCATGCCCCACATTCCGCATATATGCACCATTTCAGGACTTATGAATTTCGCTTCAAGGGGAAATATCCTTTCAAGCCACTTTTCAAGAGGAAGATCTTCACTAACACCTTTGAAAAGGGTCATCGGAATATGAGTATGAAGGTTTATCATGCCCGGAGTCAGGATATAATTGCCTGATATTACTTCACAATCATCACAGTCTGAACTGTCATGGCAGTTCCTTGAAACTGAAGTTACAAGCCCGTTTTCAGACACGACCGTACCTTTAAAAAATTCAGATCCGTCAAATATCAACAGATCCTTAAAGATCGTTTTTTTCATTTATTCCTCGATATCGTTATCGGTTTCCGTGACAGACTGAACTTTATCCGTGTTCTGTATGGCATAATCGGGATATTCTACTTTGACACAGGAAACAGCAAGAAATGCTGCAAGAAATACAAAGATCAGCTTTTTCAAATAATTACCTAAGCCGCCATCATTATTCCGCCGACCAGAGCGAAAAGAGCGAAAGACTCAACGATACCGGGAGCCGCAAAGCTCATACCGAAAACGCCGGGTTTCTTTGCAACTGCAAGTATCGCACTGGAACATGCCTTGCCCTGATAAATTGCACTGAGCATGAAAGCAAGACCGCATGCAAGACCGATAGCGAAAACAGAGAAATTATCCTGTCCCGCCTCAGCAAGTTTCTTGAGTTTTTCATTAAGGATTATCATCAGAGCAAATGCGTATATCGACTGAGACGCAGGCATAGCCGAAAGAGCGACAAATTTAGCATGACCTTCATCGACTTTTGACATTACACCGTGAGATGTCATACCTGCAACACCGCAGCCTATTGCGCTTCCTGCAGCACCGAGACCAAGACACATAATAGGTCCGAAACTTCCAAGATCCATTTTTCTCTCCTTCAGAAAAAGTTATTAATTCTCGCCTTTAGCATATGTTTTCAGCAGGTCTTTGAACGGAGAGAACCTCTTCCCGCTTCCGTCAAAGGACCACCTGTACCATTCAAGGAAATTAAGTCGCAATCCGTGTATTACACCGCTCATGATACCGAGAACAAGATTAAGAATGTGTCCAAGAAGGAATATCAGCGGAGCAAGTATCATTCCTGCGACACCGCCATTCCACAGATCAAAAGAAAGATTATTGAAAGTCTGTGCCAGAAGCGCTCCCGAAAGACCGAGAGCGAATATTCTGATGTAGCTGAGAATATCACTGAAGAACTGCACTCCGTTGTAAAGACCGAAAAAGCTCGACATGAATATTTTCAATGGATTCAGTGACTTTGCAGCCATCCCGTAAAAAACGACAAGCAGTCCGCCGCATATCTCCATCGCAAGCAGACCTGCGGCACTGAGATGCTCTGATCCTTCCACGCCGTCGTTGCGGTACCAGAAATAAAAAGCCCATATACACGCTATCCATGTGAAATTTATCAGCGGAGTTATATGATCTCTGTCATCAACGAAACTTCTTACACTTTTGAGGATAAGTGAAAGGCATATATGCACCATTCCGATAATTATTGAAGTCAGCATCATCGTCGCGTTGTCGCTCGTTGTAAATGCTCTGAAATTCTTAAGCGTTTCAGCAAGCGGAGCAAGCAGAGGGAATGCCGGAGTATCTATATTTATTCCGAAAAATCCGCCGCTGAGCATTCCGTAAATGAATGTCGCACCTGAAAGCACGGTCGAAAGATTGATGAACCTTTTTATCGCAGGAGAAGGGTTCTTCACCTTGATCTTCAGGTAGATCATGAAAGCAAGGAGTATCAGTCCGTAACCGCCGTCCGCAAGTATCATTGCAAAGAACACCGTGAACGAGAAGAACAGCCATGAACTCGGGTCCCAGTCGGCATATCCCGGAGTGTCATAAATGTTCACAAGGTCCCCTCCAAGCTCAGATGTTTTCGAAGAAGGTTTCATCAGAGTCGGAACTCTTTCGTCTTTCTCCGGTTCGACAGGTATCATCGTTACTGCTTCGTTCTCAAGCGCCTTTTTAAGATTTTCTATCTCTTCAACAGGGCACCATGCCTGAAGGAAAAAAAGTGAATCGTCAAGGACTTGTGCCGAACCTTTTGCCGCCTTGTTAAAGTTGACCTCATTCAATCTGGAAAGATAGAACTTGAACAGCTCTTCTCTGACTGAAGATATGTCAACAAGCCTCTTTAAAAGGTCCTTTTCCTTTTTTGCAAGTTCCTGAGCTTTTTTTCTAAGCTCTATCGGATCGGTATCGTAATTGACCTCTATGCACTGTCTGAGTTTCAGTTTTGTCTTACTGAATGTCATGAAATATTTTCTTTCGTTATCTGAAAAGATCACTATTTCAGCAATTGCTCCTTCCGTCTTGACCTGCGAAGCTACTTTTTGAGAGACATCCCAGAACTGGATGAAAATATTTCCCTGTTTTTCTATCTCTTTAATCTCTTCAAGTGAGAAAACTCCCCACGGTTCAAGGAATTTGAGCTTATTGACCGTATGGACCTGCTCTTCTTTGACTTTTTTGTACTCAAAATCTATGTCCATTATCTCGGCAGGAAGTCTTTCCACATCACCGGCGAACTGTCCTTTTTCGATACCTTCTCTTGCACCTGTAACGGCATACTTATCAAGCATTCTAATTGAATAAAGTATATTATCCGCTTCAGAGGACGAAACAGATCTTCCGTCAAGCTTATAATTCTTACCTGTGAAAGGCTGTATTTCGACTATTCCTGCATTCTGAAGTGCAATTAGAGCCGATTCCTTGTTCTGACGGGGTCCCGCCAGAAGCAGTTTCTGCATTCTACTGATCACTATACCGCCTCCGCATGCTGTATCAGTTCCTTTCTCTTGAGCTTGTCTTTCGCGATCTTAGCGTTGCATATCGCAGCGATCTCCTGATCACCGAGGAATATCTTGATCTTCCTTATGTTCTCCTTGCACTGAGGTATCATCCTTTTTTCAAAGAGATTGACCTTTATGCTCGTCTGCCTGAGCTCTTCAGAGAGAAGTTCAAGTCTCTCACGGATTATTTTCAGTCTTTCCCTGTCAACGACAAGCGCCCTCAGCTCCTCGTAAGCCCTGTCGACCCAGACAGGTTTGATGAAAAAGGAATATTCGAACGGTTTAAAAGTAAGGTCCTTGAAAACCTTCACATCGACACCTGCTATATTCTCAGTCTCGGTGAAGATCTGATCTATCTCGACCATCTGATATACATTGATGGTGAGCTTCTGACTGAGAACCACGCACCATGTAGACATATATTTCCTTCTTTTGTCTATCGAGGAAAGAATGGCGTTTTCCATGTTTCTCGTGTTCTCGACCTCTGCCTGAAGCTGCTGTTTCTTCAGCTGGAGCGTGGGAAGATATTTAATGAGCTGTGCAAGAAGATTTTTCTGAGTCTTAAGCTCTGTCTTGTTCAGTTTTATAACAGACATTATTTATCCCATTTACCGTATTTTTCTATCCATGCGTTCTTGATACCGGTCTCATTCCTGTCGAAGCACTTAGCCAGTATCTCCCATCCGAGATCAAGCTGTTCCTCGATATCAAGATTCACCTTGAGGTCCATCATCTTCTCTTCGAACATGAAAGCATAGTTGAGAAGCTTTCTGTCCCATGCCGAAAGCCTGAAACCCATTGATTCCCTGTCACGCGCTTTCTTTGCATCGGCATAGAGCCTTATCATCGCGTTTGCAAGGTCTCCGTGGTCCTTTCTTGTGACTTTACCCATGACCTGCTGTTTAAGACGGCTGAGAGATCCGAAAGGATCAATGGAACCGTTATGCAGATAGAACTGTCCTTCCGTTATGTATCCTGTGTTATCAGGAACAGGATGAGTAACATCATTACCCGGCATTGTCGTGACGGCGATTATCGTGATGGAACCTGAACTCTCAATATCGACAGCTTTTTCATACCTTGCCGCGAGATCACTGTACAACGATCCGGGGTATCCTCTGTTAGAAGGAACCATATCCATTGAAATTGAAATTTCTTTCAAAGAATCGCTGAATGCAGTCATATCTGTCAGAAGCACGAGAACATTTTTATTCTCTATTGCGAACTTTTCAGCCGCGGCCAGAGCCATGTCAGGAACAAGTATGCACTCAACGACAGGGTCTGATGCAAGATGGATGAACATCGATGTCTTTTCCATCGCACCTGTCCTTGTGAAATATTCCTTGAAGAACTGGTAATCGTCGAACTTGAGACCCATCCCGCCCAGAACTATGATATCAGCGTCAGTCTGGCTTGCAATACGGGCGAGAAGCTCATTGTAAGGCTCTCCCGGTATTGAGAATATGGGTATCTTCTGGCTGATGACCAGCGAATTGAACATGTCTATCATCGGAATGTTGGTTTTGACAAATCTCTTAGGAACGATCCTTTTTGAAGGATTGAATGAAGGTCCGCCTATATCGACTCTTTCCTCCATAAGCTCTGGACCGTTATCTATCGGCTCGCCACTGCCGTTGAACACTCTTCCGAGCATGCTCTTTCCGCAACTGACCTGCATGGGCTTTCCGAGGAATCTCACCTGATCGCCCGTGCTTACACCTTTGGTTCCTGAATAAACCTGAAGACTTACGAAATCACGGCTGAAGCTGATGACCTCACCGAGAGTCTGCCTTCCGTCATTCATCTTTATCTGTGCAAGTTCGCCGAGCATTACGCCTTCAGCTTTCACCTG
>JAKLDO010000115.1 GCA_022703485.1 bacterium
GATGGGACTTGTCGATTCATCCGATGTAAAAGACGGCGCTACGGTCATAGATATCGGCATAAATGTCCTTGATGACGGAAGGGTCGTGGGAGACATGAATGTAAAAGATGATAATGAGCAGAACAGGATCAACTATTCACCCGTACCCGGCGGAGTCGGTGTAGTCACAAATGCCGTAATGCTCGAAAATCTTGCAAAATGCTACAAGTTCCAGAACAACCTTTTCAGGGATTCCTTCTGATGAAACGCGTTTCCGAAGTGCTCAGCAGTGAAAGGAACTCTCTTTTAAAGATCCTCATTAACTGGACTGAGATATGCGGCATTTCAAATAGAGAGCTCATGATCCCTGTCGAAATAAAAGATAGCTCCCTTGTGATAGCTGTTCCGAACGGAATGGTCGCAAAAAGCTTTGCCAGATTCAAGCACCAGATACTGATCAATCTTGACAAGGTGCTGAAAAAACACTCTGTTTCCGACATCAAGTTTACTGTTGATCCTGCCAGATTCAGGGAAAAACAGCCTTCTCCTTCAAATGACACGGTTGCAATCCCTGAAATATCTCCGGAAGAACTCCTTGCAAAGAAACTTGAAATAGAATCGAGAGGTATAAGCCCTGCTCTTTCAGGATCGATGGCAAAAATAGAACTGCTGTGGCAGAAAAAAGAAAAAAGACCGAAAAATGCTGTTTGAACAGGAACAGATACTCAGGGCCATCCTTGCCAAACCTCTCGCATCCTCACTGATGGTGCTTCTATCAAACGGATCCATTGTAGAGAAAAAAACCTTCACATCGAACTGGAACCTTTACAATCATCTTGAAAAACTCCCTGTGTCCAACCGCTTTGACAGCCTGATTATAGCATCTTACAAACCTGTGGTGATCAGCGAGATAAAGAGCTTCATGGACGGGCACCTGATCAGTTTCATCGGAATAATACTGCATGATGATGAAAAAATACCTCTTGAGATGGAATATCACTTCAAGAACGGAGATTCTCTTATCAGCGGAAGATCCCCTTTCTTTGTCTTCAGGGAACCCGGGATAAACTCAGGAAAGTCTGCAAAAAAACCTCATGCGGCCGCAGTATTCCTTTCAAGCTCCACCACAGATTACATATCTGAATGCATTAAACTCCTTGAAGATGCAGGATATCATGTGTCAGGAAGCAAAGTTCTCGGGAAACCTTTTTCGACGAACATGCTGACATCAATAAAGGAATGGGTTCTCACAGTAAGCGGGACCGGTACAATAGCTCTGTTTTTTGAAATGAAAGCCGGAAACATGTCCAGACTTGAAAAAATGACAGGGCTTGAAGTCCTTTCAAGGGAGGACATTGTAATATCCATCTTTAATTCCAGAGCACAGGGGTCAAGCGGCAAGCTTAAATTCGCAAATGCACTGATAGCGAGAGAGAAATCCCAGTTCCGCAATAAAGTCCAGGGACTAAGCAGGATCAAGGGCGGTATCGGATTGAAAGGTCCGGGAGAGACAAAAGAAGAGGAAAGAAAAAGAATACTCAAAAATAAAGAAAAGAATGTGCGTCTGGAACTTTCAAAAGAGAACAGAAGGCTTTCAATTCAAAGGAAGTTCAGAGAGAAAAGAGCCGTAAAAAGCGTTGCGATCGTGGGCTATACAAATGCCGGCAAGTCAACCCTTTTCAACGCGCTCTTAAATAGAAAAGTCGTAAAAGAAAGCGGCAGATTTTTCAGTTCCATAGACCCTAAAATACAGAAAATGACTTTTAACAGTCATGATGTTTTTCTTATAGATACCGTCGGATTCATCTCTGACATGTCGGGGGAAATGATAGAAGCTTTCCGTCCCACATTCGCAGATATTGCCTCTTCAGACCTTATTCTTCATATCGTGGACTCGACTGCAAAAGGATGGGAACGCAAAAAGAGGTTTGTTGAAGACCTTCTGATCCAAAACGGCATATCAAAGGAGAGCATCTTCACATTGTTTTCAAAAAGCGATCTGATCAAGATAAAACACCCCGTCCAGAACGGCTTTTTCTATAGTTCAACAGACGGTGAAGACATAAAGAGAATACGCAGTTTCATTCTCTCAGTTCTTTTCCCGCAAGAGCCTTCCGCAGGTTCCAAATATTGACTCTTTGCGCCAACTGTGTTACTCTGTTTATCGCGTTATTAATTATGGAGGATACTATGAACATTAATTATGCTTTCAGAGGTTTTGAAGAGAACAGTGACGGACTCAAAGACTACGCTTCCAAGAGACTGGCAAAAGTATCCAAACTTGTTTCCGCTAACACGGTAATCGAAGTTATCTTTCAGAAGGATAAAAACCTTAAATTTACAGAGATCAAACTCAATCATGACGGTGAAGACTTTGTCGCAAGTGAATCTGATGACAAGGAATTCAGCGCATCAATAGATCTATGTGTCGATAAAATAACTAAACAGATAATCAAAGCAAAAGACCGGAAGGTCCACTCCAGAAGGGTCTGATTGCTTTTTGACAAGTGGGCGGGTAGCTCAGCTGGATAGAGCGTTGGCCTCCGGAGCCAAAGGCCGTGGGTTCGAATCCCGTCTCGCCTACCATTGTGATGGATGACAGGAAAAAAGATCTTTTTATGGCTGATCATCTCAATTCTACCATTTCCGGCATATTCTAAGATTCCGTTCTCGAAATATGAAGAGATCGTTTCAGTGCATAAGCTCATTGATTACCACTACAGATCATTGAATGTTCCGAGACTGTTCATCCGCAGCATGCCTGAAGAGATCAAGACTATCCACGGCGGCAAAAGGGTCCGTTTTTTCATTAAGGCTGTCCTTCCCCTCATTCTGCTGGAAAATGAAAAGATCATGGAAGAAAGGAACACCATTCTGTCAATTGCTGAAAAAAGCGTCTGGACCAAAAATGATATGGACCGGATATATGAAACAGCCAGAAAATACAGAATAATTAAGAAAAACACAGATATGTCTTCAATAACAGAAGATGAAAAAGAACAGATCCGGTATTTCCTTGATCACCGGATAAGACCGGTCCCTGTGCCTATAGCTCTGGGAATGGCTGCACTTGAATCAGGTTGGGGTTCAAGCAGATTTGCGATCGAGGCGAACAACCTTTTCGGACATACGACCCAGGACACATCAAAAGGGCTAAAACCGGCCAACTGGAGCGGAAAACAGCGCCATATTAAAAAATTTGATAGTTTATCTGACTCCATCGGTGCATATCTGCTCAACCTTAACAGGAACAAAGCCTATAAAAAATTCAGATATCTAAGAAAGGAATATCCTACGAACTATGTCATACTGTGTGAAGGTTTCACAAAATACAGCCGTATAGAGCATGAGTATATTGAAAGACTGAAAACAATTATAAGTAAGTTTCATCTTGATGTTTACTTTGATGCTAAGCTGGGAACTTCAGAAATGACAAGATTTGTAGAAAAGATCGATCAGACCTACATTAATTAGAAAACAAGCCCGCAGCTGCAGCCTGAACCTTTGACATTGGTGTCTTCCTCTTCATCACTCAGCTCATCGCTGTCTGAATCGGTCGAATCATCATCAGCCGCTGTATTTCCGGTATTTCCAGTGTCACCTGTATCTTCATCGGTGCCAGTGTCACCTGTGTTGCCGGTATCGCCAGAATCTTCATCGGTTCCAGTGTCACCTGTGTTGCCGGTATCACCGGAATCTTCATCAGTTGCAGTATCACCGGTATCTTCATCAACGGCGTCTTCATCAACAGAATCTTCGTCAGCCGCAGTATCACCTGTGTTGCCAGTATCACCTGTGTTGCCAGTATCACCGGTATCTTCATCAGTTGCAGTATCTCCGGTATCTACATCGTCCACCAAGTCCATATCGTCCACCGAGTCCACATCATCATCAGGTATAACATCATCATCGGTCTCTTCTATCCACTCTTTAACTTCAAGTGTGTAGTCCCCTGCCGATCCGTCAAATCCTTCAACAACGATGAATATAGTCCTGTCTTCCAGTGCTTCGTAAACTGTGGTCTCTGCAATTCCTGCCGTACCGCTGTTCTCATAACCCAGACATGCCTCATCCTCTGCACAGATGCCGGTTATTGCAAACAGTCCGTCAAATCCTTCAGCAGGTGTGAGTGTTATCTCAACTTTATCTCCGGCAGAAAGTTCAAGCGAGTAGACATAGTCCGCTGATGCGTATTCTTCAGCTCCGCAGTCCATGCCGTATCCGGTGATCTCTGATTCTCTGCCTGATGTCGTTGCACTGTGGCTGTACGGAAGCTCCGTTATCTTTTCAGGCCTGTCACAGAACCCTTTCGGATCCTCTTCGAACTGGGCGGTCACTGTAATATCAGCACTTGCGATATCACTTCTCGGGTTATCTGTAACGCCGTCACTCCACTGTGTGAAGTGGTAGTCTTCATCTGCCACCGCTGTCACCGCGGAACCTGTTTCGCCTTCTTCGATATCCTGAACCGTTTCGCCTTCAACTGATCCGTTGTCCCCTGCAAGGTAGGTCAGTGTGTAATGCTTTACAGCCCTGAATGTAAGGTCGGCGCCGTATCCAGTGCCTGCGCTGTTCATTGCGTATGCTCTGACGTGATAGGTCGTTCCTTCCTCAAGTCCTGTGAACTCTACCATGAATGAACTGCCGCCTGATGCGTCGTTCATGCACAGATCGGATGTCGTCGGATTTTCGTTCGTGCTTATGCAGACTCCTCTTGCGGAAGTATTCTCTCCGCCGTTGTTTGTAACTGATGCGCTTACTTTAGCGGAACTTACTGTCACATCGGTCACTGAATCTGTCGTTACTACAGGTTCAACCGCTTTTACTGTAAGGGTTCCTTCCTGATAAATGAATGTGTAGTCACTGTCCATTCCGCCTGAAACCGTTATCGTGTAAGTACCTGCAAGCGATTTCGAATCCGCATCTGTCCATGCCGCAGGCAGTACATCGATACTGTCTGTAGTATCTGTCGAAACGAATCCGGAGTAATTGATCGTCAGTGCCGGATTATCCTCACCATAGTTCCTTTCCAAGTTATCCGCTGTCACAGTGAGCTCAGCAGGTGTTACATTTATGAACACTTCCTTCCATGATCCGGAGTAGTTCAAAGTATCAGAAGGCGTGAACTCGACATAAAGCATCTGCATGAACCCTGCGTGGAGTATTGTTCCTTCGGCCGGAGCATAAGTGAATGTGCCGGGAACATTTGCAGTTGCATTGAGCTGTGTACCGTCAAGAGCCGTACCGTAAACTATATCGGCAGGATCGGTCCATTCGACTACTGTTTCAGCCTTTGTGATCTCGAAAGTTCCGTTATATGCAGTTATTGTGTAATTGCCGGAACTGAGAGTGTTTGCAAAAAGCTTGATGTCATAAAGACCGACATTCTCGCCCACCTGCCTGAAGATGTTATATGATCCGCTCAGGCTTGAAGGATTGTCAGAGAACTGGAACCCTTCATAGGACACGGTAAACGCCGGATCTGTAGTTCCATAGACCTTGCTCTTGTTGTCAGCTTTGATCGTAAGAGGAGCCTTCGTTATCGAGAAAGTTTCAGATGTGAAATCTATTGTATAGTTGTCACCCGCCGAAAGCGATCCGATAGTTATGTTATAAATTGCAACAGGTTCGCCGGCATCTCTGCTCAGTGCTCCTGTCAGAACACCAGCATCATCTCCATTCCTGTATCCTGTCACCTTGTATGTGAATTCAGGATCTGCACTTCCGTAAACCTTTGTAGAACCTGCATCAGCCGAAACACTGAGTGTTGCAGGCGTTACAGTAAGCAGTGCGGGAACGAATTCCATCGTGTAGTTGCCATCAAGTGTCAGGGTTCCTTTCTGTATCTCATATGTTCCCGTATTCTCACCTGCAACTCTTTCAAGTGAACCGCTGAACGAATCACTTCCTATAAGTGCCGGAACGAATGTATATGTGAGCTCAGGATCATCATCTCCGTAAACCTTGCTCTGAGCTTCTGCTGTAACAACAACTCCCTTCGAAGTGATCGTGAGAGTTCCCGGGAGATAAGCTATCTCGTAATTGATGCTTGTGAGACCTTCAGGCATTATACCGTCAGTGTAGACACCTGCATTGACAGCAGTCGCCGCTTTTCCGGTAAATCCGAGAGATCCGCCGAGTACGATTTCGTTCTCACCGGGGATGAACCCGTCATAAGTTACTGTGAACGGGCTGTAAACTAAGCCGTCATACTCTTTTTCCTTGCTGTCAGCAGTAACTGTAAGGTCTTTCTTGTTTATATCAGCCCTCAGTCCTGCCGGCTGTGTAAGCGTATAGTTGTTCCTAGCCGCTCCTTTAAGAGTGAGCGCCGCCGTGACAGGCTTGTCGTAACCGGCATCTTTTGTATCAAAATATCCATTGACCGCATCTATTGAAACATCATCGGAGCCCACTTTTCCGACCAGCACTGCTCCTGATATAGTAGTATCAGTATTGCCGTCATAGGTCTTATCGGCCGCAGCAGCATTATTTACAGTGAGGTTCTTCGGATTGATGGTGAATGTAGCTTCGACACCTGTAAGAGCACCGTCACCGTCATTAACAGGAATGTTGTAATTAAGAAGTGTTGCAGGATCTCCGTCCGTATCAAATCTGCCGATCAGTATGACCTTTATCGGATATGTTCCTGCTGTTTCACCTGTTTCACGGTAAATAAACACTTCATCACAGATATTTGCAGGGCCTTCACCGGGAACGAAACCGGCATATTCAATACCGAAAACGGGATCTGTGCTTCCATAGATCTTTGAATTGTCAAGAAGCATTATTGTAAGATCCTTTTTATAAACAGAGTACATGCCATTGACATGAGTTATCTCATAATTATCAGCAATGCCGCCTTCAGCTGTAATTACATAAGAACCGGCAGGCAGGTTCGTACCGGTCGAAGTATTGAGCACTACGCCCGATACTACGGAACTGTCATCACCGTAATAGAGCGTTCCTGTCACTGTATATGTCAGCACAGGATCAGCTGAACCGTATATCTTTGATTTGTCATCAGCAGTAACTGTAAGCTGAGCTTTTTCTGTCGTGACACTTGTAATACCTGCAACAGTATTATAATTTGAATCATCATCGGGAATGAATGTCACATCATAGTCTGCAGTTCCTGCTTCAGGCCCGAATGAAGGATCATCGAACACGAATTCACCGCTGACATCAGCAACACCGTCAGTGAGATCTGAATCAGCAAGTGTCTGTCCATAGACTATGTTTGATGCAACGGGCCATTCTGAAACGACCGGCGTTGCTTTTTCTATAGTCAAAGTCACCTTGGTTCTTGTTGTTCCGACACAAGATGTCTCATCATCAACCGACACAGCCCATGCAGTATATGTTCCGGCATTAGTGCCAGTAGGAGCTGTAGTTACATTTCCGCCTATTTCGGCATCATACCATACAATAGTCGATCCGACAGGACC
>JAKLDO010000116.1 GCA_022703485.1 bacterium
TGTTTTCATGCAGAAAGTGCCGTCAGTATTGCAGGAGTTCTGACATTTGTAGTAGTTTACAAGCAGGAATACCGTTCCATCAAAATCGGCTTTCCATTCTATCTGTGACTGGTTCCTGAATACCGCATTACGGTTGTATGCAAGTATCTGTCCCGTCGTACCGCAGTTCCCTTTTAAAAGTGTGAGCTCTGTATCAAATGCGAGTTCACACTTCTTGTCACCTTCAAGACCTTCACACACAAGTCCAGTTGCACATTCCGATGTGTCGAGACACGGAACATTGATGCCGGGATTATTATCCTCTATGCCGTATGTCGACCATCTGTATATCTGACCCTTGGTGACATTGAACAGCATGTAATCACGGCCTTCAGCTGAATTTGTCTGAACGGTACTCCAGTCCGGAGCATATGCCGGAGTACTGTAACTGAGCGAATTGAGCGGACCGTCAGCCGTACAGTTGGTACACTGCGCACTCTGATACTGCCATGCAAATATAACAAAGAGGAATGACAGTACTGAAAGAGCACCTGTTCTTATTGTTCTCTTCATGACATCCTCCCTCAATTAGCTCTTACACAACGGACATTGTAGAGATTGGATCTTGATGTGTATTCCACAAAGCCGTCGAAGAAATTTATTATCCATGAAGCTTCAAGCCCTGAAGCGACATCGTTGAAACCTGTATGTTTCGTAGCCCAGAACCACTCTGACGGAGTATCCGGAAAGGCCGAAGTGTCAATCGCAGGATTGGACTCGCCGTAATCGACAAGCGATTTGAGCTCGTGAGTAAGCGGAAGCCTCCACTTGCTGGATGCAAGAGAGAGGTTCTGACAATAGCTGTATGCTTCGTACCATGTCAGGTCGGCTTTGTATCCTTTCTGCCAGATCAGACCGGTGACACCGTCAGTAACAGTCGCGTCACCGTTATCGATATATGACCTTACACCCATCTGGTATGAAGCATCCTGGCCGAAAAATTGTGATCCGAGGAACGGACACGGTATTCTTCCGTCCATGCCGTAACATTCCGTCTGACCGGTTGCAATCATAGGCCAGCGCTGAACATTGGCAGGATAGTCAAAGGGACGGATATCCTCTCCCGCAGTTTCCCCGTCCGGATATTCTGATACAGCATCTGTGTCATCCAGTCCGGCTTCGAAACCGTTCTCCTCCGTGCCGCAGCTGACAAGTCCGGAAAGCAGTATCACTGCCATCAGACCGTAGATCGTAAGTTTAGCTTTCATTTCGGCCTCCATTATAAAAAACAATTATTCAATGCAAGTAGGTTTTTCCTGCCCCGCCAATATCGTGCAGGTCATATCTTTATTTCCTGAATCACAGTCTTTTCCGGGTTTATTGTAACATACATAGGCGACAGCTTTATATCCGGAAGCATCCGCCATAATATCAATTTTAAAGTTTCGTCCAGCTGCTTCATCTGTGTCACCTGCTTTTGCGCCGTAATATTTCCAGAGTTCGTCTTCATCAATAGAATATTTTCTGTAGCTGTTAAAATAATCCTCCTCAATTGTAGCTATATTCATAAGCTCTTCTTCAGCTTCAGCTCTGACCGCCCTTTCCTTATATGCATTGTAAAGAGGGATGGATACTGCGGCAAGTATAGCAATAATGGCCAGCACAATCATAAGTTCAATTAATGTAAAACCTTTATTTTTCATTCTCATTTTTCCTCCTTACTTACAAATAGCATCAAGATTACAGACTCCTGCAATATTGCTTAACGGGCAGACCGACGGATCTGCAGTAATATTATCTGTCTCCTGGTGAAGTCTTATAAAATTATCACCTGTTCCCACAAGCGAACTGAAATAAATCCAGCATTCGTTATAAGTGCCCGAAACATGTGAATTCACATCATAATTGCCTGCCACCCAGTAGACCATTCCTATGCCGTTAATGATTACAGCCCCCGTAAAAAGCTTCATCTTCGAATTCGGCACCTCCGGGAAATCGTAGGAAGCCAGAGCAGCAGATGAAGTTGCATACTTTCCGGTATTAGCAAAATATTTTTCCTGAGCAGTTGCGGCTTTCAGCAGATTTGCTTTCAGTTCATCAATTTTACCCTGTTCAGTATAACCTGAAAACAAAGGTACTGCCATAAGAATAAGAATAGAAACAATAGCAAGAGCCGTCATCAGTTCAAGCAGTGTATAGCCTTGAATTCTGTCAAACATTTCACTTCCCCTGCCCTGTTGTAGTTGGCCTGCCGTTATAGAACTTGTTCTTTCCGTCAAGTTCGCTGTCTTTATCATTTTTTTCATCATCTTTCTTCTTCAGGCTTTTCGATTCCTGTCCGACAACCTGAGCCTTTGTCATAGTCATGGTTATCCCTGATTTAATTATATCATAAAGCCTGTATTCACCCGCAAAATCATCGCTTCTCAACTCATCAATATTATTATATATTCGTGATGCATGATAAACAAGCTTCGAAGTTTCAGGATCTATTTTGAAAACTCCTGCAACCCACGATTTTGACATCATCTCTTTTGCCATCGGAAGGTTCAGATAATAATCCAAAGACTGCTTTTTCAGTTCATCAATAACCTCTTTGGGCACTTTCAGCTGTTCAATGTTGTTTCTGAACATATAAAAAAGAGGTATGAACTTCATATAATTCCGGACATCGTCACTGAAAACTTTAGTTATGTTGTCAAGGTAGAACGCTATCCTCATCTTCCCGTCCTTTACCGAGATGACCTGAAGAGCATTGGCAAAACCGTGGGCCCTGAAATCGGGACTTGAATTGTAGTATTCTATCAGCTTCAGTATCTGCTCATCTGTCGCTTTGGTATCGGCAAAAGTGTTTTCAAAGACGACAGAAAACGGCGTAATCTCTACAACCTGACCCACAAACACAATTGACGGAAATTCAACTATCGAATCTCCCTTCTGCGCCGGGATCTCACCATACAGATTTGCACCGAGGAGAACCGCCAGAAACGCCGTAATCATTATTCTTTTCATATCTGTGTCCTCCTTAATATAACTCATACCATTTCAGAATTGCCGCCGCTTTTTTAGTTACTTCTTTTATCGGTGAAAAATAAATATTTGCACCGCCAGTTACTGCAAGTCGCTGCCCGAGTTGGCTTTCAACAATAACTATATCATCATAAAAACTTGTCTTTTCCATACAAAGAGAATCCTGATCAATGTTTTCCATGTTTCTATAGCTAAAATCATGCTCAGCAAAACCTGAAATCGGTGCAAGCCCGGTTGCTATTTCCTTGCCGTAAGTTCTTCCCTTTCCGAATTCTGTGCACCTTGTAAGTTCATTAGGAAGATATGTTGCCCAGTGCAGTGTATGTGTCGGAGGAGTTTCATTATTATTTATTTGAAGCAGCGGATTGGTAATAGCTTTTTCAGTAACAGGAGTGTTGAATGCAACCTTCCATCCGGATTTACCAGGCCATGGATCAGCACCGTGATCTGCGAGAGTACCGGTCATATTTTTAACATCTGAAGAACTTAAAGGATCATCAGAGTAAAGATAGTTGTATCTGTCATACATAACCAGCATTTCATCCATCTCCGAAGCTCTCGGATTCACAAGGTTTCCTGTTCCCATTCCTATGGGTATAATTGTGTCACCAACATATTTCTTGGTTTGTGCCATCGGAGGATATAGATTCATTGCAGTGTATGTTCTTATTCCTGAACCCCATGTTATCGGCTGAGGAGAAGCTCTCTGAGTGAATATTGCTCTAAATCCCCAGTCGTCAGGATAGGTATTTCTAACATCAATTTTAAACATAGTGCTGGAAATATCATTTACATAGATAAATTCTGTGTTCTGGTTGAGTTTTGAAGTAGTGTTCACGGCATAAGGAGCTGAAACAAAAGAAGTTCTCATCCAGCCAGTATCTCTAATCTGATCTGCAACCGCCGCAGTATTCATATCAAATTTCTTAACCAGATTGAACTTTGTCCCGTTAAACTTATAAATCGAGATCTCGTTACCGGCAGGATCAAGATGACCGCTTCCGTTAAGCGGGCACAGCGGCTCATCTTCATCGAAACATGTGTCATATCCGCCCGGAAGAACAAGATAATATTGAAGGTCGTTAGCATTACAGTAACCGGTAGTAGAAGTACATTTTCTGAAAACAAGCGGTTTAGCCCAGCTTTGACCTTCAACAGGGATGTGCTGAACGAATTTAGGATTATCCTTTTCAGATATGTCGATTACTGTATATGCCTTTGCACCTCTTCTGTAGCCGAAAATGAGATATGCTTTTTCAAGAGGTGTCGGCTCGGCAGGATCGGTGTTTATCATTCCGTCATTGTTATAGTCCTTATGGAAAAGAGCTATCGGGCCGTCAACCGCTGAATTGAAATAGATCCCCTCTTTTGCATCAAGGAAACTTGTAACAGCTGGAAGAACCGGCATCGGAATGTATGCAAATGTCTCATTTCCATCCTGATCAAACGAGTGAAGCATTCCGTCATTTCCACCGGCGAACACTCTTGTCGTATCTGAATTATCATAATGAATCGCTATAGGTGTTGAATGTGTTATGGCACCAAGGAGTGTAGGCCTGATGTCAAGTTTGTTTGTACCGGTAAAATCAGCATCAAAAGGATCATCAACGGAAAAAGTCCCTATCCCATCATATCTGACATTGTTTTTATTTCCGTCGGCAGGATATTCGTCAAATGCATCGTAACCGTACATGTAATCAAGTATCTGTATCGCCTGACCTTTAGTTATGGTAGGCAGTTTTGCAGCGAATTTTGCAGTAAACCATGCAGGGTCAGCTGTCTGAAGTGAAAGCATATCAGTGCCGTTGTCATAAAGCACATTTCTCGCTCCGCTTGTAAAACATGGCGATTCAGAACCGACCGTGCTGTCACAGCTCATGCCGCCGGCATAAAGCCTATCCCTGAGAACAGCAGCGGCTCCTCCTGACAGCGTGTTTCTGAAGTCAGCATTTGTCATATCCGCCCCGGTATCACTCAGATAGAAACAGTCCGATGCAGGAATTGTCTGCCTGTACCAGCCGGCACAGTCAGAACTGTCCTCAAGGTCACAGTCAGTTGAATCATCATCTACCGAATATGCTTTTTCATTTCCGAACCAGAACCTGCTGATCCTGTTATCAACCGGAACTGTAACAGAATAGTAGATATACGGGTATCTGTTCTTCATTTCAGCACCGTAAACCTGAATAGTTGAAGTCCAGTGAGGTCTGCCGGCCGCAAAATCGCTCGGAGAGCCTTGTTTACAGAATTCATTAAACAAATCAGTAAGGTTGCTGAATGTTTTTATGTCTCCCATGCTGTTAGCGGCTTCAGCAGTAAGACCGAAATACTGACCGCCGTTATCTGTCGCCGCATCTTTAAGTACTGAATCTTCAAGGTATGTGTTTGAAGGATTGTTATAAAGAGCTGAAAGAACCCATTCGCCGATTGCGATCGTATGAATTTTATCAATTACATTCAGACCTGTTGTATCCTCTCCTCCGGCAGTTGAACAGTTATGTCCGCCGGTCACGCCGCCGACTTCATATCCGTACATATTGACATTGTTATCAAGTTTGCAGTCAGCGACAGAATGAGAGAAATCTTTAGTGTGAACCCAGCTTGCCACTTTTTCAAACGCTGTCAGATACCAGTTTGTGGTGACATAAGGCTTTGCAGCTGTCCAGACATCTGAAGGATCGGGAACCACATAAGGCACATCAGCAGGAGCCACCTGAGAAGTTTTTGTCCTTATTGAATAGTTATCATCAAACTGAGGCTGACCTCCTGAAATAATTACTGCAGTATTGTCAAAACATTCCACATCAGCACTGGCACCGAAAGGAGATGTATAGGCTGTAGCAAGGTAGTTCGGATCGTGCGCCGATTTCATTCCGCCCAGATATCTCCACACATCAAAAAGAGTTTCACCGAGAGCTGAACCGCCTTTAGCCTGAAGATCTCTGATCGTATTTCTGAAATCAGCCAGATCGGTACCGTCAAGTATCTTAGCAGGATAGATAAGTCTTCCGCCTTCGGTGTTGGGTACTTTCATCCAGAAACTCGGATAATCACAGTAATCTGTACCTCCGCCTATATCGACAGTACATCCGCACGCACTGCTCACTCCGCAACCGTCATCACAGTCTGTGCCTTCGAAATTGTTTATCAGATCATAAATACATGCTATATCTCTGGTTCCGTTCTTTCCGGTCTCAAAAAGACTTACAAAACTGTTTTTTAAACAGTCTGTGTTGTTGAGAAGAGTCGCCGAGCTGTACCAGTGATTCAGTTCATAAGGGGAAGTATATCCGGCGATATTAAGTCGGTATGAAGAATCACCGAGTTCTTTTATGTGACCTGTAATAACTTCAGCCATGTAACCGCTTGTGAAAGTTCTCTTTCCTTCGCTCGTGATACCTTCTTCGTAACCGCTGACAGCACACTTGAGAGCAGGTCCAGCAGCTGCGAACTTGACCGTTTCAGGCGGTTCAAGAGTAAGGAAATTATATGTGGCCTGCGCCGCATTTATGCACTGACAGCAGGTCTGCAGTGTTGCAGGATCGTCACCGGGGCATGAAGCTACACAAAGCCCTGAACCTCCCCTGAGGGGATTATCCATCTGCGAGAAGAAGGCACGGCACTTCCAGACATCATCATATACCACTTTGTCACGGCACAGCCATGAACATGCTGTCTTTTTCGCATTACCCCACTGGTCAGCGGCAATTACAGTATGATCCGGCTGTGTACACCTTTCAGCACTCGGATGCTTTGCAGGACAGCTTCCCGGACCTCCGCTCACAACAAGGGACTGTTTATGGTAGAATGTTGTCTTGCATTCATACTCATTGACCCTTTCAGAAGGTGCGCCTGTCGCTTCACTTCTGTACTCGGAATAGTATGATTCTCCGGTATTCAGAACATAGATGTCCTGTTCCGAACCGCTGTTATAATCCAAGGAGAACTCTATGTCCATATCGACAGTGGCAGCAGAGAAATTAGCACCGCTGTGGAATATCTGCATGGTTCCGCCCACCTTATAACCGGACTGTTCACATCCGGAAAGATCGATAGGTTCCGATATTATTCCGTCAGGAGCTGCAACTTCCGCAGTATATGTTTTCTCACCTATCTTGTTAGCCGGAACATCACCTGCGACATTACATCCATAATTAATTGATATTATAACCTTACTTACATTTGCTTTGGGAGCAGCGAATGAAAGCTTTGTGACATTTGCCACAAGTGTCACATTCTGATATTGGTCCGCACCCACAAGTACCGGCATTCCGAGGTCGCGCTCGAACTGCACGGTTACATCGTTGCCGGGGCCGGGGAGGTATGTCCCTCCGCCGACACATCCTGAAGGATCGGGTTCTACACAGTCAAGCATGT
>JAKLDO010000117.1 GCA_022703485.1 bacterium
CACAAGCTGGAAACAGATGAACAGGGAGCTTTTCGGCGCGCTTAAAATGGAAAAGATCGTATGGTTCCTCATTCTCGGTTTCATAATACTTGTCGCGGCTTTCAATATCGTATCAGCGCTCATCATGCTGGTGATGGGGAAAAAAGAGGAGATCGCGATACTCAGAGCGGCAGGGTTCAGCTCGAGTTCGGTAATGAAAATATTCATGCTTGACGGACTGGTGATAGGATCTGCCGGAACTGTTGCAGGAATGATCGCAGGATATCTCGGATGTGTTTTTATAAACGGCCTTTCGATAGGCGTCGCTCAGGATGTCTACTACATTGACAGGATCCCGGTCGATATGTCGGTAGGCACTTTTGCGGTCGCAGGAATAGGCTCAATGATCCTGACTGTCATTGCAACGGTATATCCCGGAGCGAAAGCGGCATCGGTCAACCCGTCAGAGGTGCTCAGACATGAGTGAGTTCATAAGGTTCATAGGATCGAGGTATCTCACCAAGGGGAGGGAAAAAGGAGCAATGAGCCTCATTTCTCTCATATCCATCACGGGGCTTGCTCTCGGAGTAGCCGCGCTTATAACGGTCCTTTCTGTCATGGACGGATTTCTGAGCCGCATGAAACAGACGGTTCTCAGCTCGACCTCCCACGCCAATGTATATAAGCTGATAGGCAGTTTTGATAATTATGAGGAGCTCACTGCAAAAATTTCAAAAATAAACGGAATAAAAGGTGCGGGTCCGGTTGTTTTCAGCGAAGTGCTGATCTCATCAGGGAACGAAATAACGGGAGCTCTTATAAACGGTGTCGATCCTTCAAGCTACCATAAAGTGGCAAGTGTGCCTGAAATGATGAAAGAAGGCGGATTCAAATGTCTTGAAGCCGGAGATCCTTGCGGTGTAAAGGATGCAAGGAGCGATCACGAAAGGAATGTTGATGATTTCCTTGATGAAGGTAAAAAAACAGTGCCGCCGGTGATAATAGGTTCGGGCATAGCTTCAAAACTGAAAGTGAAGACCGGTTCTGTAATAACAGTCGTCGGATCAAAGGGAAAGAAGGAAAGCGGCGGTGAAACCGTGCCGGTAAGCAGGAACTTCAGGGTCACCGGTATTTTTGATACGGGATTGCATGACTATGATTCAAGATATATTTATGCGGGTCTTCACGATGTTCAGGACTTTCTTGAGACAGGCCGCACCGTGAGCTTTATTTCCTACAGGGTCGAAAATATAGAAAAACTGGATGAAATGAACTCGGTGATCATGGAAATGACCGGAGGCTTCCCATATGCTGTGCAGGACTGGGAGGAAATGCACAGGACCACATTCAGGTTCCTTGAACTTCAGAAGATAGTGATGTTCATAATACTCATTTTCATAATTCTGGTCGCCTCATTCGGAATAATAACGACACTGATAATGCTCGTGATAAGCAAGACAAGGGAAGTCTCCGTGCTGAGAGCTCTCGGAGTGAAAAGAAGCACGATAGCAGGGATATTTATGTTCGACGGTTTCATGATCGGGCTTGCAGGCACGATGCTGGGAGCCGTTATCGCCGTTTTCGCATGTCTTGCCCTTAAACAGATAGATTTTCCGCTGAGCAAGGAGATATATTTCTTTTCAACAATGCCGGTCGAGATGTCGGTGTTCAGCTTTGTAACTGTATCCGCAGCATCAATGCTCATATGTTTGGCGGCTACACTTTATCCATGTATAAAAGCATCAGGGATCACCCCTGTGGAGGGATTGAGATATGAATGAAACACCCATTCTGAGCATGGAAAATGTGACAAAGAACTACTTCATAGAGGGCAGAAGGATAGAGGTTCTCAAGGGAGTCGATCTTTCAATATCCAAAGGTGAAAGGCTTTCTCTAACTGGAAAGAGCGGCGCAGGCAAATCTACCCTGCTGAACATAATCGCCACACTTGAAAGGCCTGACAGCGGCAAGATACTTCTTGACGGTTTCGACCCTGTGAAGCTCAGCGATGCAAAGCTCAGCAGTTTCAGGAACAGGCAGATAGGGATAGTTTTTCAGTTCCATCATCTTCTTCCGGAATTCACGGCGCTTGAGAATGTTGCGATACCGCTGATGATACAGGTATCAAAAAAGACAGCTTTCGCAAGGGCGAAAGAAATGCTCGGAAGGGTGGGACTTTCTGAAAGGCTTGACCACAAACCTGCCGAACTGTCAGGCGGAGAACAGCAGAGAGTGGCCATAGCACGCGCCGTTGTAACCGAGCCTGCCATGCTGCTCATGGACGAACCCACAGGAAATCTGGACAATGACACAGGAAAAATGATAATAGAGCTCATTCTTTCCATCGCTCAGGAAAGAACTCTGACAACTCTGTTCGTGACCCACAACAGGGTATTTGCCGGTGAGATGGGAAGAATAATTGAGCTGAAAGACGGAGTTATCCACAATATATGAGAATATTTTCAAAGTACATAATGCCTGTTGTGATAATGCTTTTCTTTTCAGACATCCATGCTCTTAAAGTTGAAAATGTCGAGGTCGAAGGGAACATCAGGACAGAAATTTCAGTCATAACACAGCCTTTTTCAGCAAAGGACGAATTCTCCGAAGAAGAGATCGACAGGATATTGAAAGAGGTGATAGACCTCAACATATTCCAGGACATTTCAGTAAGATACGATGAAACGGCAAAGGCCCTGAAATTCAAAGTGGTGGAATTCCCGGTCATCTCCGAAGTGAAGTTCAGCGGAAACAAGAAGATAGACCTCGATGACATAAAAGAGGTTGTCACAGTCAAGAAGAACGAACTTCTCGACACAGCTAAAATATCCAGGAATGTCACAGCCATTATGGACCTTTACAGAGATAAGGGCTTTCTTATGGCAACAGTGAACGCGGATACGAAGACCGATGAGAAAAAGCGCGAGACCACCGTTGAATTCAAGATCACGGAAGGAAAAAAGAGCAGAATAAAGAAGATAACGATCGTGGGCAACAAGAACCTGACCGATTCATTCATAAAGTCCAATCTGAACACTCAGGAGGACGGACTTTTTTCATATTTCCAGGACGGCGGATACAAGAAACAGCTGCTTGAAGAGGATGTGGCAAGGATAATGTACTTTTACAATGACGAAGGCTATGTCAATGTGAAAGTTAACAAACCTGTCCTTACGATATCACCTGATAAAAAGGACATTTACATCACATTCGTCGTCAATGAAGGGCTCAGATATAAGATCGGAAAACTTTCGATAAGCGGAGATCCTCAGGATAACGGAAAGATCCCTGACTTCAAATTCACGCAGAAGAAAGGAGAGTGGTACAAACACACTTCGCTGATCAGGGATGTGGAGAGGATAAAGGCCATTTACGGTGATGAAGGATATCCGTTCGTTAACATATATCCTGACAGGAGCCTTAATGATGCGGACCTGATGGTCGATCTTGATTTTGTCATTAATAAAGGACGGAAATGCAGTATAGAGAGGATAGATCTTTCAGGGAACGACAGATCGAGAGACAAAGTCATAAGAAGAGAGATGGTCGTTTATGAAGGTGACCTTTACAGCTATACAGGTCAGAGAAGAAGTGAAGAGCGTATAAAAAGGACAGGTTTCTATGACGAAGTGAAGATAGAGATAAAGGAAGGAAGCGCTCCTGATAAGGTTAAACTGCTTGTGACCGTTAAAGAGAGGAAGAGCGGCACATTCAATGTCGGAGCAGGATTCTCCACTTTTGAAAGTTTTGTTTTCAATGCGAAGATCGACCAGAACAATTTCCTCGGATACGGTCAGAACATGAGCCTTTCAGGGCAGATAAGCAAGATAAAGAGAGAGCTCAGTCTCAGTTTCTATGAGCCTTATTTCTTTGATTACGACTTTTCTTTCAGTGCGACATTCTTCTACAGGTATCTGAACTACGATTCCGACATGTACGAATATTATGCCGACTACAGCCAGAACAGTTACGGTTTCAGTCTGACATTCGGAATTCCGTTCTGGACATATTTCAGGACATATTTCGGCTACAGGCTCAGAATGGTCGATATCAACGGCACGACAGAGCATCAGATGGCAAGGCTTTATCGCGACCTTTTCACATCTTCAATAGAACTTTCCCTTTCAGTCGATACGAGGAACGACAGGCAGTTCGCATCAAAAGGCATATACACGACGGGAAGTGTTGAAGTGGCGCCCAGATTCCTTGGAAGTGACGAGGACATACTTAAACTTGATTTCAATTTCAGGTTCTATCAGGAACTTTTCTGGGGCATAGTTTTCAAGAGCAATCTTGAGCTCGGGTACAATATACATCTTCAGAACAAATCCCTGCCGTTCTCAGAAAGATTCAGGCTCGGCGGCATGTTCAGTATCAGAGGCTATCCGTTCTATTCGATTGGTCCGGCACATGACGGAAGCGATACCGATTACAATGTTCCGACAGACGGCACCGATCCTGTGAGCGGAACATCTCCGTATGTAATAGGCGGCGACAAGAAATTCGTTCTGAACAACGAGCTTGAGATACCCATAGTCAAGGCAATGAGACTGAATTTTGTGGCTTTCCTTGATGTCGGTAACTCATGGGCGAAGAACGAGAACATGTTCTACATAAATACAACGAAATTTGATAAATACGATCTGCCTCTAGGCATGTTCTGGAGTGCAGGGTTCGGTGTAAGATGGGTTACGCCTATCGCTCCGCTGTCGTTCGAGTGGGGATTCCCGCTGACACCGAGACCGGGCGACCCGAAGTTCCAGTTTGAATTTAACATAAAGAATTCTTTTTAAGTGGAGGGAATTATGAATTTTAAAGTTATGGTCGTTCTTTTTGTTCTTATGGCTGCGGCGCCGGTTTATGCCCAGAAGATCGCAGTGGTAGATATGAAAAAGGTGTGGGAAAGCTCCAAAGAGATCGAAGTTGAAAAGAAGAAAATGGAAGCCATGCTCCAGAAAAGCCAGAATGCTCTGAAAGCAAAGGAGAACGAACTCATCCAGCTTCAGGAAAGAGCGAAGAAAGAGGCTCCGATGGCTACAGAAGAGGCCAAGAGGGCAATGGCTGAAGAGTATCAGAGAAAGATGCTCGAACTTCAGCAGATGTATCAGGAAAAGCAGAAAGACCTTCAGGACAAGGATGTCAAGGCGCAGGCCGATTTTGTCGAAAAAGTAAAAAAGATAGCAATGAAAATAGCCATTCAGAAAGGTTATGAGCTCGTTCTTGCGAAAGAGCAGGTCCTTTACAGTGACGACAAATTCGATATAACCAAACTGGTGGTCGCAGAGGTCAATAAATAGTTGAGATCTTTTGCTGTCCTTTCCTCGAACTGCGCAGGCAGACAGGGGCTTCTTGCAGAGAACGGACTGTCCCTGTATATAAGATTTGACGATACCGATATTATTTTTGATACAGGCGCAGGATCTCTTTTTTCAGACAATGCCGAATTCATGAACCTGCCGCTTCACAAGGCTGAACTTGCCGTTATTTCCCATGCTCATCCCGATCACTGCGGCGGAATTCCTGTTCTGAGCGGAATATTCTCGATGGTCTCAATGTGCTGTAAAGTATATCATCCTGAGGGAATTGAACTCGCCGGTCTTCCGGCTCTTAGATCAATTCCCGTGATGAAAGAAACGGAGATCTCAAATAATATCAGACTTATACTGACATCATCTGAAACAGAAACCGGACCTCTTCAGGAGCTTTCGCTTATTGCGGGAAATACACTTTTTACAGGGTGCGGGCATGCAGGGCTGATGAAAATTGTAAAAACGGCAAAAGAATATTCAATGATTGATACGATTGCCGGAGGATTTCACAATTTCAATATGTCTGTGAATGAAATGAAACAAAATGCTCAAGCGGCAGTTGAAGCCGGAATAAAAAGAATGGTGCTTCTTCACTGTTCTTCAATGCGGTCTGTCAGATATTTCGAAGATGAAGGCATCGATGTCAGGATCGGACTCGTCGGTAACAGTTTCGATATCTAAGCCCTGATAAAATATAATCTCTGGACATTTAAAGTGTTAAAAATATAATATTTGTGTGTGTAACAAGCAAAGAGGTGTAAATATGAGACAATTCATGATCGTCATTGTTTTAGCGATGTTCTTCGTTTCATGTGAAGGGGGCGTCAAGAAGTTCATTGTAAAGGACGGTGAGAACGGTAATGACACCGAAACACAGTCAGATGATGATTCTGCAAATACGGGTGATACTTCTGATACAGGAGATACTGCGGACACAGGTGATACTGCTGATACGGGCGATACGGCTGACACAGGCAATACCGGAGATACTGCAGATACAGGTGATACGGTCGATACAGGCAATACCGGAGATACTGCAAATACAGGTGATACGGCCGATACAGGCGATACATCGGATACGGGCGATACGGGTGATACCGGAGATACTGGAGATACCTCGAATACAGGAGATACTTCAGATACAGGAGATACTTCAGATACAGGCGACACGGGTGACACGGCAGATACCGGAAACACAGGAGACACAGCGCCCGAATACACCTGTGCCCAGATCATAGATTGTGCACTGCCATGTTCAAGCTATGAGTGCCAGCAGTCGTGTTATAATATGGGGAGCGTTTCAGGGAAGAGCGATTTTGATGCTTTTTATTCATGTGCGGAAAATGCAGGCTGCATCCCGCTTGATGAACAGCAGAGATATCTGTGTCTTGTGAACAACTGTTATTCTGAATCGGAAGCATGCGGCATAGCAATGCCTGACTGCAGCTCAAGCGACTGTTCCAACCCTGATGAGCTTAGATGTTCGGGTGATTCAATGAGCGTAGAGCAGTGTCTTCAGAACACAGACGCCTGTTATTATTGGACAACTGTTGAAAACTGCATTGATAAAGCGGTTTGTAATTCTTCAAGCGGTACGCCGCAGTGCCTTGTTCCATATTCGTCTGTTACCGATATGATCGCTCAGAACTCGAACGGCAATAACGAAAAAAAGAATGTTTTTAAAGGTAACGAGTTCGCATGCAATCATAACGCAACGATACAGAGCTTTGAAATGTATCTTGATCCAGGCTGGGATGCCGGAGGAGATACAGCTATCACTTTTGCGATATTCGAAAGGAACGGTTCCACTCTCACAAAGATCTTTGAAAAACAGATAACCACATCTAATTTTAATATAACCTAAATCGTTCGATTTTCAATAAAAAACTTGACAAAAACCTCCTAAAGTGAAATGATTTCAATGAGTTAAAA
>JAKLDO010000118.1 GCA_022703485.1 bacterium
GGCTCGATGATCCTGTCCACATTTACGACATTCTTGGAAAAGTGAAGGGGCTTAAGATAACAGAGCCTTTTTCAAAAATGGAAAGAAACCTTAGAGCGGTCAAAAGACGCATCTTTAAGTGGCTGTAATCACAGGCCAAAAAAACAGGGATTGATTTTTGCTAATATTTAGATGTATGTTGGTTGGTAAACAAGATATCCACATAAACTGTTACCGGAGGGTAAAATGAAAAAACTGTTTTCCATGTTCATTCTTCTGGCGGTGTTCGGAACTCTGTCAGCGGAAAAAGTCTACAGAAGGGACGGCTCCTTCTTCGAGTTGAAAAGAAATCAGGCGGTTAACGCGCAGAAACTTACTGCGGCCGCACTTAAAGCTCCTGAAAACTACTCACTTAAATGGAATGTCGGCGAAAAGTTCATCGTGATCTCAAAAAACGGATCGGGAAATCTTCCTGTCTATCTTGCAGGTGCCTACACAATGATCGCTGACAACAAGCTTTTCTACGGCGGAAAGAAAAGTGCGGATTATATTGCAAAGAAATATGGTCTGAAACCTGTCGAGATAATTTCAGGTTATGATCTTTTTTCATTTGAAACAGCAGGCGACAGCGTAAAAATAGCCGCTTCTATCGTGGAGAATGGTGACGGTTTCGCTTTCCCCAATATCATCAGGCAGATGGCATATTATGCAAATCCTGTGAAATTCCCGATAAACGATAAATACTTCAAGAGCGGACATCAGTGGTCCCTCAAAAACCCCGGAACTGCGATAGATCCTTACAATAAGAGCATTGATACCCTTGAAAATGCAGATGTAAGGTTCGAACAGGCGATCGAGTTCATTTACAATTCAATTGAAGGCGGAACTCTTCCTGATTTTGATGTGATGAAAGTTGCAATAATGGATAGCGGTGTCGATTTCAATCATCCTGACCTCAAGAACAAGCTTGAAGACGGATATAACATGGTTCACCCCGGTGAAACAGGAAATCCCGGTGAAATAGATGACGGTTCCATGTACGGAACTTCCGGTTATTCACATGGAACAGATTGTGCAGGCGTAAGTGCAGCTGAAGGCAACGACATCGGTACAGCCGGCATCTGCCCGTGGTGCGGCATTTACCCCGTAACTTACATGGAAGGCGGCTCGGGCACAGGTGTTGACGAGGAACAGCTTCTTATTGTCTATCAGAAATATGTTGACGATCCTGCAATAGTCGCCATTAACTGTTCGTTCGGTCCGATGGCGGGAATGGGTGATATCCCGGTTTCAGCCGCAGAAACTGAAAGCCATCAGAATTTCATGCAGAACGGAAGAGGCGGACTGGGCGGAGCAATAGTGTATGCAAGCGGCAACGACGGTGTTGATGCTTCTTATTACCAGCTTCTTGACAAGGTTTTCAAGTTCAAGAGGAACAATGTCGATGTAGAAGCTAAAGTTGTCAGCGTCGGCGGATCATCGGCATGGGATACAAGAGTTCCTTATTCCAACTACAGCGCAACACTTGACATAATAGCGCCTACTCTTTCCATGAACCCGATACTCGGTATTGCAACAGCATACCTCGTAGGTTACGGAGACCTTGATGACGATTACACAAATCAGTTCAGCGGAACATCTTCCGCCGCTCCGGTAGTTACCGGTCTTTTCGGCGTGATATTCTCGGTAAATCCGTCACTTACTCTTGAAGAGGCTATGGATATCGTTCGTGAAAGTTCGGACAAAGTAAATCCCGAAACAGGTTTCTGGGATGAGAACGGTCACAGCGTAAAATACGGTTTCGGCAGAGTGAATGTCCTTAAAGCTGCAAGACTTGCGGCAGGACTTGATGCATGTGAAACAACAGCAGCAGAGACCGACAACAACATCGATGACAACTGCGACGGTTTCGTAGATGAAGGTTTCAACAAGGATATTTCAAAGGTCGGCGGAAAATGTACAAAAAATGCTGACTGTGCAAATGCCGATTTCCCTGAAACGGATGTAGAATGTCTTACCGGCGATTACAAAGCATATAAGTTCACAGAAGGTTACTGTACGATCAAGAATGCTTCTTTTGCATGCCCTGACGGTACTGCTGAATACTCAAGCGGTCAAAGTGACAAGAACTGTCTCCTTGAATGCAACAGCGACAATCCGTGTCCTGAAGGGTTCAGCTGCAGTGACGAACTTCTTGGAAAATGTTTCCCGAAATGTGAAAACGACGAAGACTGTGCCGAAGGTTCATACTGCACAGCTGACAGAGAATGCAAGAAGAATCCCTCTGAACCGGGCGGAACTTGCGAATCTGATGAAGACTGCAAATATGATGCTATGTGTATTACACAGATCCCGGACGGTTTCTGCGTAAAGATGTGCTCTAGCGATTCACAGTGCGGAGACATGGGAGCACAGTGTGTTCTTGTAAGTTTCGGCGATCAGGGCGAATATCAGATATGCATGCCTCCTTGTGAAGCTGATACCGATTGCAGGAACTTCGGCGGACAGATGCAGATGAAATGCCACGAGCAGTATAATGAAAAGGAAAATGTGTGTGCTATGCCGTGTACAACTGCCGCAGACTGTTATGATGAAACTGCTGAGTGTATTGATTCTCAGTGCATATTAATAGGTTCAAGCGGTGACGACGACACAATCGCAGATGATGACGCTCTTGACTCTGATACAGAAACCGGCGATGAATCATCTTTCGAGGATGACCCGGTTCCCGATGAGAACACAACAACTTCCAAGAAAGATTCCGGCTGTTCAGCGATAATACTTTAATATCACAGACATTTCTCAACAAAAGATTCTGAAAGACCGATAATATATAAATCAATTTTCAATTAAATTGTCTAAAAAAGGGTGAGGGATTTTTATTGGAAAGTGGTGCCCAGGGACAGAATCGAACTGCCCACACGAGGATTTTCAGTCCTCTGCTCTACCGACTGAGCTACCTGGGCACCAGCGGGGCGATATTTACCAGAATAGAACAACCTTGTCAAGGAAAAACAGGTTTTTCGGAAAATTACAGATAAAATCAAAAGGTTATATAAGATCTATTTTTCTTCCGTACCTGGTTTACCGGGCCTCGGAAGCCACTTGAAACCGTCAAGAACGACTGTCGAATCGTATGAATGGTCAGGACCGTAACCCACTTCACCCTGCTCCCATAGTGCAAGTCTAAGGACCATTTCCTCACCCGGTTCAACATTGCCTGTCGTTTTCAGCCAGCCTGTTCCGCCGTGACCCTGACAGAACATTCCTGTTCCTGTAGCCTCGAAACCAGTACCTGCAAGAATGGCATCACCTGTACAGAAGCCCCATTTGTTGGTATTACTTCCCACTGCAGTGCATGTAGTGCTGCATGCTTTGAAAAGTCCGGCGGGAGCAAGATCGACTCCGACAGGATTGCCGAATTCATCTTTTGCAAGGTTCTTGTCATAAGGGTTCATATATTCGGCACCCGGATTTTTTTCATTATATGTCGAATCAATGAGCGCAACAAAAAAGTCATTGTAATTACTACTGCTGCAAACAGTACCGGGATATTCGATGGACATGAAGAAAAGGTTGAACTCGAATGCCCTTGCGTTGCTCGGGACTTTCATTTTTATTGTGAGCATTATCGGGTCCTGAACTGAAGGGATCGTCTTTCCTGCACACTGGTTTGTAAGCCCTGTCTGGGGAGCCTGTCCGCCGCATGACGGTGCTTTCGGGATCTCGCAGTTAGGCATCATGTTTATCCAGTCTTCGGGTATCGTACTTGAAGTCTTCATATCGCCTGCTTCCAGAGTAGCGCATGCCGCATCCATCGTGGGATTATCCCAGTCGGCTGTGGAAAGAACCGCCAGCTGAACACCTTCAAGAGGCGCCATTGCTGTTCCGAACATGGGAACAACTGCAAATGTCTGATAATTTGCATCATAATAAGGCATTGTCAGACTCGGCCGGTCGGCTTTCGTATAGGAACCGTTCTCACCTCCGCACTGATTGTCTGCTATCATTTCAGATACAGGCTCTCCTGAAAGCGATATCTCGGATGAAACCAGTCCGGAACAGATACCCATCGCCCTGGCAAGTTTTTCAGCATTTCCCGGGTAATCGTTCAACGCAAGCGCAAGTCCTTCATCGCACGATTCCTTTTCATCTATCTGACCGTTGCAGTTATCATCAATATAATTATCATCAAACTCGTAAGCTCCTGAATTCACTCTGTCGGGCTCTTCAGCTTTACAGTCCCATGAGGTTTCACAGCAGTCGCCGTTGCAGTAATTGTATCCGTCCCCGTCGATGTCAATGACATTGTCAACTGTTGTATCCTCTCCATTGCAGTCCTGGTCGATACCGTCACCGCATATCTCGGGAGCCGGAAGAACCTGTCCTACACATTCGCTCCAGTCAGTTCCGTCAACTACGCATGTTGCAATTCCGGCAACACATATTCCCACACCTTTTGAGCCTGTCGGTCCTTCAAAACATTCCCTCGTCTCTCCGGGAGTGCATTCGACATACATTCCGCCCTCATCTATGTCAGGCGTTTCATCAGCTTCCGCACCTTCGTCAGGATCTGTCGCATCATCATTTGCCTGATCCTTATCCTGATTAGTGTTATTTTCGTCATCTTTGACAATATTTTCATTATCTGTACCGGAACCCTCATCTTTGATACACGAACTTAATAAAAGTCCGAGAGCAAGAAATAACGCAATGAATCCGATCTTTTTCATGAAATCCTCCGGGGATGTAAATATTCAGGAACACTGATCAGCTGATTATATTTAAAGGAAAACTAAATATCAAGCGGTCAGGCAGATGTTATTTCTGTTCTGTTCCGGGTTTGCCGGGTCTCGGAAGCCATTTGAATCCGTCAAGAACGACTGTGGAATCCCATGAGTGGTCGTCGCCGTATGAAACTTCACCCTGTTCCCACAGAGCGAATCTCAGTGTTATCTCTTCACCGGGCTCTACATTGCCTGTTGTCTTGAGCCATCCAGTTCCACCGCTTCCGCTGCACATTCCCATGATGGTCTGGGACTCAAAACCTGTCCCTGCAAGAATGAAGTCATCAGTGCAGAATTTTGCATATTTGTTTTCCATTCCCAGAGGTCCTTTGCATGTAGGATTGCATGCTGTGAAAAGTCCTTCAGGAGCAAGATCGACACCGACAGGGTTGCCGTTGGCTGTCTTTGCAAGGTTCTTGTCCTGCGGGTTCATGAACTCGGCACCGGGGTTCTTGTCATTGTATGTCGAATCCAGAAGCGCTATAAAGAAGTCGTTATAGTTACTGCCGTTGCATACGGTCGTAGGATATTCTATCGACATGAAGAACAGATTGAACTCGAAAGCCCTTGCATTTGTCGGGACTCTAAGCTTCACTGTAAGCATGATCGGGTCCTGAACATAAGGGATCTCCTTTCCTGCACACTGATTTGTCAGCCCTGTCTGTGGAGTCTGACCTCCGCATGACGGTGACTTCGGGATCTCGCAGTTCGGCATCATGTTTATCCAGTCCTCGGGGATCTTGCTTGCTGTCTGCATGTCACCGGCTTCAAGCGCGGCACAGCTTGCGTCTCCTGTGGGTGCATCCCAGTCACCTGTTGAAAGTATCGAGAGGGAAACACCTTCAAGCGGGGTCATCGCGTCACCGAACTTAGGTTCTACTGCGAATGTTTTATAATCATTTTCATAATAAGGCATCGCTCTGCTCGGCCTGCTGACCTTCTCGTAACTGCAATTATCGGAACAGTCGCAGTTCTTTGAACCGTTCTTGTCGATCGTTTCGGTAGCGGCAGGTCCCGCAAGTGATATTTCTGCAGTCTGGAGACCGGCGCACATTCCCATTCCCTGAGCAAGCTTCATTGCATTTCCGGGGTAATCGCCTACAGCAAGTGAAAGTCCTGAGTCGCACACTGTCTTTTCGTCTATCTCACCGTTACAGTTGTCATCTATCGAGTTATCATCAAATTCATAGGCTCCGGAATTCACTCTGTCAGGAGATTCAGCCTTGCAGTCCCATGAAGTTTCACAACAGTCGCCGTTGCAGTAGTTATATCCGTCTCCGTCAATATCCTGAACATTGTCAACAGTTGTATCCTCTCCGTCGCAGTTCTGGTCGATGCCGTCGCCGCATATTTCCGGGGTCGGAAGCACCTGTCCTACACATTCGCTCCAGTCGGTGCCGTCTTCAACGCATGTTGATACACCTGCTTTGCAAAGACCGACGCCTTTTGCATTGCTTGGACCTTCAAAACACTCTTTCGTGTCTCCGGGGGTGCATTCGGTGATTATGCCGCCTTCATCAATATCCGGCTTTTCATCGCCTTCCGTAACAGCATCAGAATCACCGGAAGCGTCATCATTTGTCTGATCTTTATCCTGATTAGTATTATTGTCATCTTTGACAACATTTTCATTGTCTGCAGCCGGGTCCTCATCTTTGATACATGAACTGAAAACAACCCCGAGCACAAGCAATAATGCAATGAATCCAAGCCTTTTCATGAAATCCCCCAATTTAAAACGCTGTATAAACACACACTGCGGTTTTCTATTATATTTAGAGGAAAATAAATATCAATTGGAAAATCAGCCGTTTTTGATCTTCAGGAAAAGGACTGTTCCGGTGAGGAGAAGAGTGATCGTGTTGGCGGCGATTATTGGAACATCAACGATCATTATGCCGTAGATGAGCCAGAAAAATATACCGGCTGTGAAAATTACATACATTGAAAGCGATATGTCCTTTGTCTGTCCTGTTTTTATGGTCTTTACGACCTGAGGAATGAAAGAAACTGTCGTGCATACCGCCGCGAGCATCCCGATAATGGTGGAAAAAGACATTGCCAGCCCCTTAAAAAAACTGTCTGATGATACATTGTGCGGAATTTATGTCAAATGGCTTTAATTATTTTTTTACGCATCTGACATGATTTTTATTCAGTTTCAGATAGTTTCCGACATATCCGTTGCCGAAACAGACATCCCATGCGTAATCTTCACTTGAACTGTGAAAAGATGACGACCATAAATACTCCGTGTCTTCAAAAACAGAATACATTCCTTCATAGTTCCATTCACAGCCTGAACATTCTTCGTTCCAGCATTCAAGTTCAAGACAATTACCGTCAACCTTGCACTCTCCTCCGGACTCCGTAACAGAACA
>JAKLDO010000119.1 GCA_022703485.1 bacterium
TAACTCATTGAAATCATTTCACTTTAGGAGGTTTTTGTCAAGTTTTTTATTGAAAATCGAACGATTTAGGTTATATTTTGACTTGACAGTTCTTTTGTGCTTTAACAGTTAAAAAAGTTTTTAAAGGAGAAAACATGATAACTGTCGTTCAGCGTGTTTCAAAAGCTTCCGTTTCTGTTGAAGGAAGTGTTGTATCGTCGATCGGGAAAGGTCTGCTCGTACTTGCAGGGCTTGAGAAAGGAGACACTGCGTCAGATACGGGATATACCATTAAGAAAATTCAGGAACTGCGTATTTTCCAAGACAGTGAAGGGAAAATGAACCTTTCTGTGAGCGACATATCAGGAGAAATGCTTGTGGTAAGCCAGTTCACTCTCGCCGGAAATGTTCACAAGGGAAGAAGACCGGGTTTTGACAATGCGATGGAACCCGGAAATGCTAAAACCATGTTCGATGAAATGGTCCTTGAGCTTCAGAGAGGCACAGTTCCTGTAAAAACAGGTGTTTTCGGTGCTCACATGGAAGTTTCGCTTGTCAACGACGGACCTGTCACTTTTGTGATAGATTCAAGAAAAAGGGTCTAGTTCACACTCTGATCGAAATATTCAATCCTTATTGTATCTGAACCGTATATTTTCCATGCACCGTTTATTTTCTTCAGATGATGCACGATTTTCACTCTGTTGTTCCTGAAATCGCCGCCGGTAACTTTCTCAGTGACCTGATCCACCTCGACATCGGCTTTGTCTTCATTGACCTTGAGCACCCTGACGCTCTCGATGTTTATTTTCAGGTCGTATTTGCTGAAAAGTTCCGCCATCATCGCTTTTGTATCAGCTATCTCAGGAGATTCCGGATCAAGTGTCGCAATATAGCCAACGAGATCCTCTTTTTGAAAAAGCGCCGCATTGTTCTTTACAAGTTCCTCGATCGCAGCCTTTTCCTTCTCCTTGCTTGAAGCGCATGAAAAAGCTGAGAACACCGCAACCGCTGAAACGATCAGAATAAAAAATTTCGACATGTCCGTCTCCTTAAATGGTTAGGTCAAACCTGTTTCATTCATCAACATAGCAGAATCGGGGAGAAATCTCACCTTTTTTCCAGAGATGGATGGAACCGCCTCTGCATTTTTTCAAATACTTGCATGAAACACAGGTTGTTTTTTCTATCCATTTTCTTTCACGGAAATCTTCAAATTTGCGTTCCCATACCGTCGCAAGATCATCTTTCAAAATATTCCCCTGTGCAAAACCCGGGTGATTGTTGGTACACCCTGTTATTGTTCCATCGCTCAGGATTCCAGCGATATTTATCCCTGCCCGGCAGAAAAACGGATAATCCCTGACATTAACATCCTGTTTAAAAGGAAGAAATCCTTCACAGCTTGCTGAAACTGTCAGTCCTGATCTTTTATATTCCGCTCTGTTTTGTGCGATCCATTCAAGCATTTTTGCAGTATTTTCTTTTGTTAGATGAAGTTCTTTGTTTTTTTCAGCTCTGCCGTTTGGAAAAATCCTGAAAAGCCGCCATGATGGTATTTTGTTTTTTATCAGCAAAGTTGCGATTTCATCAAGTTCCCCGAGATTTGCAGGATAGACACATGTCACAGCATCTTTCATCGGTATCTGAGCTTTTCCGATAAGATCGAGAGCTTTTTCAATTTTTTTAAAAGCATTTGAACTGTTTCTTAAATAATTGTGATTTTTTTCTGTTCCGTCAACGCTTACTGTTATGCTGTAGATCCCTGAATCAACAAGTTTCTTCATGCTATCATCATCAAGTTTCATGCCGTTTGTCACCATTCCCCATTTCATTCCGGCATCAGTTATGTGCAGTCCGATCTTAAAAATATCAGGATGGATAAGAGGTTCCCCGCCAGAAATGACAAAAAGCACCCGTTCACCGAAATGCGCCTTGACATAATCAACTATTTTCAGCCAGCTTTCAGTTGTAAGCTCCGCCGCAGAATTTTCAGCTTTGCAGTCCGAACCACAGTGAAGACAGCTCAAATTGCATTTTTTTGTGATCTCAAGAAAAAGATATTGCAGATTGTGTTCCCGCTGTTCAATATTCCGGTACAGATCCCACGCCTTTTCCCTGATTTTGAGAATCATTCAACAGATTCCATAACTATTGTTTCAGGATTGTCATCGGCTGAGAAAATAACCGTTTTTTCTTTAAACTCTCCGTTTTCATCTTCATCAACATCAAAGACCTCAACTGTAACTTTACTGTTTTCAGAGCAAAAAATCATTTCAACTACTCCGGCATCATCTGTACGCTCTGTGTATGGATCACTGTAGTAATCTGTATACAGCGTAACATCAAGCCCTTTTATCGGATTGCCTTCAGAATCTATAATCGTAACTTTTTTGCTAAAGCATTCCGCCATTGAGTTCACTCCATAACATGCTGTCAGAATTACAGAAACGGTTCCGCTGGCGATCCAAAGAAGTGATTTTTTAATAAATCCGAGCATTGAGACCTCACTATAAAGTTCCTTCAAGTTTTACAGCTTTTAGTACTCAAAAGCCAAATAAATTATCAGCGTAAATGTCTGTTTTTTCTTTTTTCTTGAGAAATTCCGCTCTACCTATAATATTTTGGAAGTTTTTTTGAGAATATGGAGAACGGAATGGAAAACTGGACAATTGACAGGGTCAGAGAGACTTTTCTGAATTATTTCAAGAACAACGGGCATACCGAGGTGGCAAGCTCCCCTCTTCTGCCTGCCGAAGATAAAACGCTCCTTTTCACCAATGCGGGAATGAACCAGTTCAAGAACCTCTTTCTCGGAACTGAAAAAAGAAGCTACACGAGAGCGTGCAGTTCTCAGAAATGCGTCAGGGCCGGCGGAAAGCACAACGACCTTGAAAATGTCGGTTTCACGACCCGTCACCATACATTCTTTGAAATGCTCGGTAATTTCTCTTTCGGAGATTATTTCAAGGAAGATGCCATAAAATACGCATGGCAGCTTGTCACGGAAGTCTACAAGCTTGATAAGAACAGGCTTTTCGTCACTGTTTTCAGAGATGATGATGAAGCTGAAAAAATATGGATCGAAAAAGCAGGAGTCGACCCGAAAAGGATATTCAGACTCGGCGAAAAGGATAATTTCTGGGCGATGGGAGACACAGGTCCCTGCGGTCCGTGCAGTGAAATTCATTATGACCTCGGCGAGCAGTTCAAAGTCGCGAAACCCTTTTTGGATAACGGAATGCCCGATTTCGACTGCGGCAGGTTCGTCGAGATATGGAACCTCGTTTTCATGCAGTTCAACCGCGATGAATCGGGAAAACTTACCCCGCTTCCAAATCCCAGCATTGATACCGGAATGGGGCTTGAAAGGATAACCGCGATTCTTAACGGAAAACTCTCTAATTACGATATTGACATCTTCCAGTCGCTCATAAATTACACCCGTTCAATATGCCCTGCGGCAGTTACCGACGATCTCAATCCGAGCCTCAATGTCATCGCAGACCATGCAAGAAGCGTGTCTTTCCTTATTGCCGATTCAATAACGCCGTCCAATGAAGGAAGGGGATATGTTCTGCGCAGGATAATGAGAAGGGCTGTCAGACACGGGCATAAGCTCGGATTCAACGAACTTTTTTTTGATAAAGTGTGCGGAAAGCTGATAGAGCTTATGGGGACACATTATCCCGAACTCAGAATAAAATCGGAACTTGTGCTCAATATCGTGAAAGAAGAGGAGAAAAGGTTCAGGTCGACACTTGACAAAGGGCTTGCCCTGCTTGAAGAAGGGATCGTTTCTGCCGGAAAGGAAAAAAAGAAAAGCCTTTCAGGAGAGCTTGTTTTCAAGCTTTACGATACTTACGGTTTTCCGCCTGATCTCACGGCTACGATACTTGATGAAAAAGGGTTCACCTATGATGAAGCGGGTTTTTGCAAAGCAATGGACGAACAGAAGGCGAGAGGAAAGGCGTCATGGTGCGCAAACCTCGGTTCGGAAAGGCTTTCCGCAGTTTGCGGACTTGTTGAAAAAGGCATCAGAGAACCGGTTTTCACGGGTTATGATAAAGATGAGGCAGATGGATCGATCGTTGCACTTTTTAATGAAAAGTTCGAACCTGTGAACGAAGTTTTCAGCGATGAATGCTTTGCTGTGATAGATCCTGTCATCTTCTATGCCGAGTCCGGAGGCCAGATGGCCGATCACGGAACCATCCTGAAAGACGGAAAAACCGCGGCGGAGGTCATCGACTGTATAAAGGTGAATGAGTTCAGACTTGTGCATCTCAGGCTCGCTGCGCCTTTGAAAACCGGTGACACGGTGATGCAGAAGAACGACACGGCAAGAAGGAACGCCACAAGAAGAAACCATTCGGCGACACATCTTCTCCATCATGCTCTGAAATCCGTTCTCGGAGAACATGTCAATCAGGCCGGATCGCTTGTCGGCCCTGAAAGACTGAGATTTGATTTCAACCACTATCAGGCTGTGACTAAAGATCAGCTTAAAATGATCGAGAACGAAGTGAATGAGATGATAAGCAGGAACTTCCCTGTAAACACCGAGGTCAAATCTGTAGATCAGGCGAAAAAAGAAGGTGCTACGGCCCTTTTCGGTGAGAAATACGGCGAGAATGTAAGAGTTGTCACAATGGGCAGTTCGAAAGAGCTTTGCGGCGGAACACATGTTTCATCGACAGGCGAGATAGGTCTTTTTAAAATAATAAAAGAGGAAGGAATAGCGGCGGGAGTGAGAAGAATAGAGGCTGTGACATCGCTCGGAGCTTTTGAGCTTTTCAGGGAATACGACGACACGATATCAGAACTTGCATCAATGCTAAGCACCGAAAAGTCGATGGTGGTGAAGGCCGCTTTGAAACTTGCCGAAAATCTCAAGTCAGTATCTGCGGAGCTCAGACAGGTTTCCGAAAAACTCGCATCAATGCAGGCTGAAAAGATAGAACCTCTTCTGATCAGAGAAGGCACGAAAATATTTGTGATCGAAACAAAAAAGAACCGTGCAGATGCTCTCACTTTTGTAGATTCGCTCAAATCCAAATATGACAATGCTCTCATCGTCGTGACAGGCGAAGATTCGGGAAAAACTCTCGTGATCGTGGGTGTCACAGGAGCCGCAAAAGACAAATTCCACGCAGGGAACATGCTGAAATCACTTCTTGAACCGTTTGGCGGAAAAGGCGGAGGAAAACCCGACATGGCCCAGGGCGGAGCACCGTCAGTAGATCTTGAAAAGCTGAAAGAGCTTGTCGTCAAACCAGTTTCATAGATCCATTTTCCTTTTTTTGACCTCGGTTCCAATTGGATATATACTTTCTGCGTAAAAAGCTAAACCTGTCATAATATTTTGGAGGAACCTATGGAAAGTTTGAATCTTCGCTCGATCCGTGAAGTCGATCTTAAAGGCAAAGTAGTTCTCATGCGTGCTGACCACAATGTCGTGAAAAAAGGAATGATCCACGATCCTTACAGAATTGATGCTACGATCCCGACCATTTTCTACATCACCGCAAAAGGCGGCAAGATAATACTGATGACCCATGTGGGAAGGCCGAAAGATAAGAAAACAGGAGAGATCAAGACCGGCAGTGATTCAGCGATCGAACCGGTAGTTGATTATCTTCAGCAGAAACTGGGCATTTCGATCAGAATACCTGAATTTACAGCTGACGGAAATGCAGGGATAACTGAGATCGGAAATAAGATGGAAGAAATGATAAAGGATCTTAAAAACGGAAAGACCGACATGCTTTATCTTCCCAACACCAGATGGTTCGCGGGAGAAGAAGCGAAAGGCGATCTGCGCGAAAAGTTTGCGAAAGAACTTGCAGGGCTTGCCGATATTTATGTCAATGATGCTTTCGGATCATGGCAGGCGCATGCTTCAACAGTTCATGTGACAAAGAACATTCCGGGCTATGCAGGAATTCTCATGGAAAAAGAGATCGAGAACCTTAAAAAGATATATGAACCGGCAAGACCTCTCGTTTCAGTTGTCGCTGGCTCAAAGTTTGATACCAAGATCGAACCCCTTTCAGCTCTTCTTGAAAAATCGGATCATCTGGTTCTCGGCGGAGTAATTTATAACGCATACCTTTGTGCAAAATACGGCATAACGATCAAGGGTGTCGATGAAGCCGACCTTGAAGCGGCAAAGAAATTCGTTGATTTCGCTTCAAAGTTCCCGGGCAGAATAGTCGAACTTCCTTTCATCGTCGAATCAGACACTATGGATGGAAAAGTTGATGGACAGTACAGAACTCACGACATCAGGACTCTCAAGGCGGGCACCGCTCTCAATTTCGTCCTTGATGCTGACAAGAAATCGTTTTCCGAAAGCAGTGTCAGCGAAGTTTTCATGAACGCCAAAACCATTTTCGTAAATGCCGTAATGGGATTCACACCGCACTTCACCGAAGGGACCATCGCAATGGATAAGCTCATCGACTCCAACAAGGATGCAATGAAACTTTTCGGCGGCGGCGACACACTTGAAGAGCTCAAGAAGCTCCTTCCCGGAGTATACATGAAAGCGCTTGACAACAAGAAATACTACTTCTTCACAGGCGGCGGCGCAGTCCTCACCGCGATCGAAGAAGGAACCCCCGCAGGCATGGAACCCGTCAAAGTACTTCTGAAGTAACCCTCATCCCAACCTTCTCCCTGCAAAGGAGAAGGGGGCCGTCATTCACTCGCACTGGCACTTTGAATCGATAGAGTTACCAGAAAGAATTTCTTATCAGCTCATTTTACTCATATTTACAACAATCTTTACAGCTTCAATTAATCTGCTAAAATCTGCCAGCTATGTATCAATTTCTTATGGGTTGTCCGGAGGATTTCTATGGATTATAATGTGCACAATACAATAACAAATTTTATCTGGAATATAGCTGACGATGTTCTCAGAGATGTATATGTCAGAGGCAAATATCGCGATGTCATTCTTCCTATGACCGTAATAAGACGGTTGGATGCTCTTTTGGAGCCGACAAAAGAGGCTGTTCTTTCTTTAAAAAAACAACTTGATAATGCCGGGATTGTTAATCAGGATGCGGCTTTGTGTCAAGCTTCAGGTGAAGCATTTTTTAACAAATCCCCTTTTACACTCAAAGACTTGAAAAACAGAGCTAAAATTCAACAGTT
>JAKLDO010000012.1 GCA_022703485.1 bacterium
CAATAAAACACAAACCTCAGACTAGAGTCAGTAAAAATTTAGAATCGAACGATTTAGGAAAGAATTAAATAATTAAAACCTTACTCGAACGGTTCGAGGTGAACCACTACATCAATGACTTCGGGACCTTTTTTTATGAGCTCTTCTTTGACCTTCGCGCTTATATCGTGACCTTCTCTTACGCTCATTTCAGGATCGACAAGCACATGGAGGTCTACCTGAAGTCCGCTTCCCAGGTATCTTGTGCGGCATTTATGCACATCTTTGACACCGTTCACGCTTTTTGCGATAGCCTCGATATTAAGGCAGACCTTCTCCCCTGCACCGGCATCGGTGAGTTCACACAGCGCAGTCCATGAGATCTTGTATGCGGCATGAAGGATGAAAAGACAGACAAGTATGGCTCCTGCATGATCTATAAAACCGTATCCGGGAAGGAGAATTGCGGCAATAATTGCAACGGCGGCAGGAATAGAGCTGAAAGCATCGGACCTGTGATGCCATGCATTGGCGACCATCGCCGAAGATTTAACCTTTTTACCGACGAATGCAGTCCACTGGTACAGCCCTTCTTTCACCACGATCGAAAGCACCGCCGCAAGGAAAGCGATCATTCCGGGAGGCTCATTATCCTTGTCCATCATCGTTGAAACAGCGTTCCAGCCTATCATCAGGGCCACACCGACAAGGGCAAGCCCGATAAAGACAGTTATCACCGTCTCTATTCTTCTGTGACCGTGAGGATGGGTCTCATCAGGAGGAGCGCTCCAGTATGATGAACCTATCAGCACAGCTACATCTGTAACACAATCCGAAAGACTGTGAAAAGCATCCGCGATTATAGCCTGGCTGTTACCGAAAATACCGGCAGCGAATTTCAGCCCAGAAAGCGCAATATTAATCATCATTCCGATAAAAGTGACCCTTTTTATTTCCTTTTCAGTTGAAGCTGACAAACAATTATCTCCTGACATCAGACCTCCATCTCAAATAAAAACCATACTGCAACCGCTGTCTTTCTTTCCGGTTATCATTTCATTATCTTCAATTTCAACATCCTCAGTTTCACTATCATGATCATTCTCAAAGTCAACAGAATCGGTATCTGTAACATCTTCTCCGTCAGGCTCTTCTTCAGAAACTGCACATTTTTCACCGCCCCACTGTCCGATAAGACCCGCATCTATAAAAGTTCCAGACAGATCGAATACCACTTCACCTTTGACCGGTGTATCATCCCAGTAATCGGCAACGGTGCTCGGAAGCCTGTATTTAGGCCAGTATGCCGTGGAAAGATGAAACCCCATCCTGTGACCTTTATTGAAAATTATAGAAATGTAGCCCGCATTGAATGTCATAACGGTCTTTTCACCGGAAGTCAGCAGTTTTTCATTGTCAAAACCATCCCTGAACCTGACCTTTTTACCCCCTTCTATGATGAGATATTCAGTTCCGTCGGGATAAATGTCAGTAAGGACTGCAACAAGATCGAAATCCTTAAGCCCTGTCGTGAAAGAAACTGTGACATCGACAGCACCCGTGATTTCAGTAGGAGTTTCAAAAGGTTCTGTCTGAAAAGAGATGGCATCACTTCTTTTGCGGTACTGCGAAACATCGCAAGGTCCCGGATTTATTGTAAGATTATTACCGCAAAGGGTCGGGAAAGGGTCGGCATAGTCAAATTTGAGATTAAGATCGCCGCTTCCGCACTCCCCGGCTTTTAAAATGAGGTCTGTTCCGGCTGAAAGTCTCTGAGGCACAGTTTCAACCGGAGGAAAAGTGTCAGAAGTCTTCCATACATTTCCCGGAGCATTGTCATCTTTTATATCACCGATCGTGTAATAGGTCACAGGCGCCCAGTCGGGTTTTGCAATGTTGAGCGGATAATAGAAATGGACAAGCAGGGCGAATGCCGGATCGGTATCACCTTCGTAGTATTTTTCAGCATTTTCAGGAAATGTCATCTCATTTGACACATTGCTCATCATAGTTCCATGTGACCACGGACCCATTACAAGATGCTGGTCGGGAGCACCCGATGCCTGATAAAGATTGAAAGTGTCCACCTGATGACGGTTGAACATATCGAACCATCCGCCGACATGGGCGGCCGGAACCGCGATGTTCTCAGGAACTGTATAAAGATTCGTCACATCCCAGTAATCATTTGTCATGCTGTACATGTCATCAGTTTTCAAAGTATCAAGGAAGAATGATGCATCCTGCCCTTCAAGCCACGCTGTCATTGCATGCTCTCTGAACATCCCGCCCGGAAAGAAAGTTCCGTCATAGAGATCGCCTGAAGCAACCGTGATTATCTGATAGACAAGTCCCGGTTTTTCATCAAGCCCGGCCATCAGATATTGAGCCAGTCCCTCGGCAGATCCTCCTATTGTAGCTATCTTCCCGTTACACCATGACTGGTCCGTGATCCACTTTAAGGTGTCGTATCCGTCATGCATCTCGCCCCAGCCCTCAGAATGGAAGACCCCGTGAGTTCCGCCGGATCCGAAAGTACCCCTGAAAGACTGCGCGACAAAAACCACATTGTTCGCAGTGAGATCTGTCCCTATCTGAGCTTTCTGATCCCTGTCATAAGGAGATCTGTTGAGAAGCACGGGATAGCTCTTCCCTTCCCAGTCGTCAGGAAGATATATGTCCGTTTCCAGCTCAGTTCCATCCTCCATCGGCACCATTACAGTCTGTTTCACGACCGCTCCGAGCTGAAGGAACATCCCTATGATAAGGACTTGAACCGTTATTTTTGACATCACACCCTCCCTTGAAACATGGAAAAAACTATTTTCATTTAGGTGAATGTATCATAATTTGCGAAAAAGAGAATATTTCAGGAAAAATCAAAGGGTGGTCAGCGAACAGCCTGAATCTTCTTTTTTATCAACAGGCTCTGCGTCATCATCTTCGAAAATGTCACTGTCCCCTTCTTCATCTGTTCCGTCAGTAATTTCATCAGAAGTTTCGCTGTCGTCATCCCCGGTTTCAGCAGTACAATCTTTCTCTGATCCCCATGAAACAGAAACTTTAGGTCCATAAAGCATTCCTGCCGGGCCTGTATTTATAAACTGGAAATAATATCTGCTTCCCGGAACAAGACCCTTCACTGTCCAGCTGCCCGTACCTATGACATATGAATCATAATCGACTTTGAAAGGGATATCGTCAACTGTCCATATCACCGGCTTGTCCTTTCTCACAAGCAGACTGTATTTGGGGGCTGATGATGAGCTCATTGACTGGCCGTCAGTAGCCATTCCGGTTATTGTAAGAGTATCAATGCATTCAGGAACATCATAATAAAGCTGGACATACATAGGAGCCACATCCATTTTAGCGCCTTCTATCTCGACTTCAATGGTCTCCGAAGGCATTCCCTGATACTGTGCCACTCCGCCGCTGAAAAGATACTGCGCCTTGTTCATGATATTTCTTGCACGGACTTCATTGTAAAAGCCTTTTTCATCAAGTATTGTCTGGAACTCATCCTTCAATGAGGCAAGGTCTGTATCTTCAACTGTGTCAAGAAGAACATCCGCCCAGCCTTTGAAATCAAGGTCTGAAAATGTGACAGACATCAGTGATTCCATGAAAAATTTAGCAAAATCATCCTTCGTGCGGCCTTTCTCAAGGACTTTCTGATACATTGCCCAATGAGCTGAAACCGCAGGAAGTCCGTCATGATGGCTTTCACCGATAAAATCCTCGTTTACAAGATTTTCATTATCGGCAGTTCTCAGACAGTAGAACTCACCTTCTTTTTCATTCCCGTATCCTGCACCGTAAGCTTCAGAAACATACTCGCCCAGACACGAATCACCTGCTATGATGAAAGAGAAAGTATCCGCCATACCTTCATTAAGGCCTATGGTTTCATTACTGTAGCCGTATTTGTCGGCAAAAGCGGCAAATCCGAGTTTGGCAACGCTTTCAACTGTGGCATGTCCGAATTCATGGTAAATGACATCTCCGTCATAGGCGAAATCGGCCTTTGAACCCTGACCAAGTACGATTATATCACCCTGATATTCAAAATTCTTGAAGAACATCTCGGCGAAATAAGGATCGTGCGGGCTGTAGAACGCATTGTCCATCGGAGCGAGAACAGTGGTACTCTGAGGCATCTGGAAATTGCCCACACCGATGATCGGATTATTTGATGTACCCACATTGTGAGCATCAAGATGTGTGAAACCTTTGATCCCGAGACCCAGAATATAGCTGTATACCTTTGCCATATGGTAATATACCGCGACTTCAGAATAGACATCGTCGGCATCATTTTTGAAAGCCACGCCGTCCGTCCAGTCTTCATATATGAAATTACCGTTCTCTTCCTTGTTTGCGGTCTGTGTCGGAGTGCATATCGGATACTGTGAACCGTAATAGTCCATTTTTTCACCGAGATCGAGACAGTTCGTTGCAACTATCTTTCTTACTCCGGCTTCATCAAGCTCAGCTGTAAGTTTTCCCCCTTTGTCATCAGAGACCCACGGAAGTTCCACTTCAACAGGCTCTTCGTTCCTCAAAGGATTTGTCTCAAACACCTTTGCAGTATTTTCTGTCGCTTTCATGACAAAATTTCCGCCGCCGAGACTTTTTCCATTGTGTGCATCGACATAATAGAACCTTCCGTCAAGCGGTGAGGAAGGTCTGAACCTTATTTTGTATGCGAGACGGAACTCACCTGCATGTCCGATTATGACAAGCTTTGATATGAAGTCAGGATCTGACAGTATTTTACCGTGATTGTTCACTGAAACGATCTTCGCCGCGGCATTTGCCGTAATTGAAGGCGTCGTGTCAATGTTCACATTGCGCATACTGTTGATCATTTTGAATATTTTCCCGTTCTTTTCTTTAAGCACTGTGTATTTCCCTTCGACAGGAATACCTTTGTAGCTCCAAGCCACCCTGTGAAGTTTAATGTCACCTATCCTGTTCGTTGTGATGAGACGGCCTGAAAGGTCACTGTCATTTACAGAAATAAGACCGTTGAGATCACGGGCGACAAAGGACTTAAGCTGTTCAGCTGTTCCTGCGCTTCTGTTAAGTTTAATGAATTCAAGGTCGTGTCCGCAGATGCCTGAAACGAAAAATACTACCGCCAGAACTGTTAACAACTTCTTCATGGAAACCCCCGTTTATTATTGATCAGCTCAAAAGATCAAAATTGGACAAACATATCCCATTTCTCAAAAAGCAACTATCATACCTTATTTTTTTATAGCGTTATTTCAAGCAGATACATATAATCAGTCCTATTTTATTCATTATTCAGAGAGTCTCATGCTTGTCGTTTTTCTTGGAAATCCGGGAAATGAATATAAAAAGACCCGTCATAATGCCGGATTCATGCTTGCTGATGCGATGGAGAGCATTTCAAACCTTAACTGGAGTGAAAAATTCAACGGTCTGTGGGCAAAAACGGAGATCGGCGGTTCGACACATCACTTTCTGAAACCAGCCACTTTCATGAACCTCAGCGGAAAAAGCGTTACTGCCGCCAAAGCTTTTTTCAAACTCAGCAACAGCGATATCCTTGTCGTTCACGATGACATTGAATCAGATTTCGGCACCATCTCTTTGAAAAACGGCGGCGGACTTGCAGGTCATAACGGGCTCCGTTCAATATCAAACGCTCTGGGGACGAATGATTTTGCAAGACTTAAAATAGGTGTCGGCAGACCTTCACGCGGCGATGTCTCCTCTTTCGTGCTCGGAAAATTCACAGAAGATGAACAGATAGTACTCCCGCTGATCCTCGAAAAAGCCTCAAAGATGCTCATCGCTTTCCTGAATGAAAAAGACAAACGGTTCGTGAAGGAAAAAGTGGAACTGTAATTATCCTTCCCCGAAGAATTCCCTGATCTTCCGGGCTATTTCGGATGATGGCAGCGTATAGAACTTCACTCCGTCGGGAGCGGCTTTGACAAAATCCCTGCCGTAATTCTTTTCTATCATCCTTTTATCGAGAACTGTAACTGTGCCGACATCGTTTTTTGTCCTGATAAGCCTGCCGAACCCCTGCTTGAACTTGAGCAGTGCATTCGGAAGTGTGTAAACGACAAAACCGCTCTGACCTGTATCAGCTTCAAGCTTTGCCACATATCTTTTGACAAAGGGGTGGCTCGGGAACCTGAAAGGAAGCTTCATTATGACAAGATTGCGCAAAGTATCACCTTTCATGTCAATACCTTCCCAGAAAGTATCTGTCGCAAGAAGGGTCGCATTCCTGTCATCCCTGAAGTCCTTCACCACCTTTGATACAGGATACTTTCCCTGACAGATCACATTGAAATCGAGGTCTGTCATCTGTTTTGCGGCAAGCTCACGGTGTCCTATCGAAGTGAAAAGGACAAGAGCGCCGCCGTTGGACGCCCTGACTATCTCCTTTGAGGCGATGACACTTTCCGAATCGAACGATTCCCTGCTGTCGACAGGACTTGGCATATCGGTGCAGATGAACGCTCTGACCTGTGAACTGTAATCAAAACAGCTTTCAAGGTTCACATATTTCTTTTCACGGTCAGTAAGGTTAAGCCCGCTCTCTCTATTGAAAAAAGAGAATCCTTCATCCGTCTTTCCGGTGCTGAGAGTCGCAGAAGTGAATATTACACATGCAGTCACATTGTAAAGTCTTTCCGCAAGTATCTTCTGTATCTCGATAGGTGTCGTGGTGAATGTTATTATCTGGTTACGGTCCTTTTCACCCCAGAAGACCTTTGATGCAGTATCTTTTGAAATACAGAAATCGCTTAAAAATTCATTACACTTTTTAAGCTTTTTTACGGTCCCTTCCGTATCAGCGATCAGATACATCATAATATCATCATTGGGACTCCTGAGCGCCGCATTTGAAATGTTCACGGCCTTTATCTTCTTAAGTGCAGGCTCGATAAGTTCAGGTATCTCAGAGATACCTGCAATAGCTTTTTCCATCACTTTAAGGATACCGCCTCTCACAGTGATACTGTCAAGCTCATAAAGACCTTCCGAATCTTTACCGAGAGCTTCAAGTATGTCAGGAACTATGGAGTGAGTGAACAGCGGAATGAACCCGGAAAGGCGGTTGACAGCCTTTTCAAAAGAAGCTGAAACTTCCTTATCTGCATAATTATCAAGCAGTTTTGTCAAAAGACCGGTCCCTCTTTTCGGGAAATAAAGCCTGTTGAGCTGTTTTATGACATTCTGAGTTGAAACGCTTTCACCGAGAAAGCTTATCGCGCTTTTAAAAAGGTTGTGCGCCTCGTCAATAACAAGTATATCGAACTTCGGCAGAAGTCCCGCCTCATCCTCTGAGTCCATTTTCATCGCCACATCCGCCATAAGAAGATGATGGTTGATGAGTATTATTGAAGCAAAATTAGCCTTGCGTCTGGCACGGAAAAAGAAACAGCTGCTAAAATGCCTGCATCTGCTTTTTTCACAGGTGAACTCCTCGGCGCACACTTCCGACCATATATCGACCGCAAGGGCGCTGTTCATTGATGACCTTGTACCGTCATTAACTGAATTCATCCAGCTGTCGATATCATTGACCGCATCCATCCTTGCATCGTCCTTTTCAACGATCTTAGTCTGCATACTCTCCATCTTGAACATGGAGTATCTTCTTTTGCAAAGATAATTGCTCCGCCCTTTTAAAATTGCGACATTGACATCATCGAAACCGAGATTGTCCCTGATGAACGGGATGTCCTTTGCAAAAAGCTGTTCTTCAAGCGCGATCGTCGAAGTGCTTATGACACATTTTTTACCTTTATTCTTTGACACGAAAAGCATTGCAGGAATGATATATGCAAAACTTTTACCTGTTCCTGTCCCCGCTTCAGCAACAAGAATACCGTTACTGTTAACCGATTCTGTCACTTCAAGCGCCATTTTCATCTGCGGCATCCTGAACTCGTATTCAGGGAAAATGCTTTTGAGCTTTCCGTTCTCCTCCAGTATCGCAGAAACATTATCAGGATCGACTTTTTCTATCTCATCACAGTCCGGCAGGATCCTTTCAACGACAGGGAATACGCTGATGACATTGTTGTCCACAATGTACGATCCGACACCTTTTTCAGCCGCTCTTGCCGCGACATCAAGGTCTGCGGTGCTCGGTCTGACATCGCCTCCGGGGTGATTATGGATAAGTATCTCTCCCGGTGAAGCCGCCGCTATCACAGCAGGCACAGAGAACGAATTCCCCATGGCGGCTCTCCTGAGATCAAAAATCAGCCCGTCATCATTAACAGTTCCCACCATGACGATCTCATTCCCGTCATTTTGCGAAATGAAATGTCTGGCAAGCTGTACGGCTTCAAAGGTGAAATAGGAATCTGTCTTGAACGGCATTTATGTGCAAAAGGAAAAAGCTAAAAAAAACCACGCAAGTCAATGACTGCGTGGCGTATAAAAAACACTAAAATCAAATACTAGCCGAGACGGGAAAGAAGATCTTTTCCTGCCTTGAAGAACGGGAGTCTTTTGTCCACTATCTTTATTGTCTGACCTGTCTTGGGATTTCTGCCTTCGTATGAACCGTAGTGACGGATAACGAAACTTCCGAAACCTCTTATTTCTATCCTGTCTTCCTGGATCATTGCACCTATCATTGCATCAACCATAAGGTTTACAAACTGCTCTGCATTTCTCTTTGAGAGATCACCTTTCTCTGCAAGAACATTGATTAAAGTCGACTTGTTCATCTATTCCTCCTGCTAATAAAAAGATCTAGTTTCGACCGACCTGTGAATATTTATCCATTTTTTCCGATAATGCAAGTAAAAAAATGCTATCATTTTACGATATTAAACTTGTATACGACACCCATGTCCGACAATACGAACAACGAATTGCCGGAACCTGCCATGACTGATGAAATCCCGTTGGGAACCATCACCGAATGAAGGTGCTTTTTCATGTCTGCCGAAAAAAGGTGTATGAACCCTTCTTCATAGCCTATTATGGAACCTTCGCCCATTGTCGTTATAACCGTATTTGATACTGTTTTCAAATAATTAGACACATAATTAACCGAACTGAAAGGCTTTGATACGAACCTTCCCTCTTCATCGAACTTGAAAACTCCGCCTTCACCGAAACCCGTTACAGTTCCGTCAGCATCTTTGACAAGTTTGAGGTTTTTCATGTTCTCAAGCTTCTGCATCTTTCCTTCTATAATTATTCCGCCGTACTCTCCGCCCGAAAAAAGCACTGTGTCCCTGACCGGCAGCATGCTGAGTATATCGAAGAACTCCTTCTTTTCGAACATACTTGTCCTGCCTGATGTTTTGAACTTATAATACGGGATTAGCTCCGGCGCGGCCTGTTCCTTCAGCAGAAAAAATACTATCATGCCGCTGGAAAAACCGAACACATGTTTATCTCCCGAAATAAAAGGAGTTGAAAGCCTCAGGAATGAAACCTCCTCCTCTGAATAATATGTGTAGGAAGTCCTGATCTTTCCATCAGCCCTGCCGAGAACATATATCGCATTGTCCTGGAACTGGACGAATATATTGTCCCTGTCAACAAAAGGGCTTGAAGCTACGGGTGTCTTTCCTGAACTGCTCCAGAGAAGTTCGAGAGAACTGCTGAACATGAAAACTGAATTCGAGACAGCGACAAGAATATTACCGTCATCAAGAACGGCTGGCGGAAAATAGAACTCTCCGTCAAAAACAACTGTCTTTTCAAGTTCACCTTTTTCAGAGAACTGGTGAAGCTCGCCGTTCCTTGTGGCCACAAGTATATCACTGCCGGAAACGGTTATTCCGCCCTGCTCTCTTTTGTTGAGCTGTACAAGATTCTTTTTTACAGGCCTTGCCCATTCAAGGACAAGCTCTTCACCCGATATGGACGATGCAGTGAAAATTATCAGAAAACATAGACAGATTGCGCAGATATTAAGCCTGAAAATGTTCATCAGCCTTGAACATCCGGTTTTTTAGGAAGTTCTATCTTTTCAGCCGGAATTTTATCGATTATTTTGTCTATTACCGACCTGCTTGCCGGATACTCGTCCCTTATCCTCTTATAATAAGTAAGAGCCTCTTCGCTCTTTCCCATTTTTTCAAGGCTCAGACCTATGTAATAAAGTGCATAGTCCTTGTATATCGGAGTTGTTCTGTCGAGCCATTCCTTCCATACGGACACAGCCTTCTCATAATCACCTTTATCGTAATGGCAGTAAGCCTCTCCTTCATAGGCTCCGAAAAGAAGATTTTCCTCAAGTCTGCCGGAACTTCTCACTTTCTTGAAAGACTCGACAGCCTTGTCGCAATCTTTTTTCGCATAATATGCCTTACCGATGTAGAGAAGCGCTGAAACTTCATTGATAGAACCGCTCTGTTCCTTTATAACATCATTGAAAAGAGCGATAGCTTTGTCATATTTCTCAGCTTCGGTCTTGAACTTGGAATTTTCACCTGTTTCACTGTCAAACACTTCAATGGCTTCCGCATATGAAGCGGCTTTTTTATCTGATGAAGCCTTAACCTGTGATGAAATGAACATTCCGAGAAACACCACCGCAAGTATCACCGCAACACTGCCGAGAATGAAATAAGGATGAGACATGACCTCATCGACCAGTCTCTTGCCCTGCTGCTGGAATGCATCCTGTTCAGCGGGATTCTTCGTCTCTTCCTCTTTTCTCTTTTTAGCTTTTCTCGCACCTCTGAGCTTTAAATATGCCATGACCGCCTCCAAAAAAGATCTCTTAAAAATAAATCACCCGACTTTATAATTAAACAGCCTGTAAAAGTCAATTTTAAGATACTGCAGAAAAGATATCATCAGAACCAGTCTTTCTTTTTGAAAAAAAGTGCAACGATACCGGCGATCACCATCGCGATAAGAAGAAGAATGGTGAAGGCATTTTCCGAATCCTGCATGGGAAGTTTTATATTCATTCCGTAGACCGAGGAAACGAGGAGCGGAATGGTCAGCACGATAGTTATAAGCATAAGCAGTTTCATTATATTGCTAAGCTTGTTGGAAATGATCGAGCTGAAGGCGTTCATCATCTCGCTGACGATGTTGTTGTAAATGGATGCCATCTCGATCCCCTGACGGCTTTCTATCATTATGTCGTCAAGAAGGTCATCGTTCTTCTCATTCACAGGGACTATGCCGGTCTTTTTAAGCCTTACGGTCATGAATTCGTTCGATTTCATGGAAGTCGCAAAGTAGACCAAGCTTTTCTCAAGATTGAAAAGTTTGATAAGGTCTTCGTTCCTGCTTGTATCCTGGATCTTCTTCTGAACTATGTTGATGACATTGCTTATCTGTTTGAGGTAGTGGAGGAAAAGCTGTGTGGTATCATAAAGTACGCTGAGGATGAAAGCATCCTTTTCAAGGCCCGATATGCCGTTCTTCGACATTTTCTCGACGATCTTCTTTATTACAAGCGATTCCCTGTTGCAGACGGTTATTATTGTGCTGCCTGAGAATATTATTCCCAGAGGTATTGTGCCGTATACATTGTCATTGCTGGTCTCATCAAAATACGGGACCCTGACAATTACGAGCTTGCCTGAATCATCATCTTCGATCCTTGCCCTTTCATCCCAGTCAAGAGCATAATCGAAAAAATCGGGGGAGATGCTTAGCTTATTGCAGACGAGGTCTATTTCCTCCTGATCGGGGTCGACGACATTTATCAGTCCGCCGGGTTCAAGCGCGTTTATCTGTTTGAGCTTCTTATTGACCGGCACATAGACCCTTATGCCTTCATGGATGGTGCCGTCGCTGTCCCTGATTATGCCTGGGATGTGGGCGAACTGCTCCTCCTGCTTCATCTGCTCTTCGCTGTCAACTTCACGGATCAGCTTTCTGATCTTCTCTTTTTCCTCTTCTGAAAATTTAGAAAGGATCTGGCTGTGCATTGAATCAGGAAGTTCATAGAGAAGTTCAGCAAGTTCCCTGCTTGAGAGCTCTTTTGTAAGAAGGTTTTTGACATCATCTTCGAATGCGGCATAAACCTCGGCCGCGATCTCCTCGTCAATAAAGGAGAATATCTTAACGATCTCGTTAATTTTCAGAGCTTCGAGGAAGTTGGCTACGACATGCGGAGGATTGGACTCGACGAACAGCTTTATCTCATCATACTGCCCGTCATGAAGCATCTCTCTGATTTCATTCAGCAAAAGTGTATTCTTCATAAGAGCCTTCCTTTGAACTTTTTAAACTGCGCAATAATACTGCAATGGTTGCGTTTTGCAAGGAAAAGAAGCTCCTGTTATAAGAAAATTTGACTCTGTTCCTATTGTCCATAGAATTCTCTTTATGACTGATAAGAAAAAGACAAAGACACTTGATCAGCTTTCAATGCTTGTTGATACAGGCAATTTCAGCGAAGTGGAAAAATGCGTTTTTGAACTGATGCACTATCTTCAGCTGAAAAAAGAGCTGACAGAAAAGTTCAAATCCCTTTTCTATGACATCAAGGACCTTTACGAAGGAAAATACCCGGGATACAGATCATGTGATACTGAATACCACGATTTCCGGCACATAATGGATGTGCTTATCGCCTCTTTGCGTCTCACTGATGCGGTCAAGCTCAGCGATGAGTTCATTTCTGACAGCGGTGTTTTTGTGATCGGTGCGGCGGCACTTTTCCACGACACAGGATACATCCCTGAGATAGATGACCCTGTGCAGTGCGGTGCGGAATACACTTCGTGCCATGTCGAAAGAAGCATCTCGTTCGTAAAAAGATACATGGAGATGAAAGGCTATCCGAGGCTTATGATAACGCAGGTCAGTCAGGTGATACTTTCCACAGAGCTTAAAGTGGACCTCAACAGGGTCGATTTTGTGACCGAGGAGACACGCAGACTTGCACTGATACTGGGTGCGGGAGATCTTCTGGGCCAGATGGCTGACAGGATATATCTTGAAAAACTGCTTTTCCTCTACCGGGAGTTCAAAGCCGGCAAAATACCGGGATTCGATTCAGAGGAGCAGATGCTCAGAAAAACGGTCGATTTCTATAAAAGCATGGAACAGCGGCTTGAAAAGGACCTCGAAAATGTGGATAAGCTCATGATAATCCACTTCAGGGAAAGGCACGGAATAAACAGCAATCTGTACCACACGGGAATGCTTCACAACATAAATTATCTGAATTACATCCTTGAAAATCACTCCGGCTCCCACCGCGACTATCTGAGACGCGACGGACTGGTGTCGAAACTGATCTGATCAGCCCATATTTTTATTTGAAGGCGGTTTAAGAAGATATTCCAGATTCGGAGAATACATCGCTTTGAATATGTTCGATCTCGAAACAGGATAGTGTTTACGGACATTTTCAAGCAGCTCTCTCACGAAAGACCTTTCTGAAATGCACTGGAAAGGACAGCCTGAACGGAAAGTCTTCAGCTCCATCCTCTCAGACTCGGTTATTATCATCTGCTCATCGATGTACAGCATGGGTCTGATTATCCTGTACTTTCCTCCGAAGAAAGGGTTGCACGGTTTCATCGCCCCTATCGTGCCGCCGTATATCAGATTGAGCATGAAGGTCTGCATGAAATCGTCCTTGTGATGACCGAAAGCCACCACATTTCCTCCGATCTCATCGGCAAGTCTGAATATAGCAAGTCTCCTGTTCCTAGAACACAGGTAGCATGGACCTTTTTTCTCTTTTTTGAATGTCTCAAGTATCGGCTCTTCTATGACATGGAACTTCACGCCGAGATCTTCCGAATAATTTTTCAGGTACTCTATCTTCTCGTCATCACCCTTGTATCCCATTTTTACGAACACCGAAGAAAGGGTGAAATCATTTGTGGCTGTGATCTTTTTCCTTTTGAGAAGCCTCAGCAGAACAGATGAGTCCTTGCCGCCTGAAAGTCCGACGATCACATGGTCGCCCGGATTTATCATCTCATAATCGATTATCGCATTCTCAAGCCTTTTGTGCATATTTAGAAAATGCTTCGTCTCTTTGATCTTTCCGCTTTCCATCGACTCCTCCGGAATATCCGTGCCAAGTCTATGGAGCAGTTCAAATAAATCAATAAATCTTAAATGCCTTTCCTTCTGTAACATTGATTTAATACGGGTTTTTTGATACATTTTGCAGGTTTCAGGGTTTTTCTTTCAAATTGGCGGAGGTATATATGAAACTCGGTTTTATCGTTTTTTTTCTTTCTCTTGTCCTTGTCTGCTCATGTTCGACCAAAGAAGCCTATGTAAAAAGTGAGCAGTCCAAACAGAAAGAGGCCGGTGTCGAGCCTGAAAAAAAGAAATCCTCAAAAGATGAGATCAAGGATGTCGGTATCCACGGACTTGCGAACGGTGATAAATACATCGGCGGGTTCAGGAATGGCAAAAAAGCCGGCGAAGGTGAATATAAATATGCCAACGGCGACTATTACAAAGGTAATTTCGAGAACGGGACTTTTAACGGTTTCGGTGAGTTCACCGCAAAAGACGGCACAAAATACATCGGAGAGTTCAAAGACAATCTGAGAGACGGCAAAGGAACACTGAGCATGCCTTCAGGCGACAGTTATGAGGGTGAGTTCAAAGAAGACCTGATCCACGGTCAGGGAGTCTACCGGTTCAAGGATGAAAAGGAATACCGCGGACAGTTCGCCAACGGACTCAGGCACGGAAAAGGGACCATGTTCTTTCCCAGCGGTGCGGAATATGAGGGTGATTTCCTGAAAGACAAAAGGACCGGAAAAGGGAAAATGAAATATGAGAACGGAGACCTTTATGAAGGCGATTTTGTTGACGGCAAAAGACAGGGCCGCGGCATATTAAAGAAAAAGAACGGTGAAGTATATGAAGGATCTTTCCTTGCAAATACAACGCACGGAGACGGAAAGATCGTATATCCCAACGGAGACGAATATTCAGGCGGATTCAGAATGGGCAAAGTGACCGGCGAAGGAATAATGAAGAAAAAATCCGGTGAAACATTTCAGGGCGGATTCCTTGACGGCAAATACCACGGTATAGGGAAGCTCACGACTAAAGACGGAACTGTGAAATACGGCGTCTGGGCGGAGGACCGGTTCATACGGAAGCTTGCTGAATCTGAAATAAACGAGAAATTCAACGAAGCTCTTCAGGAAGAAAGCTCCGGAGCTGAAAAAACAGATGAAGAAATTGAAAAGACTCCCGAGGACAAACCTGAATCTGAAACTGAACCGGAAGATGTCCCTTAAACACCCCAAATGAGGTATCATGAAAAAGTTTATTGCATTCATAGCGCTGTGTTCATTACTGGCATTTTCATCCTGTGCATCTTCCCAGCCGACATCAGCCGGCACTACGAAGAAATCTGAAAGAAAATATGATCTTGTGCTTAAAACAGCATCGACAGGTGAAGAGGTCAGACAGATAAGCAGTGAGGCATTCGGCCCTGACCCTGACATCAAAACACTGAAGACAAAGGTCGAAACCGCTCTTTCAAAATATTCCGGAAATGCGGAACTTCATGAAATAGCGGCGCTCATCGCAGTTCTTGAATCGGACAATGATTCTGTGTTCTATCACCTTCTCAAAGCGTCTTTCGATCTCGCAGGCAAAGATTCAGCACTTTATATCAGCCTTCTCAGTTCGATGCAGCTCACTCCTGACGAGCGGACTATTCTCATCCGAGCTCTGAATATCATAACAACTTCCCATAAAGACCAGTCAGTCGTTCAAACCGCCAGAGACATGCTCTCAGGTCTGTATCTTGTTGAAGATGACCCTGAAAAAGCGAGATTTGAAGCCGACAGCAACCGGTACATCCGCAAATGGATGGTCATCGGTCCTTTTGATAATGATAGCGGCAAAGGATTCTATGAAGAGTATCCTCCGGAAAAAGAAAGCGATTTCTCAAAAAAATACAAGGGCAAAGTCGTAAATGTGGGATGGAGGAAGATCTATTCAAGGGAAAAAACGGGAAACATACCGCTTAGCAGTCTTCTTTCACCGGGAAGTGATTCGCTGGCATATCTTGCAACCACCGTATTTTCGCCGGCAGACAAGGAAGTGTATCTTCATTTTTCATCAGATGACAGCCTCAAAGTGTGGGTTAACGGCACGAATATCTTCTCGGATGAGAACATAGAATACCATGGAAATGACAATGTAGTGATAAAGACAAGACTGTTCAAAGGTGATAACTCAATTCTGCTCAAATCATGCCAGAAAAGCGGTCCATGGTCAGTATCGGCAAGGATAACAGACGTATCGGGCAATGTCTCGACAGACCTTGTTTTCAAATACGATAAAGCAAAAGATGTAAACAGCGCAGCCCCGGAATATTCAATTATAATGCCTTTTGAAAAAGAACCTGCCGAAAACTCAGACCTGAGAGAGAACATCATAAAGTTCCTTACACTGAAGGACAAAGGTTATGAAAAATATTCGAAGAACTACATTCAGAAAGCATTCAACACCAGCCCGTCAAACATGTTCGCAATGTTCTTCATGGCCGATTCCCTTGAGGCGGCCGGTGAAGAGGGAAAATATATCGACCTTCTGAACAAAGCTGTCGAAAAATATCCTGAACTCGCGGCTTTCCATATTTTACGAGGGAAGTTCTTTTCCAGAAAAGATCAGAAAGATAATGCCGAAGAGGACCTTAAAAAAGCTTTGTCTCTGAATCCCGCATCCACCGAGGCGCACAGAAGCCTTGCATCACTTTACCAGAGCAAGGGCTGGAACGAGGACGCCAGAAGAGTCATTCAGAACGGTCTCAAAAACAATCCGGGCAATATTCAGCTCATACTTAACATGGCATCCATTCTGAACAGGCTGGGATACAGGGAGGAAAGTGAACAGTACTATAGAAAAGCGCTAAAACTTTCACCGGGCTGGACATATGTCCATGAAGAGCTCTTTAACACAGCAAAACTGAAATCAGACTACCGTTCAGCACTTTATTTCTCAGAAAAAAGTCTCCGGCTCCACCCCTATATGCTAAAAGGATATTTCCAGCTTTTTGACATTTACAGGTCACAGAAAGATTTTGCCGGAGCAAGGATACAGCTCAACAAACTCAAAAAAATATCCCCTGATAATGCATCGGTATATATAAAATCGGGAGACCTGTTCTATGAATCAGGAGACAATGCCATGGCTCTGAAAGAATGGGAAAAAGCGCACGAACTTGATCCCCGAAACAGCTATGTCTCCGAAAGGATATCATTTGTAAAAGTCGAAGAAAAAGATTTTGCCGAAAGTCTCGTTCCGGATGAAAAAGCGATCCTCGAAATGATAAAAAGCTCTCAGGCGATAGTTCCTCACGACGGAGCTGAAACACTTCTGGTCTATGATCACGCAATCTGCAGGATAAACAGCGACGGAAGCAGCAAATGGTTTGTGACCGAGGTTAACAAAGCCTTGAACGATTCAGGAAGAGATTCCATGATCAACTCATTTCTGCCTTACGATGGAAGGAAAAAAATACTTAAAGCTTATTCGATCTCTTCTGACATGAAAAAATCGGAAGCGAGCTCTGTGTCAACATACGAAATAAGGTTCAGACAGCTGAACAAAGGGGATTACACCGTCGTACAGTACATACACTACAAACCGGCACCTGTTTTTCTTGAGAACTACTTTGTTGAAAGCTGGTTCGTGCAGAGTCCGATGCGCCATGTTTTCTATTCCGAATGGAACCTTCTCTATCCCAAAGATAAAAAAATAAACATTGATGTCGTAGGATCAAGGATAGAGCAGAAAATAGAGCAGACAGGTGATTTCATAAGCCATAAATTCATTGCAAATAACATCGAACCTCTGAACTATGAACCTAACTCACCTCCCCTGCAGGATTTTCTTGAGACCGTCACGGTAAGCACATCAGACAACTGGGACCAGTATGTGAACTGGGAGAAAGCCCTTCTGAAAGATGCCTTTGCAACAGGAAAGGAGGTAAAGGAAAGATCAGCACAGCTGGTAAAGGATGCAAAAGATCCGCTTGAGAAAATAAACAGGATATTCTCTTTTGTCGCTCAGGAAATACGGTATCAGCAGGAATATGAGAACACCATTGCGGGAGTTAAACCTCATACCGCGGCACAGACACTTGAACGTGGTTACGGAGACTGCAAGGATAAAGCGGTCCTTTTCATACAGCTTGCAAAAGAGGCCTCACTGAAGGTCGATTATGTCATATTAAGAACAAAAGATGCGGGAAGATTCCAGAAAAAGATCCCGAATCAGCAGTTTAACCATGCAATAGTATATGTGCCGGCACAGAACGGCATAGAAAAAGGATTTTTCATGGACCCGACAGTCGACCTTCTTGAAATAGGCAGTCTGAGACAGGATGATCAGGGGTCCACAGCACTCAAATTAGATCCTGAAACCGGAAAATATGAATTCATGGACATCCCTTACCAGACACCTGAATACAATTACCAGAAACATGACCGGACATATCAGATCTCTGATAATGGAAAACTTACTGTAACTGACTCACTGGTAATGAAAGGCGGCATATCATCCTCTTTCAGACAGGTATTAAGAACAAAAGACTCCGGGAACAAGATGTTCCAGCGCATAGCAAACACCCTTTTCAACGGTGGAGTGCTTGAGAAATATGATCATTCCGACATTGAGGACATTTCTAAACCGTTCACCATAAATTATTCAGCTGATGTGACCAATCTGGTTTCACAGACAGAGAACAAGACGGTCATATCGCCGCCCGAACAGATAGTGGGACCTTCTGTAATATCAATGGAAAAAAGGCTTCTGCCTCTATGGACTGGGATCCCCAGTTATTACGAGATAAAGGCAAAATACAAAATACCTTCAGGAACTAAAGTGGATTCGGCCCCCACATCATTTGAAATAGCCGGTGACTGCATGACAATATCCCGGAAAGTAACTGTTTCATCTGAGGAAGTTGAAATTATTTCCTCATTTACAAACAGTTGTGTAGAAATACCGGTAGACAAATACCCTGAATTCCGTAAAAACATAATGGAAGTCATAAAAAAACAGAACGAATACCTTGTTTTCATAAAAAAATAGGTGCCTTATGAAAAAGATCTTTTCCTTTGCGGTCCTGTGTCTTCTTGTATTCACTCTCAATGGTGAGGAAAAGAAGAAAAAAAATGACATCGGATGGGTGCTTTTTCCGGTAGTTTTCTATTCATCGGATACCAGTGTGGGTTTCGGCGGAAGTGCGGTCCTGTTCAAAGATATTTACAAAGATGAATACATCAATAAATCTCAATCCTTTGCAATCGTTGCTTTTTATACCCTCAGGAACCAGCTTCTAAATGCAAATGTCGGCAACATATACTGGGATAATGCGAACTGGCACTGGGGAAGCAAGCTTGTTTTCTCAAAATACCCCACAGATTTCTATGGGATCGGCAACCACACAAGTTTTAGAAAAGGTGAAGTTTTTGAACCCTTTACATTTGAATTTGAGAACTATATCGACTACCGTCTCTGGAGGTCGCTTTACGGAGGTGTCCTTCTCACACAGGGATATTACAAACTCCTGGATCTCAGAGAGAACGGGCTTGCCGAGGATTATTTCAGCAATAAAAAGGAAGAAGGTTTCATTTCAGGGTTCGGACTCAAACTTAACTATGACAGCAAGAACGATTCTTTCTTTCCTACAAAAGGTATCGAAGGAGAAATATCCTATCAGTATTTTCCATGGTGGTTCGGAAGCAGTTATGATTTCACGAAGCTCCAGTTCGACATAAGAGGTTATATTCCTTCATTTTTCAATACCGTCGTTGCACTTCAGGCAGTATTTGACGCAGTTAGGGGCAACGCTCCGCTCTCTTTTCTTCCTTCTCTGGGCAGCAAGGACCTTTTACGGGGTTATGCCGGCGGCAGGTTCAGAGATAACATATATATCGCCAGCCAGATAGAACTGAGGATACCTATCTGGTGGAGACTCGGAGCCGTACTATTCTTCGGTATAGGAAAAGTTCAGCACGAAATGATGGAGTTTTTCTTTAAAGACATGAAATACGCAGGCGGATTCGGTGTCCGTTTTCAACTGGCGAAAGATAAAAAGATAAATTTCAGGTTTGATATGGGTTTTACACCCGAAGGATATAATTTCTATTTTAATGTTCTAGAAGCTTTCTAATCAGATTATTTGTCAAAAGGATCTGGCGGTGGCGGTGGCGGTGGATCAGGATCAATAGGAGGAGAAGGTGGTGGTTCCTGAAAGTTCAAACCGCTTTCACTGTCATAAACAGACCCCGCTGTCACTTGGACAGGCAAAACAAATAAAGCAAAGAAAGCAGAAATAAAAACAGCTTTTTTCATATGAGAACTCCAAACAGTCCACCTATAATGGTACAACTTTTTATAATTAAGTCAACAAACATGTGCAAAAAAAATAATGAGGCCCTTGACTCTGAAAAAATGATGCATATAAAAAAATCCGTTAGACAGAACGCCGCATAAGGCGTTGTAACTATTGATTAATTTGTTGTATTTGTGTGGAGGTGTATTATGAAGATCGTTCGTTACAGAGATCCCAAAAACTATGTTCCGGGATCGTTTAACAACTGGATAGATGACCTTTTCAGCGAATTCTTCAACAACACTTTTGAAAGGACTCCTTCAAACGGGATCTACCCGAAGGTTGACATCGAGGAAAACGACAGTTCCTATGTGTTCAAAGCCGAGCTTCCTGGTGTCAAAAAAGAGGATGTGTCAATCGAGATCGATAACAGGGTCCTTACAATAAGCGGAGAAAAGAAAGAGGTCATCGAAGAAAAAGGTAAAAATGTGTTCAGAAAAGAATCCTACACAGGATCTTTCTCAAGGTCGTTCACTCTTCCGGACAATGTGTCACAGGATGATGCCGATGCCAAATATGAGAACGGTATTCTGGTGCTTTCCATACCCAAGAGCAGTGACAAGTCCAGAAAGAAGATCGACATCAAGTGATCTCATCCTGCATTTCATTATGCAAAGAGCTCCCTTCCGGGGGCTCTTTTTTTTCTATGTAAATACAGACCATTAGCAATGTATTTTTCATTTTAAGGAACATTCCGGCTGAAGTCACAGTACTTGAAGACGGCATTACTGCACAGATGGTCCCGTTGTCAGAACTTATTGAAGGAAAGGAATATGCTGTGGAGATAGAAAGAAGTATCACCGACACCAACGGTCTTCCATTGAAAACGGACGGTACTGACGCTCCCTATGTCTTTTCATTCACAGTTGTTTCAACAATACCTTCGATCACTGGAACGAACCCAGCGGATTCAGAAGTTGTATCTGCTGAAACACTTGAAAAAATAACAGTCACTTTCTCTGAGGATATGGACCCTGCAACAATAAATGAATCCACATTCTTTGTTGAAGATGTTTTCGGCACTGTTGAATATGATGCCGGCACTAAGACAGCATCCCTTTCTCCGGAGACTAAACTGATGAGTTCGACATCATACACTCTCATGCTTACAAACGGTATAAAGGACCTTGCAGGAATATCGATTCAGAACACATCGGTCAACTTCTCAACTGCGGAGGAATAGCAATGAAACACTATACCCCGGTAATTCTGGCAATACTGCTTGCACACTTTTTCATATACGCTGAGGAAGAACAGAAAACGGAAGAACCAAAACCGTTAAGCGAGCAGTATGAAAAATTCATGCTGAAACCTCTTCCCAAAGATGACTCAGCTGAAAAACAAAAAACTGAGCAGCCTGAGGCCCAAGTGGAAAAACCTGCTGAAACAGCAGCACCTGAGCCGGAAAAGACCGCAGTGCCTGAAAAAAAGAAAAAGAACTATGTTGCCATTGCTGTAATGGGAAATGTCACAGTTCCTACAGGAGAAGCTGACGCCACATGGGCCGTGCATGGAAAACTTCATTATATTTTCCCTTTCTGGAACCCCCATCTTTCTTTTGGAGCCGAAGCAGGTTACTACACGCTCAAAGGAAAAGGTTCCAATATCGATCCGCAGGCAGGACTTTATGATTATTCATGGAAGATAGACACCGTGCCGCTTTTCATAGGTCTGGCGCTTGATTATCCGATGCTTTCACCAATACTGTTTTTTACAGCTGAAGCCGGCTTTGCAATGGTCTTTGCATGGTCAGAAGGCTCCTCTTTCGGAGGCAATTCCAGCGCTGAAGATATCGCATATGGCTGGTATGCAGGTGTCGGCGCCGATGCAAGGTTCGGTGTGTTCGGCGGAATAACTTTTGAAGCCAGATACACCGGAATGCTGCTTGATTTTGAATATCCGGCTTTCAATGAAAAACCTGGAGATCTGGGCGGGATAAGTTTTCTTCTCGGTTATAAAATTATCTTTTAATAATGGGGGCGGATATGTTTAACATTCAGAAACCTTTTTCTTTTTTAATGCTGACCCTGCTTGCTTCCCTTTTCTTCACATTCACGGGATGCGACAAACGGGAATTCGTTGTCAGTGTCGACAAGCCATTAAGAGTACTGAGCATTTCACCTTCGGATGGAAGCGCAGGCGTCATACTCGAGACAGATATCAAAGTGGTTTTTTCAGAAGACATTCTCGAAAGCACTCTGAATGCGGCATCTTTCGCTGTCTCAAATGTTTCAGATAAGGAAAACCCGGTATCAGTGAAAGGCGCTATAACTTATGACAGTAAAACCTACACCGCTGCTTTCAAACCTGATGAACCTCTAAAATTCTCTTCAGCATATGAAGTTCTGCTCAAAACTACAATTGAAAAAAAGGATACTTCCAACTCCATAGGCGGAAATCTGGCCATTGAAACGAAGTCTGTTTTCAAAACGGTCGATCCTGACAACCTTGCTGTGCTTTATACAGAGCCCGGAGCCGGTGCATGGGATGTTCCGGTAAGAAAAGAGATAAAGATAGTATTCTCTCATCCCGTAAAAGAGGATACCGTTGTTGCAGGTACTTCACTTCTGGTAGAGGACATCACCGACCCTGAAAATATTATAGACATAGCCCCTGCCTCAGAGAACGGACTTGTCTTCAGCGAAGATAAAAAAACAATTACTTTCAATCCTGCAAATATTTACGGATATTCAAGACTTATAAGAATTACTCTGACAACGGCCATTGCAACGTCAGACGCAACAGCAGTATCAGGCTTCCTGAAAGAAAATGTCATAGTTCCTTTCGGAACGGTCAATCCGCCCGATCTTGGAATCGAAAGTGTTATCAGCGGCAGCGGTACAGCTCCTATGAAACACGATGTGTCCGGGGAACCTGATACCATTGTAATAACATTTACTGAAGGAATTAAGCGCGACAGCGCAGCTTTGAACAGCAATATCGTTGTTGAAGATGTGACAGGCCTTGAAGATCCGGAAACTGCAACAGCCAACGGAACTATCGCCGGAGAGCTTTCATGGAACGCAACTGACGCTCCTGATCCTGAAACAGTCATCGGTGCAGATAACATTGTCACTTTCACTCCGGCATCAAAACTTCTCTACGGAACAAAAGTACGCGTAACTGTAAAAGGCGAACCGGCACCCTCAATGAACGGAACGCTCAGCGACCGTGCAACCGGAAAAGGTGGACAGCTTACTGAAACAAAGATATTCCTTCTTGATGTAGAGACGATCCCCGACCTTTTTGTCACCGGAATGACCCCCGGGAACATAAGCGATCAGGTTCCAGTTAATACTGCCGTTACAATAAATTTCTCAGAAGGTATAGACTGCGAAACTCTTTCTCTGACAGGGGGATCTGCATCAGTCAATTTTGCGTTCGATTCCACTGATCCTGAAGAACCTGATACCGTTATTGCGGCCTCGATAACACCGGTCTGCAAAGACGGCGATACATCAATTACTATAATTCCTGCCTCGGATATAAAGTACAGCAGGGATGTAAAAGTGGTGATCAGCAGTGACGCAGCTTCCTTGAGGGCAAGGAACATCAATGAAAAACTCGACCCTCTTCAGGGACATCTGCGCAACGGTTATTCCGCACTGTATTCAACAATAGACCCGCCGGCTCTCGGTGTGATCAATGTCGGAACAGAAAGCGGGAACTTCCTGATGCCGGTAGATGACAAAATAATTGTCGGATTCTCGGAAGGTGTCGATCAGACAACCGTAGTTACCGGAACAAGCATAATTGTGGAAGATGTTACAGGTCTTCCGGACCCGCTTAACGACACCGCAAACGGGACCATTTCAGGATCCGTTACTTTCAATGCGGCGGATGAACCTGAAACGGTATATCTCATCGGAAGCGACAACACACTGACATTCACTCCTGAGAAGAACTTCCCGTACGGAACAAAGATAAGGGTTACAATACCCGGATCTGAATCACCTGTAAGCGGAATCATAATGAGCGACCGTGCAACAGCAAGAGGCGGTCAGATGACACAGGACGTGGTGTTCCTTCTTCAGGTTGTAAGACTTGAAGAACTCAGAGTGATAAATACCATTCCCGCACACGACAACAGGAATGTAAGCCATGCCGCTAACCAGATCAAGGTCACTTTCTCGGCTGCACCGGACTGCGGAACGATAAATGATACCAACATCATCGTAAAATATGATAACGGCCTATTTACAGTAGACCCTGTTGACGGTGCTGCAGGAACAATTATCAACGGATCATGGGAATGCAATGTCTCAGATCCTGTCGTAACTTTCACTGCATCAAATGAATTCGGTTACGGAAGAGATTTTGCCGTAATGCTTTCATCTGATATCAGGGATGCAAGAGCTGCAGATGTAAGCATATACGATCCTACACAGGGATATCTTGTGCCGGAATTCAATTTCGGATTCGGAACTGAACATCTTCCGAAGGTCCAGATCATATCGAATAATGCGGCTGGATCAATTTCATTCCAGAGAGACCTTCCCATCGAGCTGATATTCGATCCTGAGATAGACTGTACCACAATTACAGGGGAAACTGTATACGTGTACAGAGCTGACAGTGTCGATCCTGTTAATGAAAAACTGGCGGCGACGCTTACATGCTCAGATCCCGTACACAACACTGTCACAATAACAGCGTTAGACGATACCGAAGACACTTCATGTGACGGCACGGCACTGTGCTATGACACGCCATATGTTCTTGTTGTTAAAGGAGGATATACCGGAGTATGCGTTGAAGAGAAGCTTCCCGGAGATGTCAGCGATGACGGATGTATAGAATCCCCTGAAAAGACCTTTAATTTCAGAACAGAGATCAGCCCTGCGCTTTCTGTCACCATAATTCCTCCTCATGATACAACCGCAGTATCCCCGTCGGTAAAACCGGAATGCATATTCTCCAAACCTATAAATACTGCAAGCGTTGAATCCGAGCCTCTTCCCAACCCTGACTTCCCTGCCCCTGACGGAACAGTTCCGAACATCTGTCTTGTAAAAGGCTACAACAAAAATTCATGCGATGATCCTGACATCGTAGAACTTGATCCTGTTTCACCTTACACATACACCGAAGGAGATACAAAGGTTACTATCAACCCGGCGGCGACACTTGCTACGGAGGAGTGGTATACCGTTATTGTTTCAAGAGACATCGAGGATACAACAGGTGTAAGACTTACAGCTGTAAACACTGCTTCGTTCAGGACATCTCCCGGAGGTCTTCTTAACCGTGTGTATGTCGAAGGCGATACTCTGGAGGCCATGATCGTAGTCGCCGAATTCAATGAAGATGTTGATGTTGACACTGTACACGAAGGAACTTTCTACCTTACATTCAAGAACGAGTTCGGCGGAACGACCCTTGTTCCGGCAGAAGTCACACTCTCCAACTGGTCAGGCGGCGGAGCATGTGATCCGGCATCAGGCAACGAAAACTGCGACATGGCAGTTCTAACTCCGGATTTCATGAAGCTCTACTCATGCGGCGAAACGAACGCCGATATCCAGTTCGAGCTTCCCATGAATACAAATTTCAAGGCTCATCTTTCGACATTTATAAAGAATGCCAACTATTCTACTGACCCTGAACATGTTCCTTCAACAGGCACTGACAACGAATTCATCTATGCTTTCATAACACCTGAACCGTCAGCCATCAACAGCGTGACATACTCGAATATCGTTGTCGGCTCAACAACACTTGACGGGGCAGATGAAGTTCCTGTTAATGCTTCTATAAAGATAATGTTCAATAAAGAGATCGATCCTGCCTCGATCAATTCCGGTGTTATCGAGATCGAAGATGGAAGAGGAGAAGACGGCATCACGACTTCAGGCAGCATTATTTTCTCAACATCATCCCTCGGTAATTTCAAAGCTTCAGATACCGGTAAAAAGATCCGTATACTCAGTGGTGATGATACAGGCTCATACACCATAGTTTCAATTATTAACGACCATTCCGTGAACCTTGACTCTGCCCTTTCAGCAAGTTCAACTGCTATATCGTGGTCAAAACTTGTAGATACATCGCTTTACACCTTCACATCCGCAACAGACAACATGAGTGTCACGGTAAAACCCGATAAAAACTTCCTGTTCAGCAGTAATTACAGCGGATACAGTGCCAATGTGACAGGTTCCACGGTAACAATCGACCTGAATCTTAACAATTACAAGGTCAATACCGAAAGAGACCTCGGAAGAAAGATCATGGTCTTCGGATCAGCGAATGCCGGCAACAACATCATATCCACAATAACAGGAGTTAACGAAACCGCTAACAGCTTTACGGTAAACAGCGCATTCACTTCAGCTGAGAACGGACTCAAGTGGAAAGTGTTCAGTGATAGCGATCACCATATTTTAAAAATCAAGGGACGCACAAGAAACAACACAACCGATTATATAAAGGACATAAAGGGAAATCCTGTTCCGGGAGTACTTGTGCAGAGATTCAGAACATCACCTGAAACACATGTGACATTCAATCCTGACGGAGTGATCGATCCTAAAATGACCCACCGTGCACTGGCTATTTTCTCGAGAGCCGTGATATCTCAGTCCGTAAGTGAAAATACTCTCTACTATCTTGTCGGAGGAGTAAAATACTATACAGTTCCCACATTCTATTCACATGACCTCAGAATGGTACTTATGACCACAATACCTTCATTCCTCGGAGGATTCCGTCTGGATCTCGTTGCAACATCAAGTATCCTTGATTTCAGAGGCAATCCGGTAATTGCAAAGACCCTTTATGTGGGTGATTCCAGCGGAGCACCCTCAAGCAATGCGATAACACCTTCTCTAGGGACACTGACCCCTGTAACCGCTTCTGTAATTAAAGGTGATCAGAGATTCCGCATAACCTGGCCTACGAACAACGACAACAATCTGCACTCCATGAACGGAGGCTCTATCAATGATGCTACGGCAGACCTTGTTCATATAATAAATACCGGAACAGGCGGTGTAATAACCAACGGATCCAAAACATTTACAGCAAGCGGAACGCCTTTCTCATCAGCTGAACCGGGATTCTATCTTGAAACATCAGGAGCAGGCGTTGCAACTGATAACGGCAGATGGAAGATAACAGGCATCAACAGCACAAGCAGTATCCAGACAGACCACACCTTCACTTCTAACAGCTCAGGTATATCCTGGACAGTCGTTAAGAAGTTCTCCATCATATCAAATTACTATCCGAATGCTCCTGATACAGGTGATATAGCTGAATTCCAGCCGGTTGAGGGAGGAAGAGATGCCAAGTTCATGCCAGCCGGAGCGAACATCCGTCTTAAAGTATATTTCAGCAAGATAGCCAACCTGTATAATATCGGCGCTACATCTGATGTGACCTATAACTATACAGTTGAATCAACACCGCCTGAGCTTGACGAACAGGACATAAAGGCTGAATCTGAAACATTCGGCACTGTTTCGGCAGACGGAGCAGCTGATATCAAGTCAGATTCCAGGATACACCTGCTTTTCAACGAGAATATTGATCCTGACACCATATTCCCTGATTCTGTCAAGCTGAAAGACAAGGACGGCATTGAAATGAATTGCAACTACAGAGTGGACGGAAACGTTGTAACAGTAATTCCTTACGACAGACTTCTCAGCACTCTTAGCCCTTATGAAGTCACAGTTACCAGTGACATTAAGGATGTTGCAGGAAATGCCCTGACCGGTATTCCTGATCCTGTATATTTCAGCGTTGAAACAACTCAGCCCTCCATCATATCAACAGATCCGGCCAACTCAGAATCGATCGACAGCATATATGATCCTCTGAAGATCGTATTCAGCGAAAGGATGAACCCTGTTTCAGTTGCGGAAGGAATTGAAGTTACATTCTTCATTCCTTTTGAATGCAACAGTCCTGAAGCGACAGGCGTGGTTGAAGGATGTATTTCGGTCGACCGGAAAGGCACAACTGCAACATTTGCTCCTTACAATGGACAGTTCATTGACGAATATGACTTTGTTCTCAATGTCTATGACTCAGCTACCGATACAGCAGGGAACTCCCTTGCGGGCGGAGACCAGATAATAGATTTCGCTACGATCGGAGGAGATACCGGACCTGCTGTTCCGCTATGCAGTGACCTGCCGGTAGGAGCAGGAGAGCAGTATGTTGATGTATATTACAGTGAAGATCTTGATCCTCTCTCCTTCATTCTCGGATCTATCACAGTCTACGATACCGTCACAAGCGAAGAGGTATCCGGAGTCATCACACTTGAAGCAGACGGCAGCGCCATAAGGTTCACGGCAGATGCTCCGTTCGTCTCAGGAAGGACATACGGCGTCATCATAACAGACGATATACAGGGAATAGACGGACTTAATGCCGGAAGCAGCTACCACGCATTCTTCACAGCACTCTAAAAGAACATTCTGGAAATAAAATATCCCGCGACAGCTGTCATATAAGCGATCAATATCATTCCAGCATACTGCAAAGAAGGCCATATCCATGAATTTGTCTCAGACCTCACAGCGGCAAAAGTTGCAATGCACGGGGCTGACAGAAGTATAAAAAGAATGACCGCAAGCGCTGTCGGAAATGAATAGTTCTCCTTGAATTTCCTTTGAAGTGCGTCAGTATTTTCGCCAGTTTCATCAATTGCGTTCAATATGGACATCTGTGAAACAAAAAGCTCTTTCGCAGCAATACTTGCGATGAACGAGCTTGCTATCTTCCAGTCCGCATCAAAAACTTTAAAAACAGGCTCCACAAAATGACCTATCCTGCCTGCAAATGAATTTTCCGCCTGCATCTGTGCAACTACATTTGCAGACAAGTCAGGATGTTTTGACCTGTCAATGCCAGGATATGTGTTAAGAACCCACAGAATAATACTGGCAAAAAGGATTATCGTTCCCGCCTTTTCAAGAAAATGCCTGCCTCTTTCCCATGTAAGTCTCAGTATGTTGCGGAAAGACGGCATTGAATAAGAAGGAAGTTCTATTATAAGAGGGTTCTCCTCGCCTTTAAAAAGGGTCAGTCTCAATATTTTGGCAAGAACGACTGCAAAAAGAACGCCGGTAAAATATACAAGAAGCAGTGTCAAAGCCTGAAATTTAAAAGGAATGAAGGCGGAAATTATAAGCAGATATACCGGAAGTCTCGCCCCGCAGCTCATGAAAGGAATTACCATTATTGTCGCCATTCTCTCATGCCGGTTCTCGACTATTCTCGCACCCATTATAGCTGGAACTGTGCATCCGAAACCGAGAACCATGGGCATGAAGCTTTTTCCGCTGAGCCCTATCCTTCCCATCCATTTATCCATTATTACGGCAACTCTTGACATATAACCGGAATCTTCGAGTACCGATATGGCCATGAATATAAAGAAAATATAAGGTGCAAATACAAGAATGCCTCCGACCCCTCCTATTATTCCGTTCACAATGAGGTCTTTAAAAAAAGAGGGTCCGTCAGGAAAAAAAGACCCTGCAAAAACACCAATATTGTCAAACACATATGCTAAAACATTCTCAAAAGGCTCTCCTATTGTAAAAACAAACTGGAAGATAAGAAAAAGTGTCGCAAAAAATATCGGCAGAGAAAACCTTTCATGAAGAAGAACTTTGTCAATTCTTGAAGAAAGATCATCCGCCGACACCCCGTTCCTGCAACATATCTTACGGACGATATTCCTTATGAGTGCATATCTTTCCTGCACCATGATCATCGAATGTATCCTGTGTCCTGACATGGAAGATATTTCAGAAATGACAGCATCTACCCTTTTCAATGTTTCATCATCAACCGACTCTCTCTCTGAAGAACTCCCCTCTATGAGCCTTATCGCTATCCAGTCATGTGCAAATTCCGGATATTTTTCTGAAAGTATCTCCTTTATCACTCCGATGTATTTTCTTAAATTCTCCGAATAAGGCACTGTTGTGGGTTTCGGCCTGTTCTCAAATACATCCACACATTTATCAAGAAGCCGGGCTTTTGATTGATGGTCCTTTGCCGAGCCGTGAATTACAGGAGTTTCCACTTCCCGTTCAAGTACGGCAGGCGAAACATCGACTCCGGCTTTTTTCGCACAGTCGATCATATTGAGAAAGATTATCACAGGAACTCTCATTTCGAGTATCTGCAAAGTAAGATATAGATTTTTCTCAAGGTTTGATGCATCAACAATGTTTATTATAAGGTCAGGTGATTCCTGTGCTATGAACTGTCTGGACACTATCTCTTCAGGAGAAAATGCATTCATGGAATATATTCCCGGAAGATCGACAACAGTTATCGCATAACCATCATAATTGACATGACCGATCTTTCTCTCGACAGTAACACCAGGGTAATTGCCTACATGCTGATCGCTTCCGGTAAGCGTATTGAAAAGAGTACTTTTCCCTACATTAGGATTGCCTGCTATTGCTATTTTCATGTTTTTCATCAAACAGCCTTTTCGACAACAATTTTAATTGCCATACCTCTCCCGATCGCAAACCTGCTTCCGCCGGCCTCTATTATTACCGGACCTCCCGGACTGTTTCTGATGACTTTTATCACAGTACCCTCGCAGATACCCATCGAAGCGAGTCTGTTAAAAAGGCGCATTCCTGCTTCAATGGATTTGATAACCCACAGGCAGTCACATCTGGCTTCAGACAGAAGCATTCTCAATTCCTCAAAAATTACCCTATGGGAATATAGTTAGCTTCTGCTAATTTGTCAAGATGCAACCTACAGTTTTCTGCAGAACCAGACGACCCTGCCGATACAGTCGATTGAACTATCCAGAAAGATAGATCCGTATATGAACTTTGAATTATCGTTGGCAAGATGTTTTTCAGGTTTAAGAAGGAGCCTTCTGATAAACTTTCTGTCGTCGCTCCTGAAAAGATAAATTCCTTCATTTTCCACATTTCTGTCAGATCTGTCTATCATTACGATATCACCTTTTTCAAGCGTAGGGCTCATATTATCAGAAACTACCTGATACATCATGAGATTGTCACTGGGCATGTTCAGCTGAACCTCTATAATCTCTTTCGGCATCGGATACCCGCTGCCCTGCGGACTTTCAGCAACTTCTACAGACTTAATGAAAACACAGCTGCTGTTTCCGGAAAACACTTCCCCTTTTCCTTCATCAAGCCAAACAGGGTTCACATTGAATCTGTTAAGAAGCGTGAATATGACACTGGCATTGGCCTGTTTCTCTTCCGATTCTATTCCGCAAAGATAACCCTGTGAAATCCTCATACTTTCAGCCATATCCTTCTGTTTTAGATTAAGGATCCTTCTAACCTCTTTTATCCGCCTGCCGATGCTCATGCGACTCTCCACACATATGATTGTCAAAACAATTATGCCTAACAACAAATAAACATACATTTAACAGATGTTCTTTGCAGAGAATAGCATTTTTCCAGATACAAATCAATACTATTGATTATTTATTGCTTGAAAATTTACGGGAAACTAGTCGTCTATATTCACTGGATCAGGGTTGAAGATGGTTCCAGCGTTCGTTACAACATAATTACAGTCACTACCGTCAGGGATCTTAAACTGTTCAAAGAAATTAGCGGAACCATCAAACTCATCAGAAGTTGCTTTCAATTGATTTTCAGCACCCATTTCCAGAGAACCGCTAGAAGCTTGCAAAACTTTCTGTTCGTCTGTCCAGATTATATCGCCACCAGCGGTCTGTCCATCCGCAGCAAACCATCCGTTCTCAAATTTCGAAGATGATTTCTCAACGATATGCACATATCCTGACATTGTTCCGGCTGTTTTCACATACAATCCAGGAATTCCGTCTTTGTCCCAGTCCTGAACACATGGATCAGTTTCTTTGTTCGGAAGCACATAATCTCCGGGCTTATCGCCGTAACAAGCCGGATCTATTGACCGAATCTCCCAAGATGTATCCTGAGTAAACCCATATGTACCGTCGCCATTATCAACAAGTGTCGATTCTTTCGGAAGTAGCGGTAATGCATCTGCAAAACTCTGAGGCATTTGCATTTCAAGGAGATAACTTTTCGTATTGTCAATTTTTATGTTGCATATTTTTGCCTTTATGTGGATCTTATCCTGCTCCTGTTCCTGAACAACATAGAAATATGTTCTTGTCCAGGCTTCAGCCATATTGATCGTTGCAACTTTGGATGCGGCAGTGAACCACATTTTCTGGGCATATTCGCCGCAGACTTCAGGATAGCTTCCCGGATCACATGTGCATTTTGCTGAATCCACCCATACACCGCCGGTACAGTTCTGATAAAGTTTCCCTTTGCCTGTCGAGCCGCATACCGTAACACCTATCCTTGTATCGCCTTCTGTGGAGCATGTTTCGGTTATAACTCCGTCATCATCTGTGATCTGGACATCATCTTCGGCTTCATCAGGAGTTTCGTTGTCAGCTTCCTCTGCAATTTCATCCATATCCTCTGTTTCATCAGCAGCATTATCACTGACAGTTTCATCATCGTTATCCTGATTGTCGTCCACTTTGACATTATCGTCATTTTCAACAGTCTCCGAATTATCCCCGCAGGAAATAAAGAACACCATTGAAAAAGCCGCAACGAGTGCAAATAATTTTTTCATGACCTGCTCCTTAAAAAAGATCTATATCAGAAAAATAAACTGAACCATATTCCGCCCGAAAATATCTGTCCTGAACTTGTATATCCGGGATAACCGGGGTTATTTGTCTGAAAACCTGCTGATTCAGGCATTGTTTCGCCGTTACAGTTTTCATCCGGATTGAACTCGTCACAGACAGAATCCGGGAATTCATCAACAACCTTTCCATCTTTACCGAGCGAATTGGGCTCACCCTCCTCCTTAACAGTTTTGCGCTCGATCATTATCTGTGCCTGAAAATTCACACCTGTCTCAAGTTTCACATCTTTTATGTTCCATGTGTAGCTGAAACCGGCTCCGATACTGACTTTATTATTATCAACATAATTTGTTCTACCCGTCTGATCAGGAACAGGTGACATGAAATAACCGAGATCAACACCCGTTTTTATCGCCTTATATTCAAATGAAGTACCGAGAATGAATTCCCAGGTGTCCTTCCATTTCATTGAATCGACAGTCTCATACTTCCAGCCTCCGCGACTGATAATGTTGCCGTCTTCATCTTCATTGATGATAGTTCTGTCCCAATACACGCTGTCTTCAGGGTTCTCGTTGTATCTGTTAATGTATTTCGACCATTGTCTCCATATTGCCGTGAAACCGAGATTGAATTTAAGGTCCTGCGCTATTTTCCAGTCAACGAGCGCTATCGACGGAGCAAGCTGAAGAGGTTTATAGCTGTACGCCACCTCAAGATTGTTTGTATTGATCTCAGCCTCTTTCTCTCTGTCAATGTACCAGAATGTTATTTTGTTCCTGACATCGATGTCAGTTTTTGTAGGAAGATGTGCTGTAAAACCTACCTGTATAGGCCCCCACGGCTTGATAATAAGTCCGAAATGAGGCATGAACTTCGCTTTTATTGATGTATCCGCATGGATCTTGTTCTCGTTCTTTCCGGCATCAGGAGTGAAAACTGTTGAATTGACGACCGCTTCCGCTGAAGCAGTAACCCCGACACCTGCATAAACCCATTTGTATCCGCCTGAAAGAGCAAGCGACAGATTAAAAGAGCTCATTCTGTCATCATAAAGTTCATAATGAAGTGAATTGGAGAAATTTGACTCCCTTTCATCTGAAAAGAACGAGTTCTGTTTCATCAGATTTGTTATCGGGATCAATCCGTAAAAACCAAGTGCGATGTAATCTTTCCAGATCGGAAAAACCAGTCCCAGAGCACCATATAACTCGCCGCTTTTTGTTGAATCTCCGCCTCTTTCATCAAGATCGGCTGACGGTCTTGTCTTGTAAGGAAGATTTGTCTCAAGAGATTCAAGTCCTTCCTGAGTAGCACCGTATATACCTGTTCCGTCATCAACATTCCCGACCACATCAGTCCCAGCCGGTTTATCCATCAGGGAAATATCAAGATTCTGATAAGCATAGAAAAAATTAAGGGAGAATCTTCTTTCCATGAGAGTAAGCAGTGCAGGATTGAAATATGTAACCTCGGCACCCTGGGCAAAAACTCTTGCTGAATACGGGTTGGTCGTTCCCGGTGCGCCTATTGTTTCAGACAGAGGAGATGAATTTAATTCCAGACAAAGAACAGCCGTTATCAGCAGGAAAAGCAATTTTTTCATTATCATTACCCGTATGTACTTGTAAATAACCAAATAAACTATTTGTTAATACCAGAAATCCGCTATTCTGTCAAGAAGTTATGTGCTTTTTTTGTACTCAGGTGTCATGTCGTTTTTCTTTCAGATAATCTATTGATTTCAGTAAAAAAAAAGGGGCCCGGAGGCCCCTTAAAAATTCTTTCTCAGATCCGATCAGTCGCGCTGAACATAGAATACAGCTGTACCGAACTGATCAATTACGAATGAATTGAGCTGATCAAGTGTAGTTTCCATTATTACCAGTCTGCTGAAAGCTTCAGCTGAACCTAATGATGCGTCAAACACTTCCTGTTCCTTGAGTATCTTCGCATCTCTTACAACTCTGTATGAAGGTGCGTACCTTGCATATTTGTCGCCAAGGAATTTCTTGAAATCATCTATTGTCGCAAATCTTACATTTTCGCCGTCAGCATTGATCCTTGCAACCTCTGCTGTAACCTCAGCGGTTGTCCAGTCCGGATGTGCCTTTATGACAACTTCTGTGAGATACCAATCCGGCCATTTTGCATCTACAAGGCACGGAGAAAGGTCTTCAAGACCGTCAGCAAGCCTCTCTTCTCTGCATTTTCTCCATCCTCTGTAGCTGAATGAATCCGCATTGTCCATTGCGCCGACAGGAATACTCGCTCTGTAGTAAACATTCTCATCCTGGCTGAGGAACTGCTCTTCATTAACATCAGGAATCGGGTAAAGGCTTATTTCATACGCCGGAATCACATTTGTTATCCATCTTCTGAGAACTGATGTATCTGCAGAAATATTAGCCATATTACCCATAGCCCAGTAATTCGGCCACATCTTATCAAAATAGATCCAGCCTGCATGTACAGGAACATATCTTCCCGGTTTAGCTTCGCTTACCATAGAACACAGATTGATAACAGGTTCATAGGAACCCTGAAGTGTGGAAGCCTGCGGCCAGAATGAAGGAACTGCACCGAAATTGGTAAGAACATTTGCAGGAAGCTGTGCTTTTACAACAGAACCGCCGATGGTCGCATCAACACAGTACGGAGAGAATGTCATTACGGATTCTTCTGTTGCAATATCAGAAAGAACATTGAACACAACATTTTCAAGTCCTGGCATCAGCTGATAAAGGCTGTTAGCTCTGCTTTCCCTTCTGTATTTGCCGTCAAACCATCCGGAATTGGAAAGTGTGAAGAGCGAAACCATCTTCTCTTCAGCAAATCCTCTTCTGATGACCTTATCATAGTAGATACCGGGGTTGTCCTGAATGTCATAACGGTCTCTGTGGTAACGACCCATGCTTGCAGGAACTTTTATGAATGCACTCTTAGGAATTCCGAAAGGATCAGGATCGGAGCTTATACCGTCAATGTAGTTGTCTGTCGACTGATAGTAATATGTCTGACCATCAGGATCTGTCGGATTATAAAGTTTATTTGCAGCTGTAACATCATTATCAACCTTCATGTACTCACCTGCTGAAGGCTTATAGATGCTCTCAAAAAGAAGGTAATTAACACCTTCCATACCTGCGAGGGCATGGTCGCCAAGACCCATCGGTGTCATACCTCTGAGTTTATCATTTGCATCGATCCAGTACTCTTCGCCAAGAAGAGCTTTTGAATGCTCTTTGCAAAGATGGTCGTCAACAAGAACAAAGGAATCCTCTGTCTCGCCTACCGGGATGGTCATCGTAGAACAGCCGTCCTCTGAATTCCAGAGCGGAACATGCGGGAACCACTTGCCGTAAGCATAGAAGTTGTAGTCGAGAAGGAAGTGAACGAACTTATACTGTTTGAACAGTGAATCGTGTATCATCTTCATTGAAGTTCTGCCGCGGAACTCTCTGAACTTCGGGTTACCTCTTCTGAAGAATCTGAGGTAGTAGAACATATCTTCCATGTCGACCATCTGTCTTACTATATCTGTTGCAAGGTATCCGCCGTCGAAAGTATTCGCTTTCGGCTCGTCATAAGACTTTTCATCAGATACAAAAACATACTCATAGTGACTACCGTCATTTACAAGATAGGTTGTATTTCCTTCGCAGTAGTACTGATCAGGATCTGCACCGTCGCAGTCATGTTTGAATTTGTAAGAACCGTCTTCATTTGTCATTATGTTGCCAAGGAGTGTTCTCTGGAACCTCGGGATCATCCTGATGACTTTTTCACCATTTTCATAATATTCAACGGTTTCTCTCGGTTTTTGAACCTTTATGAGTTTACCGTCGTCACCGATGAAAGGAGAGTTGTACTTTACATAATCAGGATATCTCGGATCTCTAAGCCCGTTTACAAGCTCAGGGTTCGGGTCATTCGCATCACCTTCGAAAACTATAAGACCGTAGTCTTTTCCGCCTTCGACCATGTACTGCTCTATCGAACGGCCGTAAACAAGTTTAAGAGCCGCTTTGTCATATTTTCCAAGACCGTTAGCATGAATATACGCCTCTCTCTGGTAATCCATGACAGAGTTGTATGTATAGTAACCGATGTCGGAACCGAAAGATTTCTTATATTTATAAACTTTTGTACCGATAGTGGTAGGATCGTAGTCAGCTTTTGCAGCTTCTTCCCTGACAAGCTTCTCAACACCTTCCATCATTGTCGGATAGTTCCTTGTAGCATAGTACTCGTCACCGTAATTATTGATATCCGTAGAACCGGCGAAATTGTGCCTGAGACCAACAGTGTGACCCATTTCGTGCTGAGCGACACCTTTGTACATAAGTTTTTCAAGCTCATCATAGATCGAATAGATAAGAGCTTTTTCATATTTTTCCGAACCGGTCTTGCCATCATTCCAGTTAGTGATCTCTTCACGGAGTGCAAGCTGTTTAGCTTTTATAAAGTTAATGATCGTTCCATCGAGGAAGCTTTCATCATAGTCAAAGTCAAGAGCTTTTGCATCCATCCATCTGAGCATCTGAGCTTCCATAAGAGCAGGACCGCCGTACCACGGTTCCATGATCTCTTTTTCTGCGTCTGAGTATGAAGGACTGTCTGCAGGATCCGACCATGGATAAAGCGCTCTCTTAATAGAATAGGGAACCATCTCTGTTTCCCACTTTGTTCCTTTTATAGCACCGAATTTAAAGGTATCATATTTCTGAGATTTTGCCTGGAACATGTCAACATACTCCTCAAGAGCTCCTTTCTGCATTTCAAGAGGAAGGTTCGGATTGAGGGTAGCCATCGGCTTATTTATCATTCTCATGCTGTTATTTCTGAGATTCGTAGAAACCGATTTAGGCTGATATGTAGCAGGTTTATTGTTCCATGCGACTTCAGGGTATTTTTCATAATCGGGATTGAGAAGATCTTCAAAATCCCATGCGGCAGGATCATCTTTGTCAATGATCATTCTTGCCATTTCAACTGCTCTGCTGGTCGCCCATGCAAGAACTGAACCGGCTATATTGGATCCGCCGCCGAGAGACATACCTGTCTCAGGGTTCACATTCCACTGAGAAACACCGAGAATACCGTATTCTGTCGGTTTATCAACCCAGTTTATAAGCGCACCGAACTGGTTTCCATTATCATACTTGTGTCTGAGCACAGGCTGTCCATCCTCAACATCACAGGTTCTTTCTTCTGTGAGAACACAAGCTGCTTTGGCTTCTACAAGACCTTCAGGGCATTCTTCGTTTTCGCTGAATATCTTGCAATCCCAGCGGTCGCCTCTCCATTCTGCGTTACCTGCTTCATTAACATAAAGAGCTGTTGCTTCTGCATTGTTGGTGTAGCAGGTCTCAAATGTCATAGCCTTATCTTCTTTGTAAAGAGCCGCCTCTTCAGGTTCAACGCATATCTTTACAGCATTTTCACGACTGTCAGAAGAGTAATTGAAATAGTTGTTATAACCGTAAAGCGATTTTCCGTCTCTTGCAGGAATAAACGCTTCAACAGGGTTCTGAACCATTACAACCATATCATTTTTGTATTCTTCCATAACTTCTGCGATCTCAGAATTTGCAGAACCGTCCTCATTTTCATCAATGAAGGAACCATCCCACTTCTGAATCCATGCATGTGTTTCAGGCACAAAACACTTTGATTTCCAGTCAACCTTGGAAAGATCGCCAAGATACCAGTACTGGTCACGGACAGTAACACCGTTGACTTCCTTGAAGAAATCGTTCTTGTAATTTTCAACATACCATTTTTCGAACTTACGGGTATCACTTCCTGGATTCATTGCTGCATACCTTGCGGCAAGCATTGCATGGTTGAAATCCTTTGTAATTGAACAGTTAATAGGAATGATACGAAGCGGCGTCTTGGGTGAAGACATAAATACAAGTTTCTGCTGATATTTAACTTTTTTCAGACAGGTATTGAAATCTTCATCTTTACCGCACTTGAAATTCCAATTCTTTTCCGCATCTGCCCATGCCACATTGAAGTAGTTGGCAAGAATGTGGTAATTATCATCTTTGTATCCGTGATAATTGTCATATCCTTTGAATTTATTCGTGAAATATCCATATTCCCTGAAAAGTTCGTCCTGGAACTCAAGAGGTCTGAAGCCGTTATCCTTTGAACCCTTCTTCCAGAGGAACGATCTTGTTGCAAGATCATAATCTCTTTTTCCAACAACATCTCTGTTAACTTTTGAGAAAACGAAACGATAAGTAACGCCGGCAGGCTCAGTACCCACAAATTCTTCTACATCTTCCATAGTGTAAACATTTTCCCAGTCATTGCGGGGAGCAAGATATTCCGTAGATGTAAACTGGAACCACTGCACTTCTTTTGCGGTCCTTTCTTTATCGTCCGCAATTGCAGTATACTCACGGTATTTCTTGGGAGTTATAAATGTGCCGTCATGAGCATAGAATTCCCAGTCTTTACCGACTGTAATTCCATATCTGTAGAATGGAGCACCCCATTCTATAGTCATAGTAAGATACTTGAGCTCAAAATTGCTTGTGCCAGTGAAAGTATCTACAGCAAGTGCAAAGTAACGCCTTTCATTCCATGGTCTATCCTGATTAATACCAAGTACCGGAAGAGCTTCTCCGGTTGTCGGGTTTTCAGAAGGAACGATGTCATAATGCATTGCAATCGGGAAAGAAACAATCGGTGTTTCATTGACATCAATGTTCTCATTTGTGTCTACAGCTGTAAGATTATCCCAAACGCTGTAACCGATAAGCCAGTTCTCTGTAATTTTCCACTTAACTATCTTTCCATCGTTCGACTCGCCTATGAACGCATAATCTGCGGTATAGGGAAGATCCACAATGGTCTGACGGAGAAAGAACTCTCCTTCGAACAACCTTTTGTCCAGAGAGAGCTCGGGTGATTTGTCCACTGCGTCTCTTTCTGTCGTACATGATACTGCGATCATGACAACAATAAGAGCTGCAAGCAGTGAAAATGCTCTTTTAAACCAGTTCATAATAAAACCTCCTTAAATTAGAAACTGTATGAATAGCCAATGTTAGCATAAACTACTGTAAATTTGGGTTTAAACGGATAGTTTGCATCTCCGTTCTTCACCTCAGGATCACCTTCAAAAGAATTATACGAATAATTACCGTTGCTGTACTCAGGCGCATTTGTGGTCACGCCGAGATTGAAATTCCAATCCTTGTAAACATATGAAAGGGAAGCCCCGAATGTAAACAGATAATACCATTCATCATTTGCCATACTACTTTCCCAGTCAGTATTCTCATCATAATCAAGCTGATAATTCCTTCCTATCAGAGAACCTCCTTTTACAGAAATCGTAAGACTCTTGTATCCGAGAGACAGTCCTGCTCCGAGACTGAACATATGTTCATTCACGACATCCAGCATTTCATTCGAATAATCATCCCATGCATATCCTTCTTCTGCAAAAGTTTTAGAATAGTTGAAATTCAATCCGACACTTAGAGATGTTTCTTTTGCAACTTTGAAAGATCTCTTTACACCTAAGTTCGCAGAAAGTATAGTGTATATTTTATACTGTTCCCATAATTCAGTAGATGTAAAAGGAAGTGCAACAGATATCCCTGCATTTCCGCCCATTTCCCAGAAAAGCTTGAAAGGCTGTGAAAGAGCCAGATTCAACGGTGTACCGTCAAACACTCCTGAGTTCACTTTCTTGTTTGTTACGGAACCGTCCTCTTCCATTGGACCTGCCAGATCCATATCATACCTGTACCCTGCATTTAATCCCACATCAGCACCGAAGCTCATTTTCCACGGGAAGGTATAGGATGCTCCAAGGTTCAAATTATATCCGAAACTTTTTCTTTCCTTCGCAAGTCCGTGCGAAATACCTGTAGAAACGCTGACATTGAACTTTTTATCGCTCTTTTCTTTGTCATCTTTTTTATCAGCTTCTCCTTCGCCCTCACTTTCAACCTTGGCTGTTACTTTCGGCTCGTCAGCTTTAACTTCAGCCATAGGTGCCGGTTCAGCTGGTTTCTGTTCAGCAGCCTGAGCAGGTTCAGCTGGTTTCTGTTCCTCGACCTTGGCTTCCTCAGCAGGAGCTTTCACAGCTTCTTCAGGCTTTTGTTCAGCCTCTTTCTCAGCTTCCTCTTTGGCTTCTTCTTTCTTTTCAGCTTCCTCTTTCTTTACCTCTTCACCGCCCGGCGCCGCTTCCTCTGAAACAGCTTCTTCCGTCCCCTCAGTCTCTTCAGCTGCGTCTTCAGCTAACACAGGGACCATGAAAATGAGCAAAAGAGCAAGAAAGTAAACTTTAAATACTTTCAAAATCTCCTCCATTTATAAAATCACACAGCAAATTCAACTATAAATTTCCAAACTCCGGTAACATAGTAAAAACGATCACTAAAGTCAAATGTATAAAGAACATTTTTTTAACGCACACGCTATAAAGCAAAAATCCGTCCGAACTTTTTTATCCAGTTATTTCAGGATAATATCACTTAAAAACATCAGTTTAAAAGCTCAACATCTGTCACCAGAATACTGAAAAGGAAAGTCTGGTCGCCCCTTTTTTCAGGTCCGAAAAAAAGTCTCCCGATGACTCTCACAAGAACTACCTGTTTGAACAGCTTCTCCCGTTCGACTTTGAACGGGGTCTCACCCCTATCTTTATAGACATACACTACATCTGCAAGGGTTGGTGGATTGCAGAACACGCAGCCGGCAAGGACAATGCTCGGATTGGAAAGCCAGAATGCGGAAAAATTGCCATCCTCCGGTATTTTATCGACCGGCATTACAGCCCCCGTCATTACAACAGCGGCTCCATTCAGTTTTTCAACAACTTCTGCAGGAAGGGATTCCTTTATCCTGAAATATGTGTAGACCTTCTTGAGTCCTCCGAATGTGAGAGGATGAAGCCTTGAGAAATCGGGTTCCACAATATCATAACTGCCGTGTTTCTTCTCTTTTTCGTTCAGTTTATCTGCCGCTTTAAGAACTACTTTCTCTCCGTGCTTCTGATAACTGTCAGATATCGATTCATTTGCTTTCTTAAACTTTTCCGATGCTTTTACGGGTTCTTTTTTATCATCATCTGCCTGTTCCGCATCATCCTTGTTATCTATTGGAACTGTCTTTTGAGCTTCAGCGGTCTCTTTTACAGGCTCGCTTTTGGAAATGTCGCCCATTTCCGATATGGCATCACGACCCTGATATTTCTCAGGAAGGAGCTTTTCTGACATATCTTTTTCAGGTCTGAGCTCATATATTACGGTAACAAGAACCGCCAGAGCAAGGATTGAAAGTTTGATGATGAGTTTCTTTTTCTTTGACATGTCAGTCTCTGGCTACCTCTTCAATTATGTTCATGTTATATATCCTTATCATTGCAAAAAAAGCGAGGATCTGTCCGGTTATCAAAGTTATTGCTATGCCTTTGATCTCAACCGATGTGAAAATGAATGGTTCAATATCTATCCCGAGAGAAAAATCTATTAACGGTTTCAGATACCAGAGAACTCCGTGACCTATCAGTATACCTGACAATATCCCGGCAATCGTCACCAGAACTGTCTCTATCATCACTGTCATTGATATCGCCATCCTTCCTATGCCGAGAGTCCGCATAAGAGCCATCTCTTTTTTTCTTTCATTGACAGCCATGAGTATGGTCACAAAGACCATCGCAAGCACTATCATAAGCGTCGCATAGCTGAAAAGCCCTGCCGCAGATTCAGCCTTGTTCATATACTGTACTATCCGTCTCACTGTTTTTCCGGTATCTGTCGCCGTTGATCCTGTTCCTGCAGAATATTCCCTTTCAAGTTCAGCAGTTGCAATAGGGTTGACAGTTTTCACAAGTACTGCGGAAAGGGTTCCGTGTTCGCTTTCAGCTCCATGACCGGACTCTTCTTTCTGAGCACCGTGATGAAGTTCGTAATTGGCGCAACCTTTATGATCTTCATTTTCATGCCCGTTCTCTGCTTCGTGTCCGTGCTCTGCTTCGTGCTCTCCATGATGTTCATGGACTTTCCATACAGCTTTGTAGTTTACATATATTGAAAAATCCTCGGGGCCGTTGACCGGAGCCATCACCGCCGCGACATAATACTCAAAATCCGCATGATCCTCAGAATCCTCATCACCGACATGCCCGTGACTTCCGGCAAACCTGTCACCGGTCCTCAGTTCATATTTTTCAGCTACTTTAAAACCGATCACGGCTCTATGGAGGTCTTTGTCGCTCAGAATGTCTTTCGCATCAACATCGCCGTGCTTAAGTATGAGCTCTTTACTTATCTCATTTATCAGGTCACTGCTGACACCTGTGATAGGGATCCCCATGTAGCTGTCAGCCCTTGCGACCGGAAATGCCGCAACGACTCTTTGATCCGCCTTCAGTTTTTCGTATATTTCATAGTCCAGTGTACCTGCGGGCTTGTCAATATTGAATATCGTCGACATCACAATCTGCGTGTCGCTTGATCCGGCAGGTCCGACGACAAGCGGGAACTGAAGAGAACTGTTCACAGCTGCGGAGGCGAGACCGAAAGATATACTGCCTATCGCGCTGAGGAATATGAAAGCCGCTGCGATAGCACAGACTGAGATCGCAACCGTTCCTGACCTGTGTTTCATATTGTGGAACACTGCTTTAAGGATGAACGCCGTCCTCATGACACCCTCCCTGTTTCAAGGTCCAGCACCGCATCGGCTGTCAGACCGTCAAATGTCGTGTCATGGGATGCCAGCACTATTGTAGAGCCGTTATCTCTGCATTTACTTATTGAATCATACACTGTTTTTGCCGATACGGCATCAAGACTTGCCGTAGGTTCGTCTGCAAGTATCACGGCCGGTTTCAGGAAAAGCACTCTTGCAACTGACACTCTCTGCCTCTGTCCTACCGAAAGATGGTACGGCCGTCTGTTCTCAAGACCTGTCAGACCCACTTCATTCAGGATGTCAAGCGCTTTCTGTCTGTAATTCTCAGGGAGCTTACCTGCGAAAGCGAGCGGAGCATAGACATTTTCTATCACCGAAAAAGGTGAAAGAAGGTTGAATGTCTGGAAAATGTACCCGATATTGCCTGCCCTGAACGAATCTCTGGCACTTTCATGAAGACCGCTTATTTCAACACCGTTAACTGTGACACTTCCCGAATCGGGCAGTATCAATCCCGATATCATGTTCATAAGCGTCGTCTTTCCGCTTCCGCTAGGACCTTTTAAACGGAGGACCGAGCCTTTTTTCATTTCAATGGAAAGATCTTTTATAACTTCGACCTTTGAGCCGTCATATCCCTGATACGACCTTGACACATTTTTAAGAATTATGTCCATGACACTCCCGAACAATAAAAAGCCACACACCTTAACCCTTAATAAATTTTAAGTCAACTAACTGAAAACTTAATTACTTAACAATTTTTTGCTTGAAATCCGGTCGAACGGGATGTAGTCTTCCTGTGTAATTGAGTAATTGCGGAGGGGTCATGGCTTTTTCAATATTTTCAAACAAGGATGAGGAGAAACGGTTCAGCGAGGCTGTTTCAAAGATAAAGAGAATAATTGTCGTCATGAGCGGAAAGGGAGGCGTCGGAAAAAGCAGTGTCGCTGTCAACCTCGCCTATTATCTTGCATCACAGGGAAAGAATATCGGTGTAATGGATGTCGATTTTCACGGTCCGAGCATTCCTAAACTGCTCGGCATCGAGAACAGGCGGCTTGATTCTGACAGATCCGGGAAAATAATGCCCGTTAAAATAACCGATTCGTTCCACGCCGTCAGTATCGGGCTTGTTCTTGATTCGGTTGACAATCCCGTCATCTGGCGAGGTCCGATGAAAACCTCAGCAATAAAGCAGTTCTTCTGCGATGTCCAGTGGGGTGAACTTGATTTTCTAATTATAGATTCTCCTCCCGGAACAGGCGATGAACCTCTGACTGTGGCGCAGTTCCTTAACGGCAGGGCTGAATCTCTCATTGTCACGACTCCTCAGGAAGTTGCAATAAGCGATGTGCGCAAATCGCTTTCATTTGCGGAAAATCTCGGGTTCAGGAACCTCGGAATAGTTGTGAACATGAGCCATTTCGTCTGTCCGCACTGCAACGAAAAAAGCTATATCTTCAATCCCGGCAACATAAAAAGGATGGCGGATGACCATAATACCGAGATCCTCGGAGAGATCCCGATAGAACCTCTTGTAAGCGAATGCGGCGACAAAGGGGGGTTCTTCGTTTCATTCTACGGAAAGACACCTGCCGGACTTGAATTCGAGAATATCGGTGAGAAGATAATTTCTAAAAAGAAAGAATAAATAAATTCTTGCAGTAACGACTTTTTTGCATAAAATTTCTTGACAAATCAAATTTTTCGAGTACAAATGTCTCTGTAATGTCGTTTTTGCATTGCGGAGGTTTTTTTTGGAAACGATGCTGAAAAATCTGGCAGATATTCAGACAGGCTTCTCATTTAGAGGTCGTCTCGAATATTCTGATTCGGGAAATGTAAGGGTTATTCAGATGAAAGATCTGACTTCTGATAACATTGTTGACTGTCACGAACTGATAAAAATAGATATGGAAATTCTCAAAGATCATCATCTTGCGAAAAAGGGAGATCTTGTTTTCAGATCAAGAGGAATTAACTGTACAGCATCAATTTTATTAGAAGAGATTGAAAACACTGTGGTTTCCGCTCCTCTTTTAAAAATCAGAGCTAAAGATCGGAACAAAATTTTCCCAGAATATCTGAAATGGTTCATCAATCAGCCGGAATCTCAGAAGTTTTTACAATCACGATTGTCAGGCACTCACGGCGGAATGATAAGGGCTTCAGAACTTGCCGAACTTTCTGTTTCTGTTCCCGACTTGAAAACACAGAAGATGATTGTTGAAATATCGGAATTGGCAGAAAAAGAACATCGGATATTATCAGAAATTGCAGAGTTAAGAAATGATTACATATTGAAATTATTAATAAAAACATCAAAAGGAGAATAAGCATGAGTACAAAAATCGAACAGAAGGATATAAACAATGCGGCGTGGGCGGCATGTGACACTTTCCGGGGAGTTGTAAACCCTTCACAGTATATGGATTACATTCTTGTGATGTTATTCCTTAAATATATATCCGATGTCTGGAACGATCACTATGATGAATACAAAAAGCAGTATGGTGGTGATGATGAAAGAATCAAAAGAAAACTCGAAAGGGAAAGGTTCATTCTTCCTGAAGTGAAAATTAAGGAAACAGATCCGAAAACGGGCATTGACACTATTCTTGATAGGTTCCCTGCCAATTTCTACAGTCTTTATGAAAGAAGAAGCAGTGACAATATAGGCGAACTGATCAACATAGTTCTTGATAACATTGAAGAATCCAATAAATCAAAACTTGAAGGAGTTTTCAGGAATATTGACTTCAACAGTGAATCCAATCTTGGAAAATCAAAGGACAGGAACCGTCGTCTTAAAACTTTTCTTGAAGATTTCAATAAACCGCAACTTGATATGAAACCGAGCAGAGTTTCAGAAGATGTGATCGGAAACACATACATATATCTTATAGAAAGGTTCGCGGCCGATTCAGGCAAAAAAGCAGGAGAATTCTTCACACCCCTTAAAGTAAGCGAACTTGTTGCCCGTCTTGCTTCACCAAAACCTGGTGACAGAATTTGTGATCCTGCCTGCGGTTCGGGAGGTCTGTTGATTCAGGCGGCAAGACAGGTCGGCGACCGTAATTTTGCTCTTTTCGGGCAGGAATCAAACGGCAGCACATGGGCTTTGTGCAGAATGAATATGTTTCTTCACAGCTTTGACAGTGCGAGAATTGAATGGTGCGATACTTTGAACAGTCCGGTGCTTGTTGAAAATGACCGTCTCATGAAATTCAACTGTGTTGTTGCCAATCCTCCGTTTTCTCTGGATAAATGGGGTTCAGAAAATGCGGAAAGTGATAAGTATAACAGATTCTGGCGGGGAGTTCCGCCTAAAAGTAAAGGAGACTGGGCATTTATCACCCACATGATTGAAACAGCGCTTGAAAAGGAAGGAAGGGTTTCAGTTGTTGTTCCTCACGGAGTTCTTTTCCGCGGAGCTGCTGAAGGGAGAATAAGACAGAAACTTATTGAAGATAACATTCTTGATGCAGTGATAGGACTCCCGGGCAATCTTTTCCAGACGACCAACATCCCTGTGGCGATCCTCGTTTTTGATAACAGCCGGGAAAAAGGCGGAAAGAATTATTCAAGAAAGGATGTTCTTTTTATTGATGCAAGCAGAGACTTTATTCAGGGAAAGAACCAGAACACACTATCAGAAGAACACCTTGAGAAGATAGTAAAAACATATAAAAACAGAGAGGTCATTGAAAAATATTCATATCTCGCACAATTTGAAGAAATAAAGGAAAACGACTTCAACCTGAACATTCCCCGATATGTCGATACCTTTGAAGAAGAAGAGGAAATTGATATTGACTCAGTACAACTTGAAATAGACCAGCTCGAAAAGGAACTTGCTCAAGTGAGAGCAAAAATGGCTGAAAAGTTGAAGGAGATTGAGAGATGAATGTAAAAAAATGGAAGAAAATAGAAAAAAATAGAAAAAAATGCTTGACATATCAGGAAAATAGAAATATAAACGGCGTCAGCATACCCCCTATGCCTCTGCAGAAATGCATGCACACTTTAGGGGGTTTTTTCTTTTTAAAAGGTTTAGTATGAAATATTCTAAACCTCATCTTTCATTTGAAAACCAAGCAGTCTATCTTCTTTCAAGAGGACTTTCTGCAGATAAAACAAAGCTCATTAAAAGATTGAAACAGGTCAACTATTACCGGTTAAGTGGATACTGGTATCCGTTTTTAAACTCTGACGACACATTTATGCCACAAACTTCAATAGAAATGATATGGAGAAGATACACTTTTGACCGAGAGTTGAGACTTCTTCTAATGGATGCAATAGAAAAAATTGAAGTAACTGTAAGAACAAGAATCGTTTATTATTTCAGTGAGAAGTATGGCCCATTCGGGTATGAAAACAGAAACAACGGTTCCTTCTAAAAATGAGTGGGTTGGCAGAATCTGTTAATTCTTGAGAAGTCGAATCTGCCTAAAATAAGATAAGC
>JAKLDO010000120.1 GCA_022703485.1 bacterium
CAGAATTTCAAATTGAGCAAACCTAAGATCATTATTCCGGCACTGAAAATTAAAAAACAGATCGGCATCAACCAATAATATTTTCCCCTCTAAACCTTTGACTTGATTTCTTATTATGATATAGTCTTCCGCTACTTTTTTGAGGGGGTAAAAATGAAGGGACTGACCTTTCAGGACATGATCTACAGACTGCAGAAATTCTGGATGGAAAGAGGATGCGCTCTTGTTCAGCCGTGGGACCTTGAAATGGGTGCCGGAACATTCCATCCCGCCACTTTTTTCTATGCTTTGAACCCGGAGAACATAAGCTCGGTCTATGTTCAGCCGTCAAGAAGGCCTACAGACGGCCGCTACGGCGAAAGCCCGAACAGGATGCAGAGGTTCTATCAGCTTCAGGTGCTTGTCAAACCGAGCCCTGAGAAAGCGCAGGAGCTTTATCTTGAAAGTCTCGCCGCGATCGGTATCCATGCAAAGGACCATGACATCAGATTCGTCGAGGACGACTGGGAAAGTCCCACTCTCGGCGCATGGGGACTGGGATGGGAAGTATGGGTTGACGGAATGGAGATAAGCCAGTTCACATATTTCCAGCAGGTCGGCGGCATTGATCTGAATCCCGTGCCTGTCGAACTGACATACGGACTTGAAAGGCTGTGCATGTATCTTCAGGATGTCGATAATGTCTATGATCTCATGTGGAATGAAACTGTAACATACGGAACAGTGCATAAAATGGATGAAGTGGAGTTCTCCCGCTTCAATTTCAAGGAGGCGCCTGTTGCAGATTTTTTCATGTTCTTCGACAAATATGAAGAAATCAGCACTGGTCTTCTGGAAAAAGGACTGCCTCGCCCCGCCTATGAATTCTGCATTAAAGCAAGTCACGCTTTCAATATTCTCGATTCAAGAAGCGCGATATCAGTAACCGAAAGACAGCGTTACATCACAAGGATAAGAGACCTTGCATGCGCCATTGCCAAAGCTTATGTCCTTAGTTTCAAAAAAGAGGGAGGCGAATAATGGCACACTTCATATTTGAAATAGGTTTTGAGGAATTTCCGGCAAGTTTTATAGTTCCGGCATGTGAACAGCTCAAGGAAAGATTTGTAACGGAATTTGAAAAGCTTCACTTGAACCACGACGGATGCAGAGTCTATTCCACATGTTCAAGAATAGCCCTGAGCTTTACAGGACTTCCTGAAAAACAGCCTGATATAAAGGAAAAGATAACAGGTGCGCCGAAAAAAGTCGCACTGAACGCCGACGGCACTCTTTCCAAGGCCGGAGAATCGTTCCTTTCAAAGAACGGGCTGAAGGAATATTTTTTCGAGAACACAGAAAAAGGTGAAGTCATTGCAGGCTGGAAAGAGCAGAAAGGACTGGAGCTCAGCGAAATAATAGTTCCACTTGCCAAAAACGCATTAAAAAACCTGAACTTCAGGAAAAGCATGCGCTGGGGAACTCACCAGTTCACTTTTGCAAGACCCATCCGCTGGATACTTCTTTCCATAAACGGAACCCCGGTGACAGACAATTTTGAGGGAATAGCTTTCTCGAAAACATCATTCGGTCACAGATTCCTCGCAAACGGTCCTCTGACCGTAACAGCCCTTGACTACAGCGAAGTTCTCAAGGCCCATTATGTCCATGCAGACAGGGATGTTAGAAAAGCTCTGATCGTGGACTCTGTCAGAAAAATTGCAGAAAATGCCGGACTAATTCCCAATATTGATGAAGCGCTTCTTGATGAGATCACAGATATGGTGGAATATCCGCATATCATAACCGGCAGAATTCCTGAAAAATATATGCATCTGCCTGTTGAACTTATCACAAAAGTCCTCAAAAAGGACCAGCGGTATTTCACACTATGCAGGAAAGACGGGAATTCACGCGTTGAGAAATTTGCAAGCATACTCAACAATGTTCCGTCAGATGACTCACTTGTGATCAAAGGAAATGAAAAGGTCGTGAATGCAAGACTGGCCGATGCCGCTTTCTATTTCACCGACGATCTTGAAAAAGATTTCTACAAGCTGAAGGACAGACTTCCCGAAATGCTTTTCCAGAAAGATCTCGGAACATATCACGATAAAGTTGTGCGTATTGGAAAAATTGCAAAGTTCATCGGTGAAAAATATTTCAGGCTTGATGATGCATCCTTGAAAAAACTTCAGACCGCTTCGGAAATGGTGAAGAACGACCTTGTCACAGGAGTCGTTTTTGAATTTCCAGACCTTCAGGGCATCATGGGAAAATACTATGCCGCTCATGCCGGATTTGAAGATGAGATCTCAAAGTCGATGCATGAACATTATCTTCCGGTCAACGCAGGTGACGCGCTTCCTTCAACGGTGACAGGAACGATAACCAGCATGGCCGACAAGATAGACACCATCGCAGGCGGATTCATGGCAGGAATGAAACCTACAGGCTCAAAAGACAAGTTCGCGATCAGAAGGAACGCAATTGCACTTCTCATCCTTGCGGCAGAGAACGAAAAAGCGGACATGGACCTCAGGGAAGTTATCGAATTCGCATGCAGACTTGTATCTGAACATAACAAGTCGCTTAAGTACGACATAAATGACATCATGGAGTTCATCATCGGCAGATACAATGCCGTTCTCAATTATGAAACACCCGTCATTCAGGCAGCGACAGGTGCGGGAGCCGACCGTCCGGTCCAGGTCAGAAAGAAAGCGCAGACAATAGCAAAACTTCTGACAGGCAGTGACATCACAGGACTTGCACAGCTTTACAAAAGAGGCTGCAATATCGTGAAAAAGGCCGGAACTTTTGAAGGAGAGCCCGATACTGCTCTTTTCGAGCAGGATGAAGAGAGAGCTCTTTATGAAAATGTACTTAATGTAAGAAAGAAGATCGCCGGATTGACTGACAATCTTGAAATTGCATCGGGAATTATTACAATCAAGCCCGTGTTGGATTCATTTTTCGACAAAGTGTTTGTTATGTCAGACAATGAAGCGGTGAAGAACAACAGGATGAAACTGATCTCCACGGTCACCACCCTTGTTACAGAGAACATAGGTGATATCAGTTATCTCAACATCTAGATAGGAGGAATCTATGGTTAAGCAGTTCGTTTATTTCTTCGGTCCTGAAGGATCGGAAGGAAATGCAACAATGAAAAACACGCTCGGCGGAAAAGGTGCAAACCTTGCCGAAATGTCAAACCTCGGAATTCCGGTTCCTGCCGGATTCACGATCTCAACAGAAATGTGTGCCGTCTACTATAAGATGGACAGGAAATATCCGCCGGAACTTAAAAAACAGGTCGCTGAGAATTTAAAGAAGATAGAAGATGTCATGGGCAAGAAATTCGGTGCGAAAAAGAACCCGCTTCTCGTTTCAGTCCGTTCAGGAGCCCGCGCTTCCATGCCCGGCATGATGGATACCATACTCAACCTCGGTCTCAATGAAGAGACCCTTCAGGGCCTTATCAAGAAACCTGAGGACGAAAGGTTCGCATGGGACAGCTACCGCCGTTTCATCCAGATGTACGGTGATGTTGTCATGGGCCTTAAACCGGAGAACAAGGACGAAGAAGACCCGTTCGAAGTGGTAATGCACGAACTCAAGCACGAACGCAAGATCAAGAACGACCTCGATATGACGACAAAAGACCTTCAGGAACTTGTTAAACGCTACAAAGCGATAATAAAGAAAAAACTCAAGGTCGAATTCCCGACAGATCCCAACGAACAGCTCTGGGGAGCGATAAATGCAGTTTTCGGAAGCTGGATGAACGACCGTGCGATAAGATACCGCAAGATGAATGACATCCCGGCAGAATGGGGAACAGCTGTAAATGTACAGGCCATGGTGTTCGGGAACATGGGTCCTGACTGCGCCACAGGTGTTGCATTCACAAGGAATCCGGCTACCGGTGAGAACGCTTTCTTCGGCGAATATCTTATCAACGCTCAGGGAGAGGATGTCGTTGCAGGAATACGCACTCCGCAGCAGGTTACTCTGAAAGGTTCAAGGAAATGGGCTTCAGAGAACGGTATTTCCGAAAAAGACCGCAAGACGAACTATCCTTCACTTGAAGAGTATATGCCTGAAGTCTATCAGCAGCTCGTAACGATCTACCTCAAGCTTGAGAACCATTACAAAGATATGCAGGATATTGAGTTCACGATAGAGAACAAAAAACTCTACATGCTTCAGACCCGTAACGGAAAAAGAACAGCTGCGGCCGCTGTCAGAATAGCAGTCGATATGGTTAACGAAGGGTTCATCAGCAAGGATGAAGCTCTGCTTCGCGTAAAACCGTCCGATCTCGATCAGCTTCTGCACCCGCAGTTCATAAAGGCTGAAAAAGGCAAGGCTAAAATGATAGCAAGAGGTCTTCCGGCAAGTCCCGGCGCTGCTACAGGAAGAGTTGTGTTCAACGCTGAAGATGCAGAAAAATGGGCAGAAAAGAAAGAAAAGGTCATTCTTGTCCGTATAGAGACAAGCCCCGAGGATATCGGCGGTATGGCAGTTGCAATGGGCATTCTTACTGCCCGTGGCGGTATGACAAGCCATGCGGCTGTTGTCGCCCGCGGTATGGGAAAATGCTGTGTCTCCGGATGCGGCACTCTCCAGATCGATTACAAAGCCCGTACTCTGAAAGTTGACAATAACATCGTGAAAGAAGGCGACTGGATAAGTCTTGACGGTTCGACCGGTGAAGTTTTCCTCGGCAAGATCGCGACGCAGGACGCAAGTTTTGAAGGCGAGTTCGGAACGCTCATGTCATGGGCTGACGAAAGAAGAGTGCTCAAGGTCAGAACAAATGCCGACACACCTAAAGATTCGGCCGTGGCGCGTAATTTCGGTGCTGAAGGTATAGGGCTCTGCCGTACTGAGCACATGTTCTTTGAAGGCGACCGCATCATCGCAGTCCGCGAAATGATACTTGCAGATGACGAAGCAGGCCGCAGAAAGGCCCTTGCAAAGCTCATCAAGCATCAGCGCGATGATTTCTACGGCATTTTCAAGGCTATGGAAGGACTTCCTGTAACTATCCGTCTTCTTGATCCGCCTCTTCATGAATTCCTTCCTCAGGAACTTGAACAGCAGAAGGAAATGGCAAAGACAATGGGCATCACGCTCAAGAAAGTCCAGGAAAAGGTTGAAGAACTTCATGAGTTCAATCCGATGCTCGGTCACCGCGGATGCCGTCTTGGCATAACATATCCTGAGATCTCTGAAATACAGGCCCGTGCTATATTTGAAGCAGCCTGTGACCTTTCAAAGAGCAAGGTGAAAGTGATCCCCGAGATCATGATACCGCTTGTAGGCAATGTCAAAGAGTTCGAGCATCAGAGGAAGATACTTGTCGATACGGCTGAGCAGGTGTTCAAAGAGAAGAAGACAAAAGTTGAATACATGATCGGTACAATGATAGAGGTTCCCAGAGGCGCTCTTGCGGCTGACGAAATAGCTGTAAATGCTGAGTTCTTCAGCTTCGGGACCAACGACCTCACCCAGATGACAATGGGATTCTCCCGTGACGACGCGGCCCGTTTCACCAAGGTCTATATCGACGGCAAGATACTTGAAAAAGATCCGTTCCAGACAATAGACCAGGACGGTGTCGGTCAGCTTGTCGAGATAGCATGCAAGAGAGGCCGCAAAACAAGACCGAACATCAAGCTCGGTGTCTGCGGTGAGCACGGCGGTGATCCGGCTTCAATAGATTTCTTCCACAGAGTAGGACTTAACTATGTAAGCTGTTCACCATACAGAGTTCCCATCGCAAGACTTGCAGCCGCACAGGCCGCGATCAACAATGACATCATCAGAGAGATGAAAAGAACTATCGAAGACGCATACGGCAACTTCGAAAGCGCAGTGAAATCAGTCTACAAGGAAATGGAAAAGAAGTTCAAAAAGAACTAGTCCTGACCTTTTCTGCTATTTTTTCAAAGCCCCGGCAACGGGGCTTTTTTTATTTCCGGAAAAATCGCACTGCTTACTCTCAAACCTTGAATTTCTAATTTGAATTTGATATATTAAGCCTGTGCTTTGGATTTGGAGTCTGGAATGAAGGAAAAAAGCGGCGGAAGCGAACTGTTGAACAGAAGAAGTTATTATAATCTTTTTTTGACATTTCTTGCTTTATATGATAAGTTTTATTTATTAACTGCTCTTTGAAAATGGAGAAAAAATGAGAAAAGTGGAATTTCTTGTCACACTGGACGGGAAATGTCCAGTACGGGATTTTATTGACACGCTGTCCATTAAAACACAGGCAAAAACCTATGCAACTTTTAAAATTGTTCAGACATTGCGGATCGTTCCGGAAAAATTCTTTAAGAAGTTGTCAGGTTCGGATCTTTACGAAATAAGAGTTCTGCATGACAAATCGATATACCGGTATCTCTCATTTTTTCATAACGGAAACATTGTAATAGTTGCACATGGGTTTGAAAAAAACACCAGGAAAACACCTGCAAGAGAAATAGTTACCGCAGTTGAACGAATGAATGATTTTAAGGAACAGTACAAAAGAGGTGGAAAATGAAAAATAATCAGTACAAAACAGAAAGTCTTGATAATGCGATAAAAAGATTTGTCTCCGGGAACGAGGCGAAAGAACAGCTTCTTAATGAAATGTATGAAGAAATGAAACTAAAAATCATTATGGATAATTTAAGAACGATCAGAAAGCAGAAAGGATTAACACTGAAAGAAGTGGCAGCGCTTATGAATTCTTCAGAAAGCGCAATGTCACGACTTGAAAAACAAATTAAAAATGTCACCATTTCCACTCTTGCCAGATATGCAAAAATTCTCGGACGAAGAATTGAAATAAAAGTTGTCTGAACCTGTGCAGCATCAAAGCCGGACAGTTTTTTCTTGCGTTGCTTTTATCCAACAACTATATTTAAACAATTCTTTTCCATCTTGGAGGCCGATTTGAGAAAATCGCTGTTTTTCTTCATATTTTTTATGCTTTCCGGCTCTGTTCATGCGGAGAAAGACCGTCTCGCCGTCATGGATGTGACTGATGAGGACGGCATCTTTGACGAAAAGACTCTGAACAATGTAACTGA
>JAKLDO010000121.1 GCA_022703485.1 bacterium
GGACATGCACTGTTTCCCTGCAAAACAGAGATTTCCCGTCTCTCCGCAATAAAAACCGTCAGGACGGTCCTGAACTATGCATGCTTTCTGAACTTCGTCGCAAACTGTTGTTTTACATACTGTTGCACCTTCACCTCCGCAAGGAAGGGCATCAAAGTTCTTTTCACAATATCCTGCTGAACACACTTCTGTTCCGTTGCAGTATATTCCGTCATCGCATTCATCATCGGTACTGCACTCCTTCACATTAAGGTTAAGCGACGGATCACCCAGATAATTAAGCTCCATCCTTACTGTTGCAAGAACATTGTTATCAGACCAGCTTTCCTTTTTATCCTGAAGTATCTGTGCAGGGAACCTGTTGTCTGCAAGTGCATCGATAAAAACAGCACCGTAGGAGAAAATATCCTGTGAAGAAAGGTTGTAATTTGAAAAAATGGACCCGTACGAGACCTGGGATGCCGCCACGACACCGACTGCTGAATTCAGAAGAACTGAAAATGCAAGATTAGCGGCAACATCCACAGTTCCGTTAAGACAGCTTCCCATGAATACAAATGGTGAGCGGTCCTCCATTTCTCCTGCCATATCCGAATCGACAAATGTCGAGCTGTCCATTTCATAACTGTCAGGGAAACTGTTGCCGTTCCTGTCACCGACCCATATCGTGCGGATAGAATATGTGGGCATGCCGTGTCCCATCCAGTATACGGCTCCATATCCTTCATTCCAGTTACTGAGCATCGAATCATATGTCAGCGGGTCTTCATCACTGAATTCCGAAGGGCTCCCTCCTTCACTTTCAACGAGCGTCTTAGTGGTGAAGCTTTCATCAAGCACATCCTCCTTGAGGTACTGGGCGACATAGGCACCGTCCATTTTAGGCATTCCGAACTGTCCGTCCTGCATTGCGTAATATGCTATGGATGTGGGGAAAAGCACTTTCTTTCTATATTCTGCTTCTGACGGCTTTTCTTTTATATATCTTACCGTCCTTTCAAGTATTCTGTCCACATCGCCGACATTTTCAAAATAGAACGGTATCCTGCCTACGACGAACTCCGCTGAAAGCTCTATTTTATCAGCTCTCTCAGCATAAATGCCGTTATTATTACTGTCTATGTCGGAATTGACATCTGCATAGAAAATATCTGTCGGAACAGGCTCATAATCGATTTCGACTTCACCTTTGTTGGGCTTTGTGATGATCATTGGAACATCTTTTCCGCCCGGAAGCGGATTTCCGATTATGAGGAGAAAATAATAGTCGCTTGATATCTTTTTCAGGAAAGATCTTATTTTCTGAGCCCTTTCAATGCCGGTAAGGTCGCCGCCTTCGTAATCTTTTTCAGTGATGATGTCAACTCTGAAGCCGTCAGCTCTTTTTGCATCTATGTAGTTGCCGAGCTCTTTTGACTTTGATTTGACAAGCTCTGAGGTGAGTATAAGCAGAGTGTCTCTTCCTTTTGTAGGAGCCATTGTCTGTTTGGTCCCTCCGTCAAGATAAACTCTTATTCTGTCGATCTTCACAACTTTTGTTTCGCCTGCCGGAATAACAGGGTAAAGTTTCATCGAATACTGCTGAAGGCTGTCCCTGAGCGTTACAGGGAGTTCAAAAGAGAATTTGCCTATCGAAGGATAGATCTTGTTCTCTACAGAGACCTGAGACACTTTTACATTGTCGCCCAGTCTGTAGAGCGGTGCTCCTTTTTTTACAGGCTTCATGAATTCCACGGTTCTTTTTTTCAGGATCTCGACCCGTTCGATCTTTCCTGAGAATGTGAACTTCTTATACGGCAGTATCATTTTTTCTTCAGTTCCGTCGAGCTCGTACCCTTCAACGGCAGGAATTATCTCCAAACCGCTATCAACAGGCGATATCTCAGGGATCTCAATATCGACATAATCTGCAAAAACTGACTGACATAACAAAAACAGCGCCGCAAGTAAGAACTTTCTCATGTATCGCTCCAATAAACAAAATTCTACATAAATATTAGCAATATCAATTCCATAGTGATTTTATGAGATAATTCAGTATGTTGGCTTTAAAGATTTCTCAAGGCTTCAACGAGTTCGGTCTTTGATCTGGTCTTGTCATCGACTTTTTTTATTATCCTTGCGGGGACTCCTGCAACGACGGTGAAAGGGGGGACATCCGTTGTGACGACGGCTCCTGCCGCGATCACCGCTCCTTCTCCTACTCTCACTCCTTCAAGCACGACGGCGTTTGCCCCCATGAGGACATTGTCTTCAATAACTACAGGTATTGCGCTCGGCGGCTCGACTACACCTGCAAGCACTGTTCCAGCTCCGATGTGGCAGTTCTTTCCTACTATCGCCCTTCCGCCGACGACTGTGTTCATGTCGATCATCGTCCCTTCGCCTATGACTGCACCGATATTGAGCACTGCACCCATCATTATCACGGCCCTGTCACCTATTTCGACCATATCCCTGATGATAGCACCTGGCTCTATCCTTGCATTGTATTTTGAAAGATCAGCCATCGGTACGGCTGAATTCCTTCTGTCTATTTCGAGCCTTGTAATCACAACACTTTTATTTTTATCTGCAAATTCACGCACAACGCTGAGCTCGTCATACACTTCAAAAAAATCGATACCCTTGTATGTCTCTGCAAACACTGACATATCGGCATTCGCGACATCACCCTTGAAAAGCGCCCTCACCGGTGTCCTCTTCTTCGATTCACTGATGATCCTGATAATTTCGTTAGCGTCCATACTCCCCTCCGGAAAAAATCTGATGGATAATAATTTATAAATCATTCCATATCAATTTTTCGAGGATCTTTTGAAGATTCGATAATGAAGTATTTAGTTCACGGTTTTTGCAAGAAGACGGTGTGCGGTGCTGAGTTCCATTTTTGAAAATGCAAACCACTTTTTGCCAAGGTCTTTGAGAGATGCACCGATGTGGTAGACCGCTGAATAATCAATTATCATGAAACGGTCGTGGGAAAGGTCGAATTCCTGGATTTCGGCTGGAGGGAACTGTTCGTTGAACTTTTTCATGTCGAGTTGAAGTTGTTTTGAGAGATTTTTTGTGAGTATTTTGAGTGTCACTCCGCTTGTCCGTTTGGCAAAAAGAGTGAGAACAGAGTCATCCGCAAAGTTATCAATGAGAACAATTGATCTTTCCGCTGACCGGACGAGATCCGACACAAAGTTGTGAGCGTCAAATATCTGTCCGTCAAAAAAAACGCCCTGCTTCGGTTGAAACTGTCTGTTTTCAAGAACAGAAAGAATTCTTTCAATTTTATTGTCTGCTTCATTCTGCCTAATTTCGATAGAGTCAAGTCTTTGAAATATTTGTGCATTTTCCAAGACAAACTTTCTCATGGCAATAAAAGCGTTTATGATTTTTATGCTCATAGCTACAGCAGTATGACTTTTTAGCACTGTTGTAAGCATTGTGACACCGTGCTCTGTAAAAACATACGGCCTTGTCCGTCTTCCGCCCCAACTTGAAGTCGCAAAATGCGACCTCAAAATATCGACTTCTTTTTCATTCAATTGAAAACAAAAATTTTCTGGAAATCTTTCTTCGTTTCTTTTCACCTGTTCATTCAATCTTTTAGTTTCAACACTGAAAATTTGAGCCAAGTCACTGTCCAGTATCACCTGGACACCACGGATCGTGAATATCCTGCTTTTAATGTCATCAAATCTGACAAGCTCATTTCTGTCTGTTTCATGACTCATTCCAGACTCCAAATTTAAAACACAGGCTTAATATATCAAACCGTCATTAGAATTTCAAGTCTGGCGGATCGGGATTCCCGTTTTTTTTCATTAAAAACAATTCTTTACTATTTTCTCCATATCAAATATAAATCAGGACAGATAGTTACGGGGTTTTAATGAGAAAAGCTGTTGAATTCCTGAAGTCATCAAGGAGTGCCGAGGTCGCGATGATGCTCGGGTTTCCTGCGACAGGACTGCTTTTCTCTTTCACAGAGCTTAAACAGCTGATCAGTGTCGATGTTCTTATTTTCATGATAGCGACTTTCGCCCTTTCTTCAGCAATTTACGCTTTCAACGCATGGGCGGGAGCCGATGAGGACTCAGCGAACGACAGACTTGCAGACCTGTCAGGAAGGAAACAGTTCTTTTTAAGGTCCATGGTCCTGTTCATCATTGTTTTTATTGCTGTTTATTCTCTGCTCGGCATCCTTCAAGTCATTCTTTCCATTATCAGTTTTTCGCTCTGGACAGTCTATTCATATCCGAAAAAAGGATTTAAATACCGTCCGGTACTAGGCACTGTCATACATTTTGCAGGACAGGTGATACACTTTATAATGGGATTTGCGGTACTCGGCAGTCCTGACCGGAATTCAGTGCTCATATCTTTCTATTTCGCCCTTCTGTTCTGCGCAGGGCATCTCAACCATGAACTTATCGACTACGATGCTGATAAAAACGCAGGAATAGATACCGGCGCAGTCCATTTCGGCAAAAGGAACTGGGAGATAGTCTCTTCCGTGATATTCTCATTCTCGACACTATACATTTTAACTATCTCGGTCTTCCGCATTACTGACATGATGATCGTACTGCCCTTCATCTGCGCAGGGTTGATACACATGGCTCACAGGATGTTCATTTACAAGAACGACATATCCGGACAGCGGTTCATTTCAGAAAGAAGGATCTACAGACTGATCTATTTCTTTGCAGGACTGGGATTCATCCTGATAAAAGGCGTTACATTATTATACTGAGGAAAATCAGATGCATTTTGAGATCAGACATCCGCTCATACAGCACAAGATCACATGGATGAGGAAGTTCGATACGGACAAGAAGATGTTCCGTGAGCTTCTGAACGAAATATCAATACTTCTGATGTATGAGGCATCAAGGGACCTTCCGGTCAGAGAGATCGAGGTTACGACACCTTTAATGAAAACAAGATCTTTCATTCTTGAGGACAATGCCGTTGCGATCATCCCCATTCTCAGGGCGGGACTGGGCATGACCGACATCCTTCAGGACCTTCTTCCGATAGCGAAAGTGGGACACATCGGACTTTACCGTAACGAAAAGACCCTTGAACCTGTCGAATACTACAAAAAACTCCCGAAAGACATATCGGAAAGGCATGTTTTCGTTGTGGACCCGATGCTTGCGACAGGCGGTTCATTAAGCGCTGCAATAACCATAATAAAAAAAGAAAAGCCCCTTTCAATAAGAGTCCTTTCCATAATTTCAGCCCCGGAGGGACTTGCAAGAATGGAGCATGACCATCCCGATGTAAAGATATTCACCGCCCAGATAGATGAAAAACTCAATGAAAAAGGATACATACTCCCAGGACTCGGTGACGCAGGCGATCGCCTTTTCGGAACTCTTTAACTAAAATTCCTTCAATTCCACTGAATCAAGTGTCCATGCAGGATTAAGCATATCCCATGCTGTTGAACCGTTGGCTCTGAACCGTATTCTTCCGTCAGCCTTAAGACAGTCGGCAGGGAACATCCAGGTCTGTGAAACCGCTGAGAAAGTCCTGTTAACAGATTGATTTCCGTCACAGTAATATGTGGTGCATCCGCTGTTTTTTGTCTGCTCTGAAGGAAGTGTGGGAGGAGTCATACTGATCCAGTTCGTTCCGCCGTCACCCGAACACTCAACATAAAGTTTCTGATTTTTGTCAGTACTTGCCTCACTGGTCCACGAAGAATCATCGTTAAGTGAAATTGTGAAAGTCATCCCTGAATTTTCACAACCAGTAAGAATAAGAGCAGTCCCGTAAGTAAGGTTGTGGGTGTAACTGCTGTTCTGACTGTTGCTCGAACCCCAGACCATTTTTCCGGAACTGTTCGTCCACAGCCCCTGTTTCGTCCAGTTGTCATCACCGCTATCCCATGTGGCCGCAGTTAAAGGGAATGGACAGTCGTTGCATTCGTTTAGAGAGTTGCACATCTCACCTATTTCTGTGTTGCACTGTGCCGTTTCAGTACACTGCACACACTGTGTCGTTTTGTCTCCGTTATCTTTACAATATGCCGTGGGAGCTGTGCATGTTGAACATCCCGCACCGCACTTATCGTTCTGGTTGCAGAATGTGCATGTTTTTCCGTCACCTTCATAGTTATCAGCACAGGCACAAGTGAAAGCGCCTTCTGTGTTGGTGCATTCGGACCCTTCAGCCGCACAGTCATGGGTCCCTTTTACACATTCATCCGTGTCAACACATTTTCCTTCGGCATTCTTTTCGTATCCTTCTGCACATTTGCAATCGGTAAGGACCCATTTGTCACAAAATGCCGTGCATATCACCTCAGCATCATTGACATAACCCATGTCTGCGATCTCATTGCATTTTATTGAATTGCCGTCACAGACTTCATAAGCTGCCTGAACAATATCGTCACCGCATCTTTCACCCTTCCCGAGACAATCGGCCTTGCAGTATCCGTAAGCTCCGTTGTTCTCCCCGTCATCACACGCTTCACCGTTTTCTGTCACGCCGTTACCGCATTCAGGACCGGTATTTCCGGTGTTTCCTGTATCTGCCGTATCGCCGGTGTCGCCCGTATCTCCTGAGTCTGCCGTATCTCCTGTATTACCTGTATCTGCACTGTCTCCAGTATCTCCCGTGTCAGCCGTATCTCCCGTGTCTCCGGTATTGCCGGTATCACCGGCATCTTCGACACAGACTTCATTTATGCAGGTAAACCCGTCACCGCAGTCAGTTGGAACGACGCATTCCCGTTCATCCTCTACGCAGGAGATAACAAAGAGCAGTGAGAAAAAAGAAATGATAACGATCAAAAAGTTGCGCATTACTGTCTCCAAAGATTTAAATTATGGACAATTACAGCCTGCCGTTACGCAGTTCTGGAGTTTGACATTAAGTGTGTAATCACCTTCGTCATCAAAAGCACTCGATCCGTCAACGATAATGTAAAGCCATGTATCTACTGTTGCTGTGAAACTTTTGCTGTGCATAGATGTAACCTAACCCGTTCGATTTCAAAATAAAAAGAACAGAAAGTTAAGAAAAAACTTTAATAAAAACAACCTCTTTGGTAT
>JAKLDO010000122.1 GCA_022703485.1 bacterium
AAACAGTCAGGGAATGACTTATTTAAATGAAAATTACTGGGTTCTGTCCAGGCAATATGATGTTAAATTGATTTCAAATCCAAACGATTTTTCAGTGAATACTGAATACACTCTTCACGATTATCAAGTTGTTGAACAGCTTAATAGCATGGGCTACATATTTCCTGTAATTGATGGTTATAATTGCAACAATGATTCAAATTTAAGATGTCATTATATTGTCGGATATAGTGGTCCTTTAACTGATAGAACAACATATAGTCATTTCGGTGAAATAAAGAGTGATGGAGTATCATTGTATACTACATTTTACTTTACTTTACAGGCGGTAAATATTTTAGCATACGAAACCTGTCTTGAAGTCCAAAGGAATTCACAGGAACCTCCGCCCTTCCCTGAGCTGTATTGTGAAGCTTTGAACATGGTGGTTAATGAAACAGTTTATAATTATTTAAAATTGGGATTTGATGGAGAAATTCTTTATCTTAGTGATTATGCGGCAGGAAAGGATGAGGCTTTATTTTACAATCCATTTGATAAGCTTCTTTATCAAAGTGGAGAATGTATGGACAACAGCTACATAGATTTAATAGGATTTTCAACAGATTTAAAAAAATCCTCATTTCCACCAGTAAAGAAGAGGTCTGTGAGACTGCATTACAATGAAAATGAGTATTGCAGTTTGGGCAATATATTTCAAGGAGGAGCTTTTACTCCCAACGGTCGTTATTTTATCAAAGTTGCTGATACATTTAATCAGAACGGCAGACATGATCACTCCGGACTTTATATTTTTGAAATTAATGATCTCCACTTAGATTCTTCAAATCAAAAATATTATCGAAATCTCAACAGCGATGATGACATCCTTAACTATGATTTTGTTCAATTTGTAAATTTCAGATATGATGGACGAAACGATCCTGATCCTTTCGGAGAAATGGAAGGCGTTGATGTTTTTCCTACGGATTCGAGGGGAGATATTCATGGACTTTATATTCACAATGAATTGGAAGATGACAGTTCTATTTATCATTTGGCATCTTCAAAAGACAGCGATTCGGATGGAATAAAAGACTTTTATGACAATTGCCCCTATATTTCAAATCCATCACAAGAAGATGGAGATAACAATAGAGTTGGTGATGCCTGCGACGATTTTGATATGGATGGAGTTTCTGATACAAACGACAATTGTTTAGAAATTGACAACTCCGATCAGAATGACTGGAACGGAGACGGGATTGGTGATGCATGTCAGGATTCTTCAAATGACGGGTGGATGGATGATATGTCTGCATGTCCGGATGTGTATATGAAGAAGTCTTTTTCTGGTATGGCGTATACTTTTAATAATCAGACTGTAGATATTACAACATTGTCATGCAGGAGATCAATTTCACCGATCTGTGTGGAGATCAGAGCAAAAGTTGATGAATGTGATATGGACGGAGACGGTCGCTGGGATATGGAGCCTGTTAAGGAATACGGAATTGATAATTATGCATATTCTGCGAGCGGAGAGTGGTGGAAAAAAGGTCAGAATGGAAAATTCACCCAATGCAGTAACTCTCAGACAACATCTTTTTGTGTTGGCACCCAGGAGATAGGTCATAAACTTTCCATCACACAGAATGCAAGTTATTTCTGTGGTCAGAAGGATGCAAACGGGAACAAAACGAATGCCGATCTTTCCACATATTACTGTTATTGTGGAAAAAATAGAACAGAACATGGAAAATGTTCTGATAACGGTGATTGCGGAAAAGACCATGCAAATCCGAATGAAGCATGGGATTATGTGCAGGGTCATGCGACATGGGTGCCTGTTTTCAGTGAATTTCCAGAGTTAAATCCCGGTGAAAAATCAGCCTGTGTGAAAAAAGGTGAATTCATAAAGAAAAAAACAAGCGAAACAACCGAAGTATGGGATTTCAGAAATGACAAATATCTCAAAACATTGCTGACAGATGAAGATCTTAAATTAAAAGACAATCCTGAAGAATTGCGTGCCAATGGTACTTACCCGATGCTGAAGCTGGCACAGGGAGCGGTAGTGAGAAACAGCTTCATAAGCACAATTTTGAATAGAGATGTCAAATATATAAAAACGACCGGAAACGATCATGAAGTTAACAGGAACTATTTCAGCAACTACAAACAGACCCATGTTCTTGGTGATGGTGAAAAAGGCAGACTGCTTCTTGCAAAACAGAACTCGAAGCCTGTTGATATAATTGTAGAGAAGGCTCCGTATTTCAGGGGGATAATATTACCGGGATACGGCAAATGGTGGTATGGCATGATGCGGGATTATCTCGGACTCAGACCATGGTACGGTCCTGAAACATGGGAATACGGATTTGAAGACAGGGTGAAGAGCAGTATTTACGAGTCGATATCAAGGCCTTCTGAATTTTCAAAGGTTAAATTTAACGGAGACAGCATAGCCCTTGAATCAGTATCATTCAACGATGACTATAACCAGATATTCAGTTTCGGCGGAAGGAATGCCGCATATTTCATGAAAGATGGTGAATTCAACATTGCGTTCACGGATGTCAACGGAATATTCAATGATGTTAACCCTGTCGCTTATGGTTTTGAAATGAGATCGGCGGCAGTGACAACGATGGGAACTGAAATATTTATGGGAGCCGGATTGAAGGAAAGAACAGCACGGGCTTCACAGGAGCAGGTTGATATAAACAGTGCTGAACAGACTCCGGAAAGATCAACAGGATTTGCGAAAATCTCTTTCTCGGATGACGGAGCAGTAATGACAAGACTTTCTTCGCTTCCATGGGAACCGGTTTATATTTCTCTATTTGAAGTTGAAGGAAGGATTCATTCAATAATGATGGATGAAAACGGAGCCGGTGAAATACTTGCATACTACAGTGAAAATGATTTCTGGGAAAAACTCGGGGATTTCAATTTCGGGAAAGCTTTCTCACTCAATAATACATTTGTAAAAGGGAACGAGCTTTATTTCACAGCTCCCGGACCCAATGATCAGAATACACTTTATTCATGGAACAGCGAGTCTGGAATAAATGAAGTGGCATCACTTGGAATCAGCTATGACGCATTCATCAAACCGTTCAATTCAGGTGAAAAGATAATCCTTGCCGACCTCAAGGATATTTCAGGAAATATAGGCGCATGGGAGCTTACTGAAAGCGGATTCACACCAGTTTCAATACAGATGGAAAAACCGGAATACAAAACGGCATTTTGTATCAGTGAAATCAATGGTTCGATATTCCCCGGTGCAACGAATTACAAAGGCCAGTGCATATCAGTCTATGATTACAACTATGACACGGTTTCGTACTTTGATTACAAGAAAACCGTTGCAGGGTATAAGAACAATCTTTACCTTGGCGGACTCACCGGAGTAAGAAGAGTTGAAATAAGAAGTGACGGATCGTTGAAAGATCAGGATATGCTCTACACAGGCGAGACGAACAATCTTGCGGTGTATGGGAACACAATGTACGGAGCGAACTATGAAGAAGTTGATATTTACTTCATCGCTGAAACAGGATCTATTTCAAGAGTGAAAGGTATTGGTTCATCGTCATGCGGCAATGTCAGAGTTTCCGGTGACACGCTTTTCACCGCTGAAAATAAAAAGGTCAGATTCTTCGATCTGACTGACCCGCTGAATCCGGTGCTCATTAAAACAATTACAACCTCGGGCAAAGTGATTGATCTTGAAGTCATAGGTGAAAGGCTTTACATTTATGAAGAAACCACAAGCTGGCTGACAACAAAAGGATTCACAGGAATTTATGACATCAGTAACATCAATTCACCTGTGAGAATAAAATACTTTGAAAAGAGATGCACAGATGCAGAAATGCAGAGATCGGGCGAAGCGGTATATCTCGGATGCAAAAACGGACAGTACAGAATTGAAGAAACAGGACTTAAAGGGATAACCGGAGAAAAGAACTTTGTCAGAGAAGGATATGTGCACAATAAAGTTCTTTATCAGGTATATTCAGGAGCATTGCACAAATCAAAAGTGTCAGGAATTCAGGCGGAATGCGGAAACGGCATGGTTGAACCGGGAGAAGTATGTGACAGTGACACGATCCAGTGTTCAGAATTTGATGCAGAATATATAGGCGGAACAGCAGCTTGCAATTCAACTTGCAGCGGATACAATGAAGAGAATTGCGAAACGGACGGATGGTAACTCATCCCCCACCCCCTTCTCTCTGAGGAAAGAAGGGGAGCTTTTAACCCTCTTTTCGTTGAAGAGAGGGTGGGCTGAGTTTACGAAGACCTGGTGAGTTGGAGGATTTAATGCGTAACATACTAATCATATTGCTTCTGTTTCTATTCTGGTCATGTACATCGTGCAACGGGAACAATCCGAAAAACGACAGTGACAATTTTGCAGTGAATGATACTGAAACAGACACAGATTCAGTCAAGGTTGATAAAGATATTAATGATTCAACTGTTGAAAATGACACAGAAACGGATGAGATCAGCTCTGATGCCGATGTTGATGATGAGTGGGAACGGGATATTGAAATTCCCGACATGAGCGGGAATCCTTACTGGGAAGAATATTCCGACTCAGACAAGAATATTGCATATTATTATTATGGTGATAAACCGGTCAAGTCATCAGATCCCGAAGATGTGAAAGCGCTTTGGTCGAAAATGTGCAGCATGACAAAATGTTATGAATGTGAGGCGGCTCCTTATGATCTTTGTGCAGAGAACTACCCGTTTGAAGCACAAATTATAAATGGATCTAACAGTGGCTCAAGGATTGAGTCAACAGCCGGAGAATTTCAGTGCGATGCCTTGTTGACACCGGGGAAATGGTACACAACCGAAATTTCGAATTCAGTTCAATTCAGCGAAATTGATGGGAGGGTATTTTATTCCATAGAAAACGGAACAACCTCATGGCAGGGTGGGGGTGCTTATGCCTATGACATAAACACCAGAAAAGTTGAAAGAATCGGTCGAGGCTATTATGATGGCTGGCAGAACAAAAAATATTATTTTGCTTCGACAGATGATTACCGAATTGACAGTATGAATGAGGAAAGTATTTATTATGGTCCAGCGAACAGACATCTTCTGTATTATGATAAAGTTGATAACAAATACGGATATGCTTTAAAATTTGCAGAAACTCCGCAGGAGCTTGTGGATATTCGGGCAAGTGAGACATATCTTTTTATGAGCGCTCATTTTAAAGTTGATGCATCTGATATGAGAATTCTGTACACAAAGATTGGTGAATGGGACAAGTGGAAAGAGCTGACATATAAAAAGGATACACTGTTTGGCGGTCAGAGAAGGGCCGGATATCCTTCGATGATTGATAGTTTCGTTGTGTATTTTGATTATGATATTCAGGTTCAGTTCTGTGATCTTTCAAAAGGCGATGCCGGATGTTTTAAAGTATCAAGAAGTGATGAATACGGGCGGTATCCGATATTTAAGGATAAGAACACGGTGATTTATTCTTCACAGGCAACGACAGGTGATAAGAGTAAAATAGTGATAGCTGATATCACAGATAAACAGAATATTAAGTACACGACTATTTATGAAGGCAGTGAAAATGTCGCTCTCGGCTCATTCAGCGTAAATGATAAATATGTCCTCATAAAAAGAAGATATACAGATCCTAAGGATGCAGAAAAAGAAATTCATGATTACTGCATGTACAGATTCAGTGATAAAAAGACAGTATGCTTTGATGAACCGTTTGATCTCGCATTCCGTAAAGATGAAGGATACATCTACAAAAACATGTTGGTTTTTCGTAGTTACATGGATTTTGTAGTAAGAGACCTTGAATGTTATTGTGATTTCTATCCCGCAAAATGTCCGCTATCTGATTACACACCTAATACTGAAAAACCAAAGAAACCATGGGGATTTGACTGGAAACCGGGGAACAGGTAGTTTTCAATCAACATTTTCTTGAAATTCGCTCTATTTTGCTTTTTGTGCAGGAAGAATTAATATCGGTGAAGCAGAAAAACAGGAGATAACATGAAACTTCTTGTGAGTTTTATAGCAAGGCAGACTGTCGTGCAGTCGGCTGTGATAAAAGAGGCGTCTCCCGACCGCATACTTTTCATCTGCACTCCTCTGGCGGCCGAGAACGGCTGGAACGAGAAGATCTCTCTGCTTGTTTCAGGTAAAGGGAGAAAAGAGATCCCTTACACCTGCATATATATTTCCGAGGGAATGCCGCTCAATCTTCTTATCGAGACTGTGAAAAGGCACATTCACTGTCTGATGGAGGAGATGCCGGTCACGGAGCTTCTGTTTGACGCCTCTTCAGGAAAGGGGATACACAGAATAACTCTTTCCGGGTATCTTAAAAGTCTTTCCGAGAAGAAGAAATGGGATTTTTTCATGGTCTATTTCGACCCTGACTCAAGAAAGATAAGCAGGGTCTGCCTCTGCAGGTCCGCAATATCGGAATACAGCAGTTCTGTCACGATTGACTGGAACCTTGAGGAGAGGTTAAGCCTTACCGGAGCAGTTCTTGCAGAAATAAAGGATATTCTTAAAGACGGTGTCGATTTTTTCAGGGACAGTGCAGAGCAGTATGATGAACTTTACAGCAACCTGTGCTCATCAATGGTGCTCAGAGCTTTCTTTTCTTCATACGACAACATCAAATCGATAGTCGAGGCCGCAAGTGCATCGAAGTCAAATGATGTTAAGTTCAGCATGATCGCTTTCAACCGCTTCAAGCAGAAATATGTGAAGGAGATAGAAACCGAAAGCATGCACAATACAAGGTCCCAGATATCTATAGTGTTCGAGAAAATAGTCAGTTACGCCGTTTACAAGGCTGTAATGGAAAATCAGCTTCTAAAAGAGAGCATTGCGTCAATTCATCAGAATGTGAAGCTTGACGGAAAGGGTAATTCTCTCATAGAAATAGATACGCTCGTTGTTTTCAGGAACGGCTACATCCATGTATTTGAGACCAAAAGCAGTCATGCCTCCAACAAGGATATAAATTCAAAGATGCTTGTGCTTAAAA
>JAKLDO010000123.1 GCA_022703485.1 bacterium
AGATGATAACTATCGGATCGACCGTTTCGGTTCTCTCAGTTTTTTTTGTAGTCCTTCCCGATTCGTTCTATGCGCCTATTGCCGATTCAATATTCGGAAGACTTATATGGCAGGAATGGCTCGAAGTTCCTGAAGGCACAAGCGTTTCTGTAATATCGGTCTATCTGGCGCTTTGTTTCTTCGTGGCCTTTTTTACTATCGGAGAGGCGATATGGTCTCCGAGGCTTATGGAATATACTGCAAAGATCGCACCGAAAGGTCAGGAGGGAAGCTATCTTGCACTTTCCCTTCTTCCCAAGTTCATTTCACAGCCTCTTGTCGGTTTTATGTCGGGCAAGCTGCTGGAAGTCTATGTTCCTGCAACGGAGGTCGTGAACGATGCCGGTGTCAAATCGCTGGCTGTCGGTGATATTTCAAACCACTACATGCTCTGGATATGGGTGGGCAGCATTGCGGCGATATCACCTATCGGAATGATAATTTTCGGAAAATTCCTTAGAGCTCACGAATCGAGCAGTTAGTTCATATCTTCTTTGTCGATTTGAAAAAATCGGATATATCCTTCAACCCTCTTTTGTCTGCGGTTTCAGCAGGAGAAGCTCCGTTGTTGTCTTTGATGTCGGGATTGGATCCTGCCTTGACGAGCACTTTAACCATGTCAAGCCTGTTATATTCGACAGCAAGGTGCAGAGCTGTCTTTCCGTTCTTTTCGGTGAAATTGATGTTAGTCGTCTTTCCTGCAAGCATTTCCACAAGCTTAGGTTTGTTATTCCTGACGGCATACATCAGTGCTGTAAAACCTGTGTAGTTATCGATCTCATCGGGGTTCGCCCCTTTTTCAAGGAGTAATGCGGCAATATCCTCAAATCCCATGCTGACAGATGCAAGGAGAGGTCCGAAGCCTGTTGAGCCCGTAAAAGACGGTGAAGCCCCTTTTTCAAGGACCATTTCAACTATCTTTTTATTGCCTGACTGTGCGGCGTAGTAGATTATCGCATATCCTGAACTGTCCACAAAATTTGTGTCGGCCCCTTTTGATATGAGTATTTCGGCGGCGGCGAATTTCTTATAAGTTATAGCTTCTTTGAGCGGGCTGTAGCTGTCGCTTGAAACGAAATTTACATTTGCCCCTTTTGTTATGAGATAATTTATGATGTCCACATAACCAAGCCTTGAAGCTATCTGGAGAGGAGAGTATCCGCTTGCGTCCATTGCGTTGACATCGGCGCTTTTCTTTTCAACGAGCTCTTTTACCGAGGCTATATTGTTGGTCTGGACAGCATAGTTGATGGTTCCTTTCTGATTTGCGGTGTTGTAATTCTGGTCGTACCCGTAATCGTCATAATATCCGCCGTAATTGTCATATCCGTATTTCGGTGCCGGGGCGGGAGCCGGAGTCGGCTGTTTAAGCGAATTCGCCTTTTCAAAACCGTCCTCGAACCCTTTTTTGTAGGCATCGGCATAAGTCGCGGCAAAATTCTTCTCAGCGGAACCTGTGGCGCATCCTGCAACAAGAATCACAGCGATCATCATAAAATAAACCTTCATTTTTCCCTCCCTTAAATTTGACACACAATAATAACTCAATACCGGATTATTTAAAAGAAAAGAATTTCAGACCGATTGTTTCAGGTCACTTACTCTTCATCACTCAGACAATGTGCCGATTTTGTTTCAGGATCGTAGATACAACTGTTGCAGTAATATTTTCTATCGAAATAAAAAGAGCCGTCTTTTTCAAAACAGACAGCAACAGAATCGTTTACACAGAAACTTTCAGTAGTTGAGTCACATTCGTTAATCGGAATAAGGCATTCGAGATCACCATTGCTGAGTTCCAGACATATACTGTCATCAATCCAGTCACAGTCGTAACTAAAAGATGCATAGTATCTGCCGTTTTTTTCCCAACACCGTCCCTGCTTGTTTCCAATGCAGTGAAGATCAGTTGACGGAATACAGAAATCAACCGGTCGAAGACACATGGCTGTATTGTCAACTTCGACGCACTCCTCATAATCGTAACATTCCCTGTCATAACCGATTTCAATAAAGAAATCCCCGTCTTTTTCAAAACAATCAACCGGCTTGTTTTCAAGACACACCGATTTTGATTTAGAATTACAATCTTCAGATGGGACAACGCATTTTGCTTCACTGCCGAACTGGACACAGACCTCATTGTCAGATGAATAACAGGAATCGGCGTTGATTGCATAAAACTTTCCGTTTTTTTCAATACAAGAAGCAGAAGCATTCTCATCGGTACAGAAGCTGTCAGTAGAAGCATTGCATCTGTCAGATTTAAAAACACAGTAGGCAGTATTTCCTTTTTCAAGACATATCAAACCATCTTCCTTGCAGTCTTCGGTATACCAGTCATCTGTTCCGCCGAATAAGCCGCCGTCGTTACTGCAGTGATGAATTACATCATTTTTGCAGTATGTTTCGCAGCTGTCAAAAAGATCGCAACCGGATAGAAGTATTGAAAATATAAAAAGTATTAAAAGTATTGCGTTTAATCTCATTTTATCTCCTGAATTGATCAAAAAGTTGAAAAAGTTTATCAGTCTAAAATATCTGTGTCAATTTCTTCCAGTTGCAAGGGCGGAAAATCCGATCTTCGCAAAGCTTCCGTTTTCGATAAAGCTCCAACGGACAAGCTGACGGACAGGTCTTTCGCATCTGCGAATTTCCGATTTAAGAACAAGGGTCGCTCCGCAAGAGACGCATGCGGTAGATCTCATCAGTCAGCCGGAGCTGAAAGGACTCGGAAGCCTTCCGACAGCGACCCCGTGAAAAAGATTATACAAGTGAGGATAGATTTTTCAAATATATCTTTATAATCTGTTGGCAACATCTTGAAAAAATTTAAGTTCCGGCTACTGTTGTCGTAGTTTTAAGAAAGTTGGAGATTTAATGAAAATCAATCTCAGAAAAACGACAGAGCTTCCATTAATTTTAAAAGGTTTGGAGGAAAACGCCGCCGTTTTTATAAAAGTGAGCGGCAGGATTTCGTATAAAACACTGATTGCTTCTTCTGAATATATGAAATCGGGGAATAAAAGAATTCATCTTGATATTTCGCATACTTTCGGAATTGACAATATTCCTGAAAAATGTTTTGAAAACTGTATAGATTTGAAAATGATGGATCTTCCTTTGAAAATAAGAGAAATCGGAGAACGGGCTTTTTGTGCAAGCGGTTTGAATGAAATTATAATACCTGAACGAGTTGTCCGGTTTTATTCGGGATGCTTTTTTGAATGCAGTTTTCTTGAAAAAGTTCAGATTACGGGCGATGTGTTTTTTTATGAATTCGATTATACCAGAAAAGAGGGTCCTTTTGAATCGTGTAAATCGTTAAAAGAAGCGATTCTGCCAGCAAAACTATATAAAATCGGTGCAAGAATGTTTGCATCCTGTACTTCTCTTGAAAAAATTAATATTCCTGAAAAACTGTCGGTTTTTGAATTCGGAGCATTTATGAATTGTGAGGAACTTCAAAATATCAAGGTAGGAAAAGATGTTATTATTATAGATGATTATGCTTTTTCCGGATGTTCCGGTGACATTACGGTTGACAAGGAAAATCGCAAGTACAGCAGTTATGAAGGAATGCTTTTTGACAAAGGGCAGGAGCGGTTGCTGTCTGTTCCGGCAGGCAGAACATCAGTGACAATTCCGGAATCTGTTAAAATAATAGAAGCCGGTGCTTTTTCTGATTGCAGAAAGATAAAAGAGATCACAATTCCAAATACGGTCAATGAAATAGAATGCGGTGCTTTTTACGGTTGCTCACAATTGGAAAATATTCATCTGCCCGAAAATATTGAAGTAATTGAAAGCGGACTTTTCAACGGCTGTATAAATCTTAAAAACATTAACCTTCCGGAGAAAATAAAATTAATTGAAGCAGGTGTTTTTTACAACTGTACTAAACTGGAAAATATATTAATTCCGGAAAGTGTGGAGGAAGTAGGCGAGTCTGTTTTTGAAGGTTGTATAAATCTTGAAAAAATAGAGATTCCTAAAAAAATTAAGTATCTCAGGAAGAATTTTTTTAAAGGATGTAAAAAGCTGGAAAAGATTCACATCCCCGGTTCTGTTAAAAAATTCGGTCATAATATTTTTGAAGCATGTATAAGTCTGAAAAAAGTTCAACTGTCAGAAAATATTAGAAGAATCAGCAAGTACGCATTTAAGGACTGTGTAGATATTGAAGAGATAAATCTTCATGAAAAGATAAGAAAAATAAGAGACGGTGCTTTCCTGGGATGTATCAATCTTAAAAACATTAACCTTCCGGGAAAAGTTACAAGGATAAGCAATTACACTTTTTGCGGTTGTAAGAATTTAGAACAAATCAGTGTGCCTGAAAATTTAATTACAATAGGAAAGCATGCTTTTGAAGGATGTTCGAGTTTGAAAGAGATTGAAATACCCGGGCATGTTATAAGAATAGAAAAGTCTGCTTTCAAAAACTGCACAAGCTTAAAAATTGTGAGAATTCCGGAAAGTGTCAGAGTTATTGAAGAAAATGCGTTCGAGGGATGTGACAGCCTTGAGATTGTTTATGTTCCTTCAAGCATAAAAAGATGCGGAAACATTAAAGGAATGGTCAAATATAACCGGAAAAAAGTTCTAATTAAGTGAAGTTTGTAATACTATCCTATGATTTTGAAAACTTTGATCAGAGGCGGATATGGACATCAAGTCGTACATTTCAAATGTTTCAAAACTTTATTCTTCCGGCAGGGCGACTGAGCACACTTACCGTGGAGATCTTTCACAGCTTATTGAAGCGATTATTCCTGAAATAAAAGCTACTAATGAGCCGAAAAGACAGGAATGCGGTGCTCCCGACTATATTTTGACGAATAAAAACAATCTTCCGGTTGGTTATATTGAAGCAAAAGATATCGGTGTAAATCTTAAAGAAACAGAGAAATCTGAACAGCTTGGAAGATATAAAGAGAGTCTTGATAACCTCATTCTGACTGATTATCTTGAGTTCAGGTTTTACCGTAACGGCGAAAAAGTTCACACGATTTCGATAGCAGAAGCTGATAACGGCAAAATTGTTCCACTAAAAGATTCATGGGATAATTTCGAGCTTTATTTGAAAGAATTCTGCACTTATCACATTCAGAATATCACTTCTCCTGAACATCTTGCAAAAATGATGGCTGGAAAAGCAAAGCTGATGAAAGATATTATCAGAAATGCGGTGACTGCTGAAGGCGAAACAACTCTCAAAGATCAGCTTGATGCTTTCAAAAAGATTCTTATTCACGATATGGACGAAAATACATTTGCCGATATTTACGCTCAGACTATCGCTTATGGTCTTTTTGCGGCAAGATTGAATGATACAAGTCCTGAGAATTTCTCAAGACAGGAAGCTTTGCAGCTTGTTCCGCAGTCAAATCCTTTCCTGAAAAAACTTTTTGGATATATTGCCGGTTTTGAACTCGATGACAGGCTTGTATGGATTGTTGACGCTCTGGCTGAAGTTTTTGCCGCCTGTAATTTGCAGGAGATTTTGAAGAATTTTGGCAGATCGACCCAGATGAAAGATCCGATGCTTCATTTTTATGAAACATTTTTAAAAGAATATGATCCGAAAATGAGAAAATCCCGTGGTGTTTATTACACGCCGGAGCCGGTTGTTAATTTTATTGTGAGAGCAGTGAACGATATTCTGAAGTCGGAATTCAATCTTCCGAAAGGTCTTGCTGATACAAGCAAGGCAAAGATTCAGATTGAAGTTCCTACAAAAGGCGGAAAGACAACAAAAATCGAAAAGGAAGTTCACAAAGTTCAGATTCTTGATCCGGCAACGGGAACAGGAACTTTTCTTTCAGAGGTTGTTAAGCAGATTTACAACGAGCATTTTGTTAAACAGCAGGGGATGTGGTCAAATTATGTCGAGGAGCATCTTATCCCGCGGCTTCACGGCTTTGAAATACTCATGGCAAGTTACACAATGTGTCATCTGAAACTGGAAATGCTGTTGAAAGAAACTGGATATAAACCTACAAAAGCACAGAGATTACAGGTTTATCTCACAAATTCACTCGAAGAACCAGACCCATACACAGGAACAATCTTCGCATCGTGGCTATCACAGGAAGCCGCCGAAGCAAATTATATCAAAAGAGAATCACCCGTCATGGTCGTGCTGGGGAATCCACCGTACAGTGCCATTTCTACAAACAACGGTGAATGGATAAGCGCCTTAATTGAAGAGTATAAATATGTAAACGGAGAACATTTCAACGAAAGAAAGCATTGGCTAAATGATGATTATGTTAAATTCATACGATATGGCGAACATTTTATAGAAAAAAACGGCTCCGGTGTTTTAGCATTTATTAATAATCACGGATTTCTTGATAATCCAACTTTCAGAGGTATGCGTTGGCATTTGCTGAATACATTTGATAAAATTTATATTCTGGATCTTCACGGTAATTCAAAAAAGAAAGAGACTGCTCCTGACGGAAGCAAAGATGAAAATGTCTTTGATATCATGCAGGGGGTTTCCATAAATATTTTTGTGAAGACTGGGCGGAAGAAGAATGATGAGCTGGGTGAAGTTCATCATCTTGATTCTTGTGGTCGCAGATCGGACAAGTACAGTTTTTTAGCAAACAACTCTTTTGCCTCATTGGTTTTTAATAAATTAAATCCCAAACCACCTTTTTTGTTTTTTGTTTTTAGAGATGAAAAGGGCATATCAAATTTCAGAGAAGGGTTTTGCATGAAAGATCTTTTTCTGTTAAATAATGTTGGATTTGTTACTGCTACTGACAACTTGAATATTTCATTCAGCAAGGAGGAACATGTTTCAAAAATAGCTGATCTTTTGAACTTGGAAGAAAAAGAAGTGATCACCTCTTTGATTCCAGTGGATACCTTTGACGACCGATTTTTAATGATGATAACTACCAATGGAATTATTAAAAAAAGCCGTTTAAGCGAGTTTGCAAGACGCAAAAAAGACGG
>JAKLDO010000124.1 GCA_022703485.1 bacterium
ATTCCGCCGACACTGCTTTTCACGCTGATCTCAAAAATGGATGATGTAGAGAACATGGTGACCATGGATTTCAAAAAGGAAGGAGACAGGATATACCTGCTTGGCGAAACTGCAAATGAGCTTGCCGGCAGTGAATATGCCATATATCACGGAAGACCGAGAGAGGGTTTCGTGCCCAAAGTCGATGCTTTCAGCTTCATGAAAGGCTACCGTGCGCTAAAGAAAGCCATAGATGCAGGTCTGGTGAGGAGCGCACATGATCTTTCGGACGGAGGTCTTGCCGCGGCTGTCTCTGAATCGGCGTTCTCCGGAATGCTCGGAGCAAGGATAGATCTCCGTAAAATGGCAAGAAAGATGGATGTGGCAAGGAACGATACGGCGCTTTTCAGCGAATCCAACGGTAGAATACTGATATCAGTTTCTCCTGACAGGGTCGATGCGTTCAGGAACTGCATGTCAGGATGTGCGTGTCCCGAGATCGGAGAGGTCACTGCAAGCGGATTTGTAAAGATCACCGGGCTGGACGGTTCGACCGCTGTGAATCTTAGCATAAACGACCTTAAGAAAAGCTGGAAAGGTCTCATGACCTACATGAATTGAGGTGAAAAATGGATAAAGTAAGCGTACTCATACTTACCGGATACGGAATAAACTGCGATGTAGAGACAGGATGGGCTTTCACAATGGCCGGAGCACACAGGGTTGAAAGAGTCCACATAAACAGAATAATAAACGGAGAGGTGGACCCGGCTGATTTTCAGATAATGGTCTTCCCCGGAGGTTTTTCATTCGGTGACCACATCGCTTCAGGAAGGGTTCTCGGGCTCAAAATAAAAAAAGAGATGGGTGAAAAGGTGGCAAAGTTCGTCCGTGACGGGAAACTGGTCCTCGGAATATGCAACGGGTTCCAGACGCTTGTTAAAATGGGAATACTGCCGGGTGACAGGGAGACAGTTTTCGGCAAACAGGTTGCAACGCTCACGCATAACGATTCGGCCAAGTATGAAGACAGATGGGTCAGAATAAAGGCCAACCATGCCAACAATTCACCGTTCCTCAGAGGCATTGATGCTTTCGATGTGGCTGTTAGACACGGAGAAGGAAAGTTTATGGCCCAGAAAAGTCATTTGCGCGACATAAAGAATAACAACCTCATTGCATTCCAGTATGTCGATAAAAATGGTGAACCGGCAAGAAATTATCCTGAAAACCCGAACGGTTCTGAACTTTCGATAGCCGGAATAACAAATGAAACAGGCACGGTGCTTGGACTGATGCCTCACCCTGAAGTCTTTGTAAGTTCAACACAGCACCCCCACTGGACAAGGAACAAAGGTCAGGAGATGAAGGGAGACGGCTTGAAACTGTTCCAGAATGCTGTGAACTATGTTTTGAAGGAGCTATGAAAAAAAACATAATACTTGTCATCTCATTAGCGGCGTTCAGTGCCATGGTGCTTTGGATCTCAGGGCTTGCTCCGCATTTCTACTCGTTCAATGTTTTTGTTCTTAAAAAGATATACGGTTTGATACACGGACTTTTTTGAGAGGTCATTTTGAACACGGTCAAAATAATACTTCTTTTCATCATTTCAATTCCTGTTTTCAGCAGAGTTTTCGGTGCGGTAACAAAGATAGAAAAGCCGGTATGGCTTGTCAGGAAAGTAATAGAGATATACCGCAGTCACTACAATATCGACATGAAGCAGTATCAAGGTTCCACTAATGATTACAAGTCATTGTCTGCATTCTTCACCCGTCCTCTGAATGAATTGGAAAGGCCGCTGAAGAAAGACCCTGAAATGTTCCTGTCCCCCTGCGATGGTAAGATCACCGTTCTTGAAAAGATCTATTCCGACAGTGCGATACAGGTGAAGGGGAAAAGATACAAAGTTTCTGAAATGGTGAGGCATGAACTTGATCTTAAAGAAGGTTACTTTGTCATGACGATATATCTTTCTCCGAGAGATTATCACAGATTCCATGTTCCATCGGATTCAGAAGCTGTTTCTTACATTCATACCGGCTGGCGGCTTTATCCCGTGAACACGCTTTCTGTCAACCTGATAGATGATCTTTTTATTAAAAATGAAAGGGTCGCTGTAAAATTCAACTCATTCGGGAATTCATATTATTATGTCGCCGTGGGCGCAACTTTTGTCGGATCTATAAAAATGAAAATATTTGAAAAACCTGTTGACGGCGCATGGACCGCTGTAAACAGGAATTTCAGCCAGAATGACGAGTTCGGCATGTTCGAGATGGGATCGACCATCGTGCTTGTCATCCCGCAGAAGATGGCATCTGTTATGAACGTATCTGAGGGTGATGTCATAAAGACCGGCGATCCGTTGTTCCGGATTAAAAAATAGCAGGTGATATAGTTGAACGGTTCAGACCAGAGACTTCTGAAAAAGTATCTTAATTTTGTAAAGCTTGAAAAGAGACTTGCTCTCAACAGTGTCGAGGCTTATGAAAGAGATCTGCTTGATTTCATTGATTTTATTGATAAGAAGGCGCTGTCTCTCACAACTGCTGATGCTGTAAATGTAAGTGAATACATCATCCATCTTTCGAAAGATAAAGATTTCAGCGACAGATCTCTTGCAAGGTCTATTTCGAGCCTCAGAGGATTTTTCAAATTTCTGATGGAGGATGATTTCATAGCTCCGGAGATGCTTGAGATACTTGAACCTGTCAAGCTCACCAAATCTCTTCCGGTCTTTCTCACAATGGAAGAGGTGCAGAGGCTTTTCAACTCAATAGACACTTCAAAACCTTCCGGATTCCGCGACAGAACGATACTGGAAATGTTCTATTCTTCAGGGCTCAGGGTGTCGGAACTGACAGATCTGAAGCTGGGAAATGTACACAGAAGCGAACAGATACTTGTCGTTTTCGGCAAAGGGAGCAAGGAAAGGGTCGTTCCTTACAGTGATGATGCGGCTGAGTTCCTTCACCAGTACCTTGACAGGGTCCGGCACACGCTTATAAAAAAGGGGGACTGGAGCGAGTTCGTGTTCCTTAACAACAGAGGTGTGAAGCTCACGAGACAGGGTGTGTGGAAAAAGCTCAAGGAGTTCGCTAAAGGGGCGGGAATAACAAAAGAGATATCTCCGCACAAGCTCAGGCATACATTCGCCACCCATCTTCTGGAAGGGGGAGCTGATCTAAGGAGTGTTCAGATGCTTCTCGGACATGCAAGCATCAATACCACAGAGATCTATACACATATCGAACAGCATACCATAAAACGGGAGTTCGAACAGAAACACCCCAGAGAGAACATTGAAAAGGAGAATTAAATGGACGGACAGAAGCTTTATTTCATTGCGATATCAATAATCCCGGTCCTTTTTTCGATCATTTTCCATGAAGTCGCCCACGGATGGATGGCATATAAGCTCGGAGATTCGACGGCAAAGCACATGGGAAGGCTTACTCTCAATCCGCTTCCCCACATAGATCCTGTGGGTTCGGTGCTCGTTCCAATAATATTCATGATCCTTCCCGGCAATATGATGTTCGGATGGGCTAAACCGGTCCCTTTCAATCCGTACAATTTCTACAATCATATAAACATGAGGAAGGGAACCATGTGGGTTGCCGCCGCAGGACCTCTGAGCAACCTGCTTCTTGCGACGATAAGCGCTTTCGGATATGTCGCAGTCACAAGATACTTTCCTAATCAGGCGCTGATGCTTTTCTTCTATTATGCGCTGTTCTTCAATGTGATACTCGGATTTTTCAATTCTCTTCCCATTCCGCCGCTTGACGGAAGTAAAGTGCTGATGGGGCTTCTTCCAAGAGAATACGACCGTTTCTTTGTCATGATCGAGCAGTACGGATTTTTCATTCTGATAGGTCTCATGGCCACCGGCGCTCTGAGGTTCATGCTTTATCCGGCCGAGTGGATCGTAAAAATGCTCCTTTATGTTCCAAATTTAATATTTTTCGGTGCGTGAGGTAAAAAATGAAACAGATCGAGACCGCTTCACTGCTTGATCTGAGCAGGACCGATTTTGCAGACATTTTTGCAAATGTCCGGTATCCCTTTGAAATATTGAAGTCAATAGGGGAGTACATTCTGAAAAAAGGGCCAAAGCTCGGTCCTGACTTTAAAATGATAAAAGAAAATGTATGGGTTGGTGCCGGAACGGTGATCGCCGATTCAGCATCAATAACCGGACCTGCAATAATCGGCAGGAACTGTGAAATAAGGCACTGCGCTTTCATTCGCGGAAACGCTATAATCGGTGACAGCTGTGTCATCGGAAACTCGACAGAAGTCAAGAACAGCATGCTCTTCAACAATGTCCAGACACCTCATTTCAACTATGTCGGAGACTCTGTCATGGGGTATAAGTCGCATATCGGAGCAGGGGTAATACTGTCCAATGTCCGTTCTATTCCCGGCGAGGTAAAAGTTCGAATCGGCGACACCGTCATAAACACGGGGCTCCGCAAATTCTCATGTGTGCTCGGCGACCATGTCGAAGTAGGCTGCAACTCGGTAATGAACCCCGGAACCATCGTAGGAAAGAACTCAGTCGTATATCCTCTTTCAAGTGTCAGAGGATTCATTCCTGAACTATCTATTTTCAAAAATGACGGAACTGTCACTAAGATCACTTTAAATTAAAAAAAATCAGTTCAACGGGTTGACACATCGTTTTTGATGTGTTAATTTGTAAAAAACAACCTTAAGGGGGTGCATTTAAAATTACTGTTTAATTCGTTCTTTTCAATTTGTTTCTTTGTTCCTGTTTTAAGTTTTGAAATTTTTTTATGGAGACTGTTATGAGATCGAGATCATTATTTTTACTTTTACTTTCTATTCTGATGTATTCATGTGCATCAGCTGAAAAAACTGAGTCGGAACGGACAGTTGTAAAAACTAAAACAGTTAAGGAAGAGGGATCTCATAATGTAGTACCGGAACTGTCGGCAAAATGTGCGGAAGGAAATGAAAAATACTGTTATTCAGCCGGAATTCATTATTTTAAGGGAAAATCTGTGAAAAAGAATCTTGCCAAGGCGCTTTCATTTTTCACCAAAGCCTGCAGACAGAAATATGTTAAAGGATGCTATGCCGCAGGTATGATGTATTACAGCGGCAAAGGTACCGAAAGGGATTGTGACATGGCTGATGAACTGTTCTCTCTGGGCTGTGAACGGGATCATTCACCTTCATGTGCGAAATTGTGGGAATGCAGTAGAAATTATCCTGAAGATGATTACGAGGATGGGTTTGAGGAGGAATAGGGGGTTCTTTTCTCAAAATATGAAAAGGCCCGGACACTTTTTTTGATCATTATGGAACCGCCGACTTCAGGTGTGAAGAATCCGGCTTGTTTTAAAGCTGATATGACAGGTTTTCTGACAGATGAATCGACGACCATGTCTGAAACTTCAACAGGACTTTTGGAAATAGTCTTCAGGTCAGGCGAAAAAACTGCCTTTATGGAATGGGATATCGTTGCTCCGGCCGCTCCTGCGGACATTGCAACATTGAGCATTTCACGGGCTTTCTCATCCTTGCAAGTCAGTATTATGTCTTCAAGATCATTGAGAAATTTCCTTTTCTTGCTGTTGAGAGGATTTATGTGCCTCTTTCTCCAGTCGGAATTTCCCTTGATCTCATCTATCGCATTTATTATCTGACCTGAACTGGCAGCTGACATATTTGTTCCGATATAGCTTCTGGTGTCTATCAGCGCGCTGCTCACCGGATAGTCGAAAATGAACCCCATTCCCGGTCTGTCAAGATTGCCGGCGTCAATGAGAATATTCAGCAGACCCTGGCAGTCGTGTTCGGTGACTATCAGATTTATCATCTCCTTTTCCGCAGGGATCGTTATTCTGATCAGACCCATCCTGTCTCTGACACCACCGCCGACACCGTAGTAGACAGCCGGAACGCAAATCCCGTGATCGAGAGCAGCCTTTGCGATAAGTTCTCCTCTGCCTCGCTGAATTATACAGTATATCCCCATCCATTTTGTCTTCGCCGTACCGAGAGGTATGTCATCCGGAACACTGGAATTCATGCCTGTATCCTCAATAGATACAGCAGGTTCCACAAATATGGAACCTCTCCCTTCCTGATTGAGCCCGAGATTTTTTATAAAATGCGAAAATACGATGTTCTCGGATTCAGGGGGAGTGTTGAAGCTGTAGACATCTATTATGTTCTCCAGAATATCCTTCCTCGTTCCGAAAAGAAGGCTTTTTTTCTCAACAGATACTATCGCCCTTGCCTGTTCAAGATAGAATTCACCTATGGAACATTCTTTCAGCGCCTCAATGACATGCGGGGAGAACGGCCTGTAGACGCTAAGAGTGAATTTGGACAGTTTTTTCACTTTCATTGTTCGTTCTCTCCTGCTGAAGAGAGCAGAGCTTTTGCTTTTCTTTCAAGATAAATCCCAAGGACAAGGACCGCCATGATGGGATAAACGGAAGCCATTGCGAGTATCCCGAAGCCTTCAACAACGCCAACCTGAGTTCCTATACCAAGACCCAGAGCAATGACGAGAGGAACTGTCACCGGTCCTGTTGTGACGCCTGCGCTGTCCCATCCGATGTTCACAAATTCCTCAGAAGAGTATTTTGTCAGAACAAGTGTCACTATATACGGAGGGACAAGAAGCCACACAAGGGGGATGTCAAAAACGATCTTTGCCGTGCCTGCTGCAACTCCGGTTCCCACACCCAGAGCCACTGCCTGCATAAGAACCGACCTTTTGAAAGTTCCGACTGTGAGCTCTTCGACCTTTCTTCCGAGAGCATTGAGCGCCGGTTCGGCAAGGGTTGCACCGTAACCCATTATGAATGCGAAAAGTATTACAGCAATAAGTCCGGCAAGGCTGTTGCGGCCGCCGAATATCGGAC
>JAKLDO010000125.1 GCA_022703485.1 bacterium
TATTGTCAGAGAAAGAAGAAAGATGCAGATCGCAAGTGTTGAAAATACATCATTGTATATCGCCTGCATCTCTTTAAGCTTGTTTCTGAACGGTCCGCCTGCCTCGACCTTTACACCCAGCTTCTCCGGTTCTGTAGTCCGGATCGCCTCATCAAGGATCTCCACGACTCTTTTTGTATCTTCTATGCTTGTTTCACTTCCTGCGGGACGCACTTTCATGGCCATCAGAGTTCCGTTCTTCGCTTCGTAGTATTTATTGAGTTTGAAGCTCTTTCGGTATTTCTCGCTTTCTTTTATTACACTGTTGAGTTTGTCATCGACCGGGCTTTCAGTTGTAAATGTATCCCCGTCTTCAAGTGACAGAGACCTTTCAACCTGTCCCGCTATCTCCTCTCTTATGGTATCACGGATCTTTTCAAGCTCCTCGACAGAGGCGAACAGAAGAGCGTGCTTTTCGAGATATTCCACATCCCTGTCAAAATCTACGAATCTTATGGCAGGGTCCGATTCTATCTCGGATTTGATATTCGAAAGAGCCTTTATATTTTTCTCCCGGTCAGGTGACGAGGCTACGACCAGTACCGTGGAATGGCTGCCGACCCGCTCTTCCATTTTTTCAAGCTCTATTACGGTTACATTGGTTCCCTTAAAGAGAGATTTAAGGTCGGTATCTATGTTCAGATGATTTTTCAGATACAGACATTCTCCTGTCATTAAAACTAAAAGCGCAATTATGATTAGAACATACCGCTGTGATGAAAATCTTATGAATTGCGAATACAGCCGTTTCAGATTAATACCCATGTTTTTCCTCAGATACAAAATTACATTGCCGCAATTTCCTTTTCTCTCTCTATATTTCTCTTTGCTGTAAACTTATTGAAATATGAAAAAATGACAGGAACTATGAATAGAGTCACCATTGTGGAGAATATGAGACCCCCCATGACAGCCCAGCCCATGGACCGTTTCATTTCAGCTCCTTCAGCAGCTGAAACCACAACAGGTATCATTCCCATTATTGTCGCTCCTGTTGTCATTATAATCGGCCTCAAACGGGTTTTGCATGCCTTGACAAGAGCAGTCTGTACATCAAAACCGTTCCTTATCATTTTTAAGGAGTAATCGACCAGAAGGATGGAATTTTTTGTAACAATACCCATAAGCATAATTATTCCTATGAAACTGAGAACACTGAGTTCCAGTTTCGTGAAATAAAGGGTCAGCATCGCTCCTGTCATTGCAAATGGAAGTGCTGACATTATCGTAAAAGGATGAATAAATGAGTTAAACTGGCTGGCAAGAACGATATATATTAAGAATACTGCTATCAGAAGAGCCATGATGAGACTCTGGAAAGATTCACTCATCATTTCTGCATCTCCTCCTTCTTCAAATGAAACGCCTGCCGGAAGATTTCCGGAAGCGAAAGCTTTCAGTTTTGACATCTGGTTTCCAAGGTCATAACCGGGAGCGACAGAGGCGGTGACGGCTATATTCCTTCTCTTGTTGTACCGGTTAATTTTAACTATTGCGGAACCGTAGCTTAGATCCGCTACATCGGACAGTTTTATACCCTGCATGGAATTACTTCTTAAAGGAATGTTTTTTATGTGTTCAATATCTTTATAAGGATCATCCAGATACACCTTAATTTCATCCTTTTCTCCACCGGGGTTATCCATTTCCGAAACTTTTACTCCGCTTATCAGATATCGCAGCGTTGCAACACTTTCTGCACTGTTGACTCCTAGATCTGTCATTTTAGAGTGGTCAAACCGTATTTTAAGCTCTTTTTTGAAACCCTTGTTGTTGGACATGATGTCTGCGAATCCGCCGTCTTTTTTCATGAATTCAATGACAGTTTCTCCCGCTCTGTCAAGTGTTTCAAAGTCATCTCCGAGAAGATTGAGTTCAATGGGTGATCCGCCTGCCATGCTCTCGTCTCTGGATAAGAAGTATATTTCAGCATCATATTTTTCTTTCATGTAGCTCAGTTTTTTCCTTGTTTCATCGACGGCTGCCGATGTGCTGATTTTTCTGTTATTCCTATCATTCAGCGTGACCTTAACAGTGATAACGCTTTTCTCTTTAGTTGAGCTTGCACCTATTGATGAATATGCATTTTTCTCCCAGTTAAACTCGGAAATTGTTTCGATAACCTCTCTGGTCACTTCCTTCGATCTCTCAATTGATGTTTCCGGAGGCAGCTCGAATTTTATGGTGAAAACTCCCATATCGACCATAGGCATGAATTCTGTTTTAAGCTGTCCGGCCGCAAGTATTCCAAGAGTAAAAAGACCGATCGCAGTAATAAATGTTATCATGCGGTATTTCAAAACGACCAGAACCGCTTTTGAATATGCTGTCTCCAGTTTAAGCAGCAGCTTTTCCATTAACTTGAAAACCACATGCCCGCTTTTTTCATTTTTAAGCATGAAAGAAGATAGCAGAGGCGTTAATGTGAAACTTACAACAAGGCTTATAAGTATAGCTATGACAACAGTAATCCCGAATTCCTTAAATATCTGTCCGACCACTCCGTCCATGGTGGTCGTCGGGCCGAAAACAGATATTAGAGCCAGTTCCGCTGAAATTACGGCAAGTCCTACTTCATCGGTAGCTTCTACGGCCGCTTTTATCTTTGACTTGCCCTCTTTGAGATGTCTTACAATAGCCTCAATGACAACGATAGCATCATCTGTCAGCAATCCTACGGAAAGAGACAGAGCAAGGGTTGTCATGAAGTTTAGAGAAAACCCCATGGCCTTGACAAAAAAGAAGGTTCCGATGATCGAGGTAGGAAGAGAAACGAGAATTATCAGTGCCGCCCTTTTATTCATAAGGAAAAGAAGTACAACTATCATTGCGAGAATAGCACCGAGGAATATATCGAAATTCGATCCCGAAACTGCTCCTTCGGTAAACGGCGTTGTATCGCCGATGACTTCGACACTGTACCCGTCAGGCAGCTCTTTCTTTATTTTTTTAAGCTCGCTTTTAACATTTTTTGCAAGTGCGACGACATTCACTTTCCCCTGTTTTTTCACATCCATGCCTATCGCAGGGGTAAGATCCAGGAATGAGGCTGATTCCTCCTCCTGCAGTCCGTCAACCACTCTGGCGAAATCCCTTACTTTTAAAGTGCTTCCGTCACTGTTCTTTATGAGAGGAATTTCACTCAGTTCATTGACCGTCTCAACTGTTCCGTCCGCTTTGACAGATACATCTTCGGTCTGCTCTTTCATTTTTATGGAACCGGCGGGAATTTTTATTGAGGCGGATTTGATCATTTGGACAAGTGCTATCGGAGGAATGTTCTGGGAACCCATTTTCAAAGGGTCGAGAAGTATTTTTATCTCCCGTTCGCGGCCTCCGTACATCTCAACTTTTCCGACTCCTGATATGGCCGATATTCTTTCCTTGATCTTTTTTCTGGCTATTTCGGTCACAACCGAAAGATTCTCTCCCGCCGGAGCCTTTAAAATTATTGAAAGAAAAGCGTTGGCATTGACATCCATTTTTTCAACAACAGGTGTTTCAACATCATCGGGAAGAGATTTTTTTACAAATTCAACCTTATCTCTGACATCCTGAACAGCGGTATCGGTCTTTACTCCGTCTTTAAATTTCACAACAACAATGCCCACATTATCAACCACTATGGACTTGAGCTGGTCGATGCCGTTCAGGATACCTATTTCGTCTTCAACTTTTTTTACGACCTCCTCTTCTATTGTTTTAGCATCAGCGCCGGGATAGATCGTCGTAACTGTTACAACAGGAACATCAACTGAGGGAATGAGTTCTACGCCCAGAGTTTTTACTGCTATCAGTCCGAAAAGAATGAGTGCCAGTGTTACCATCACAACAAGAACATGATTTTTTATCGACAGCTTGGAAAGGAACATGGTACCTCCTGATTAGAATGAGTACTCTACGATTTCACCTTCGGACACGCTGGAAAGGTCTTTAATGACAAATTCGGGAACATTTCCTCTGATTTCTGTGCCGTCTTCGAACACCAGTGCTGTTGTAACAGGCATCTTCCTGACCTTTCCTTCTTTATCAACCGTATATACCTCTCCGCTGTTGCTCCCTGTCTCTTTTATTGCTGATACCGGTATAAGGAGCCGTTCCTCTTTTTTAGAGACTATTTCAGCAACCGCATAGATTCCGGCAGGTATCGATCCGCTTCTATTATCAATCTCAACAATGAGGCTGAACTGTTTTGAGCTGTCTATGTTCTTTCCGGTGCTTTTTATCCTGCCTTTGATCTTTTTATCTATTGAAGGGAGAAGCAGTGTCACATCGCTGTCACTGTCTATTTTTCCGAAATACATCTCTGAAACACTTATCTGCGCTTCAAGGACATCTGTCTTTACAAGTGTTATCAGATCTTTTCCACCTGCAGGGACGAACTCTCCGAGTGCTATTTTTTTCGAAGTCACAATTCCTGAAAAGGGTGCTCTGACAGTTGTTTTCTGCACCATCCTGTCCGCCAGCTCCACGGCTTCAGTTGCAACAACGATCTGGCTTTTCAGAGAATCAACCTGAGATTCGATCTGCTCCAGCTGCTGCCTGGGGAACGATTCTTTTTCAACAAGTCTTTGAATCCTTTCATAATCTTTCTGAACGCTTATATATTTTGATTCAAGAGATTTTAAATTAGCGACAGCCTGATTTTTCTGAATTTCATAGTTGACTGAATCAAGCTTCGCAATCGGATCACCTTTCTGTATGCGGCTGTTCTCTTCTACGAACCATTTTATAAGCGGAGCGCTTACTTCGGCAGTTATTTTGCTTTCTTCATCGGCTTTCAAGGTCGTTCCGCTTTCTATTCTTACAGAGATCTGTTTCTTTAGAGGTTTTATAACCTGTACTTTTTTTACAAGTTTCTGTTCTTCAACAGGTTTTTCTGTCGCATTTCCTTCATTGCATGATGACACAAGCATCGTAATCAGGATCATTATTAAGCTGAAGACTTTCATTTTAACTCCTATTTGTTGATCTGGTTGTTAGTTGTTTCAGATATGTCACTTATGTTCACTCCAAGCATGTTCGCCAAGCTGTGCAATGCTGTTTTGTGATTGTAATAAGCCGATATCAATGAAGTGTTTGCCTTTTTTAGATTGAGAAGGGCATTCAGAAGATCTGTTTCTGTAGTCATCTTCTCTTTATATTTATTTTCCTCGATCCGGAGATTCTCTTCAGCCTCGATGACTTCTTTTTCTGACAGAGCTATTTCACTTTCCTTAACAAGAATGCCTGAATACGCAGATTTGAGTTGTACCAGCATCTGTTTTCTGGATGCCTCTCCGTCAAATTTAGTCCTGACCTCTTCGGCTCTGGATTTTTTGTAAGTATAATAATTTGATACAAAGTCTGATCCGATATCCCAGCTAATAACTCCTCCAAAGTAAAATGTTCCTTCAGGAGAAAGAGAAGTAGCCTCAAAGTCGTTTTTATATCCGAGAGCCAGAGCTACAGTAGGAAGAAAAGGGGAAAGCGAAGCCTGAGAGATCATTTCTGATATTTTTCCTGCGTTTTTCAGCATTTTTATCTCTGGACGGTTATTGTTTTGAATAACTGCAAGATCATCATATGATTTAGATATAACAGTATGTTTTCTCTCTTCAGGTTTGAGTGAAAATGAACCTTCATCTCTGTCTATAAAAAGAGATATTGCTGTCATTATTACAGATTGCTGTCCAGCCACATTCTGTTTTTCTTTGGCGACCCTTTCAAGTTCTATGTCTATTTTCAGCACAGCTCTTTTATCGCTCATTCCCTCTGCGACAAAGTTATTTGCTATTTCTTTATATTTTTTCAGAAATGATGCTGTATCATCCATGAGTTTTGAAACATCATCCAGTAGCAGATAACTGTTATAAAGTTCGGTAATTGTTGTTTTCAGGTGATTTGAATCAAGGGAGAGTTTCTGCCGCTCTATCTCAGTTACCATTTTTTTAGCTGAATAGCCTTTATCAATAGCCCATAGCGGAGTTATCGGCTGCACAGCTGATATTTCAAAGCTGTTCTGCCACTCTGGCAGAGGAAAGCCGAACTGAACAGGAGGATCAGAAATAGGCAGAACAATGGGGTCAGGTTTATTATAATATTCAAGCTTCATATACTTGTACGAAATGTCCACAGAAGGAAAAAAATTGTAGTATGTGCTCTTGGCATCATAAGAAGAAGCTTCTATTGATGCCGTGCGGCCTTTAATGGATTCACTCTTTTCGAGAGCTTCAGAAATGCATACATCAAGGTCTAATGTTTCAGCTTGAAGCACAGGAAAAAAAATAATAAGTACAATTACAACATTAAAGTATCTCATCTACATCACCCCCATCATACGCATACATGAATCATGGACCATTACGGTTTTTTGTTCGATCAAAAATACAATTATTTTCAGTGTCGTTCTCATAGTAAAAATCCTCTCAGCTATTCGTCAATTAGACCATATTGGTGTTTTGGTCGGTTTGTGGCCAAAAAAAAGCATTATCGCCGTCCTAAATTTATAAAATCAATGTTTCTGTAACCCTGCTATAAGCATATTAAAAAGCCTGCTTGCCGTTTTTTGATTAATCTCCAGAACATCCTGTAAGGGGGATTCCTCTGTAAATCCTATAAATGCTACCGAAAAAGCCTTGGCAGACTCTATAGGATTGTCCGAATGAAAGATTCCGGATCTGATTCCCTCCTCTATTATCTCTCTGATAAGGTTAACATGATTATTTGCATGCTCTTTTACATATTCTTTGATAAGAGGGAAGAATTCAAAGAAATCATTTATTCCAAAATCGTTCGATTCTGACTTAAACTCCCGAAAAATGGTCTGAGCTCAGCAAAAATTGTCTCAAGGGAATAAAAA
>JAKLDO010000126.1 GCA_022703485.1 bacterium
ACATAGGAGGCACAGCCGCTTGTAATTCGACCTGTGACGGATATAATGAAAACAACTGTGAAGTTGACGGGTGGTAAATATGCGCAACATATTAATTATACTGATTCTAATCATGTTTGTGGCTTGTGATTCAGATAAGCCTAAAACTGATTCCGATACTGTTGATAAAGACACGGATTTCATTGATGCTGACAGCACAAAACCCGATCCTGATATTATTGATGTTGACAACGAGACGCCGGATGTTGATGCCGATTCAGACACAGCTGTTCCATGTCTTGATCTCCGGTATAATGAAAACACGATCAAGACAAATTTCCCGTTCAAGGATAAAGACGGAAAACCCACATTCTGCCGTCCGGGATGTGATACGCCGACAGAAACCGATCCTCAATGTGTAAGAAACATCTGGGAATGGGACAACTGGGAAGAATATCAGGTATATCTTGAAGCGGAAAAGAAAGATCCAAATCAGGAATGGGAAAGAGAATGTTATCCGTGGCCTTGTAAACTACCTGATATGAAAGCTAAAACACAGACTGACCTGCCAACATTTACTAGCAAATGCGACAGATGGCTGACAGTTAATGATTTTAAAGCAAACGGAGGTACTGTCTGGACGCATGGGATGAGTGAAGGTGTTTTTGGAGGGGATTGGGAGCATACAGGGAGAGCAATAGAATATAATCCTGAAAAAGATGATTTTACAACCGTGGGGCATGTGAAAGGACATCTTAATTTCAATGGTGGAAGATATGTTGTTTTAGTGTCTGATTCAGTTCCGTATGATAATCCAAAATACAGAGCATTCGTGATTTCGATTTTAAGAAGAGAAGGGAAATATTATTACGAATTCATATATGACAGCAAAAATCATCAGGCTTTTATGCCAAGTCCGCCATTCGCAGGGAAAGACTGGGTATTAATTCATATATGCGAAGGAACAGATGGGATGTGTGATGTAAAATATGCCAAAGCCGGAGAGTGGGAATGGCACAGTCTAGGATTGGGCAAGGTGTTTGAAGGAAATATAGTTGGAAATCATCTGACATTCATGGTTCCATATACAGATCCTGACAGGCAGATATATTACTGTGATCTGAGCAAATATCCTAAAAGCTATAAAGAATGCACAAAAGTTACCGGTAAGCTAGAATCAGGTGAAGCAGAGATGGGTCACAGTCCGAGAATAGATGAAGATAATGAAAATAGACTTATATACTACATTTACAACAAACCCGGAACTTACTTGAAAGAAGTAATATTTAAAGAAAACGGATCTCCCGAAATAAAGGAATATCCCGCAGGGCACTACTGTGAGACTGGAAAGGTTAAAGGGAATCTGATGATGTTCACAACCCTTGACGAAGAATCAAACATTACCGGCTGCTGGTACAGATTTGATAAACAGAAAGCATACTGTTATGAAAAACCCTGGGCAAATACTGGAAATAAAGAAATGATGTTTAACACATTTAGTGTAAAGTGGCATTTATGGAAGCTCAAATATGCATCGCTAATGAGAGACATGGACTGCTATTGTAAAGAAGAAGGAATCTGTCCATTTGAGGAGTAAATCTATGTCAATCTTTGGTGATGATTCTTTCTTGATGTTCGTGATTGATGTGTTTCTATGCGGCAACCAATCGGTTATCATTATTATTGTATAGCCCTTTAAAATAAGTAAAATATTGAGGTCAATTTTTTTGGAGAACAGAGGTATGAATTACGATCTGAAAAGTGTAATGATGTCTGTGGTGATCGTCATGACGGTCCTTTTTGCGGTTTCATGCGACAAGAAAAGCGGAAGCAATGCTTTCTGCGGTGATCTTTTTGTCACAGGATCTGAGAAGTGCGATCACGGCAATCTTGACGGAAAGACATGTGAAACGCTCGGTTTCGGTGCGGGAACGCTTAATTGCGCCGCGAACTGTCTTGAATTTGACACTTCAGGATGCGGAGCGTCGCTCACTTGCGGAAATGATGTTAAAGACGGCTCTGATATATGTGACGGTAATGATCTCGGAGGTGAGACCTGCCAGTCCAAAGGTTATGAGGAAGGCACTCTCAAATGCATGGCCAACTGTGCGGGTTTTGACACATCAGACTGCGGGAAGTCCCTTAACTGCGGGAACGGCAAGATCGATTCGGGCGAAGTCTGTGACGGGACTAACCTTAACGGAAGGACCTGCGTGGAAGAAGGTTTCGAAGAAGGCGACCTTAAATGTTCAGATGATTGCACGGCGTTCGATAAGAGCGACTGCTACACACCGTGTACTCCTGACTGCGGTGACAGGGTCTGCGGACCTGATCCCGTCTGCGGAGAACCCTGCGGAGACTGCACCGGCGAGTTCGAGGCATGTAATGATGCCGGACAGTGTGAAAAGACATGTGAACTCGATCCTCTTGAAGAAGGGAGCGTCATAAACATAGATCTTCAGACCGCTGATGTGTCGGGCGAAATAACACTGAACGGATCACAGCCGGCGAACAACACACAGCAGTATTACGAAACTGAAAGCAGGGGAAGCATAGGATTTATCAATAAAAAGAGCGGAAGTTCAATTTATATAAATATCGGAAGCAGTGGAAAAGCGGCCTATTCAGCCACCATTTTCAAAGGGACTTATGACGTTGTTTTCAGTCCGAACAATGCAAGCTACCAGAATGTTTTCCCGGCAATGAACGCCGTACTTGCAAGTGATGTGGTGATAGATGCAGATGCAAAGAAGGATTTCGATCTTGAAACGGCAAAGATCAGCGGAAAGATAACGGTTAACGGAAATGCCATGCCGAATAACAGCCAGCAGTATTATGAGGCTGAGACAAGAGGAAGCATAAGGTTCACCAATGTTGAAAACGCCGCATCTGTGACATATTCCATCGGAAGCAGCGGTGAAGCATCATACAGCGCAACTGTCTATAAAGGAACATACACAGTTTCGTTTGATCCAAACAACTCAAGCTATCAGAACGCTGTTCCTGCGATAAACATGATTCTTGAAAAAGATGTGACGGTGGATGGCGACGGAACGAAGAATTTCAATCTTGATACCGTTCAGCTTACAGGAAAGGTCACTCTCAACGGAAAGACCATGCCGAATAACACTCAGCAGTACTACGAGACCGAGAGCAGAGGTTCGATAACTGTCTCCAACACAGTTAGCGGGGGATATGTTTCGATCTCTCTGGGAAGTTCAGGTGAAGCCGCATACAGCACGACTGTTTTCAAAGGGACCTACAATTTCTCGTTCTCACCCAATAATTCGAGCTATCAGAACTCTGTTCCTGCGATCAGCATGATCCTTGCGAAAGATGTTGAAATAAATGCTAAAACACAGAAGGATTTCAACCTTGACACAGTCGATCTCAGCGGAAAGGTTACTCTGAACGGTTCGGCGATGCCCAATAACACAAGACAGTACTATGAGACTGAATCGAGAGGTTCCATAACGGTAAGGAACACAGAAAGCGGCGGATATCTGAGCATAGGACTTGGAAGTTCAGGTGAAGCTTCATACAGTGCGAAAGTATTCAAAGGCACATACGCGTTCTCCCTGTCACCCAACAGTGCAAGCTATCAGAATGTAATGCCTGACATGAACCTCAATCTTGACAAGGGTCTTGCAGTAAACTCAAATACTGTGAAGAACTTCGATCTTGAAACTGCCGAAGTTAGCGGAAAAGTGACCATCAACGGCAAGTCCATGGCAAATAACACGATGCAGTATTATGAGACCGAAAACCGCGGAAGCATCGGGTTCAAGAACAAAGGGAGCGGAGCCACGATGTATGTCGTTCTGGGTAGTTCCGGAGAGGCCGCATATTCTGCAACAGTTTTTAAAGGGAATTATGATGTGTCATTATATCCTAACAGTGCAAGCTATCAGAACTCGATACCTGATGTTGACATGGTGCTCGGCAATAATCAGAACCTTGATGCCGATAAGACCCTGAATTTCGATCTTGAAACTGTGAATGTGACAGGAAATGTGAAACTTAACGGTGCCGCGATGCCGAATAATACGATGCAGTATTATGAAGCTGAAAGCCGCGGCGGACTGACACTTCGCAACAAGAGCTCAAGTGATACGATCTACATTACGATAGGGAGCAGCGGTGAAGCCAAGTTCTCAACGAAGCTTTTCAAGGGTTCATACGATGTCGATTTCTCTTCTAACAGCGCAAACTATCAGGATGTGCTTCCTGACCAGAGCATAAAAGTGTATAAAGGCTGTTTCGATTACAGCGCAGGTTGCGATCTTGATATCGAGGATATTTCAGGCACATGGGAATTCGTTCCTGACGGTGCATACTGGAAACCGGTCGTGTTCAATCTTGTGCAGAACGGCGAGGAGATAACAGGCACATTCGAATCATGGAATTCATCGGGTTCAATACAGCCCGGCACGAGAAAGGGCAATTATATAAAGTTCCAGTTCGATCCTTATTATGAAATGATAGTTGACGGGACCGTTGTTTCAGGATGCACGATAATAGGCCGCTTTGATACGATAGGATATTCAGGCGGCAACTACGATTCAGATTATGTAGGATACAAGGTTCCATAACCCGGGAATGGAGAAATATATGAAAAAGACAGTTCTTTTCTTTGCAGTGTTTTCGATGATGTTCTTTGCCGCATGCAGTTTTGACAAATTTGAAAGACCTGACGCTGATAATGAAAGCTCAGATGAGGACGCCGCGGATGATGCATCAGATGAGACAGCTGATGAGACCGTAGACGGAACTGCCGATGATATGACTGACGAAGCAGCTGATGAATCATCAGATGAAGCAGTTGACGAGGCTGTTGATGAAAGTTCGGATGAAACAGGAGATGATATCCCTGATGAGGTTTCAGATGATGTCAATGATGAGACCGCAGATGATAATCCTGACGAAACAGCTGACGAAGCATCTGACGAAACTGCGGATGAAATGCCTGATGATTTTGTTCCATACACCGAATATGACTTTTCAGATCTGTATTATGTAAGTCAAATGAGTTCCGATAAAGAATGCTGTTTTGATCTTGACGGTGACTCAACGATCGACAATCAGATCGGATCGGTGTTTGATTCTCTGGATGATCTGAGCGGGACATCATATTCACAGATGATCCAGAATGCCATCGAAGCCGGAGAGATATGTTCGGTCTATGAAACCTTGAGCGGCACAATGCCTTTCTTTGACTGTTTTGATGAAGATATTGACTATTCAGATAATGTGGACGGTGATGAAAGTTTTATATTATGGGTTGAGAATTTCATAAAGTACGGAAGTGAATATTCAGCTTATCCTCTGGATGTCTACATTACAGCAACGACCGATAAAATAAGAGGTACGGCGGATATTATCAATGATTTTCCGGTAATACTTCTTTCTGCAAGGCCTTCAGTCGTAAATCTGACGAATGCCATGATAGAGATCGATCTTGACGGTTCGTCAGTTCCTGTCAGCGGTGTCGTGGGCGGAGTCATACTGATGGAAGATCTTGCCAAAGGGATGAACGATTCGATATCGCACTGTACTTGTCTTTCCTATCCGGTGAGCGGTCTTTTCTACATTGATACGAATAAAAAGCTCAAATGTGATCTTACAAGCAATGATTGTGACAGCGAAGATGAAGCTGAGGCTGAGTGCAATAACACGGGTCAGTTCTGCAATATTTACGGTTCAATGTTCACTCCTGATATTGATGCTGACGGCGACGCTGTAAAAGATGCAATATCAGTAGGTTATAAGTTCGATCTGGTGACTGCCGGTGCTCCTCAGGTCCATGTGTTTACAGATACGGATGGTGACGGCATTGACGATCTTATTGACAACTGTCCTGAAACATCCAACAGCGATCAGAAAAACGGTGACGGTGACGGATTTGGCGATGTATGTGACTGTGACCCTGATAATGCCGTTGAGATCTGTGACGGTAAGGACAATGACTGTGATGATCTGACCGATGAGGATTTTGCATCTCTGGGTTCATCATGCGGAACAGGGGCGTGCAATGGAGGAATAGTACAGTGTTCTATGGATATGCTTTCGACAGTATGCTCAACTGAGGCCGGCGGGTCGGACGATCAGTCCGGTCCTGAAGTTTGTGACGGTACTGATAATGACTGCGACGGAACAGCGGACGAGGATGACGGCGAGGATCCGATATGTCCTGAAGGGACGGAATGTCAGGGAAATAACGGTTGCGTCGGGGGGTAGCAGGGCATGTATGATCTGGGAACCCTTCTGCATAAGGAAGATCTTTCTGTCAGCGAGATAGCATTCCTTCTTTCACTTGAAAAAGAAGATGACATAAAAAAACTTACAGACAGAGCTTATGAGATAAAGCTGAAATATGTAGGGAACACAGTCTGGCTCAGAGGGCTTATAGAGCTGAGCAATATCTGTACAAAGGACTGTTTTTACTGCGGGATCAGGAAAAGCAATAAATGTGTCGAAAGGTTCATGATAGATTTTGACGAGGTCATTGAAGAGGCGAAGTGGATACATGAGCACAGGTACGGTTCTCTTGTAATTCAAAGCGGAGAAAGGAGCGATCCTGTTTTTGTGGATACCGTTGAAAGAATCCTCAGGAAGATCCATGAGGAGACAGGTAATACTCTGGGGATAACTCTTTCGCTTGGCGAGCAGACCTATGAAACATACAAAAGGTGGTTTGATGCAGGAGCTCACAGGTATCTGCTGCGCATCGAGACGACAAATAGAGAGATTTTCAGCAAAATACATCCTGACAATGAACACCACAGCTTTGATACAAGGCTTAACTGCCTGAAGCACCTCAAAGATGCCGGTTTTCAGGTGGGGACTGGTGTAATGCAGGGGCTTCCGGGGCAGACGATG
>JAKLDO010000127.1 GCA_022703485.1 bacterium
AAACCGGTTGTAAAATGATCATAAAGTGTGTAAAAAGCAGATATCCAGAAAGTACTGTTCTCGTCATATTTAGCCTGTTTATGATCAAAAAGTTCAGAACCGAACCCTGTGGAAAGTCTCATTCCTTTGAAAGGTTTCATGGAAAGTTCAGCCCAGTATCCCATTGCTCTCATTGAACCGGAGACATATCCCTGATCGTCTTTTATAAGGCTTCCGCCGAAGACACCGAACATATCGAGGTTTTCTCCGATGAAGAATTTGCCCTGTATCTCAGCATACTTGTGGGTCAGCTGAAGTGCCGTATTAAAGATCCACACTTCTACTTCATCTCCGTAAGTCAGCGTATCTGAACCGTTAATTTTTATTCCTCCGGTATAATTTTCCCTTCCGTAAGCCCCTGCAGCGGCCCAGTAGAAGTTCACTGTGGAGAAGTTGCTCTTAAGGTAAATCTGGCTCTGAAGGCTCGGCCAGTGTGAAGCGTCTCCCGCATCAATATTCATCTCAATGAACATTTTTCTGTTGGCACTTGCTCCTGTAATTGGTTTTGCTGCGGAAAACTTAAGCCCCATATCAATTTTTCCTGCGCTCTGGGCAAGAGTCAGCTCGGCAAGTGGAAGTCTGTTCCACGGGTTTCCGGCACCCCATCCGGCAGCGGGATTTATTACACTCGGAAATGTCGGAATTATTGCTGTCGCCCAAGTCTGTCCTGCAAGTAATGCTATGGTGGTTTTTGATTTGAAAGTTTTTGAAAGTTTGAAGAAACCATGCCTCATTCTTAATCCGACACTTGTTTCTGCACTTCCGGAATCAGGAAGTGATCCGAAGAAATCGATCTCAAGCCTTGCTGAAAGGTCAAATGATGTTATATACGGAACTGAAATATCAAGTCCGAGTCTGGTGTTTCTTGCACTGATATTTCCAGTCGATCCTTTTTCGTCTGAAACATATACCATCAAATCATTAAATGAGAATTTTGCATCATTGCCGTATCCGTAAAGTTCAAAAAAGCCGTAAGGTTTGAAAGTAAGGACTTTTTCCGGTTTTTTGTCTTCAGCAAGCTTTTTCTCAACTTTTTCGACAGCTTTTTCCTTGTTCCGTTCTTCCTGCATTCTTTTAAGTTCTTCTTTGAGTGTATCCATTTCACTGCGGTTCTTGAGAAGTTCCTGATCTCTTTTTTCTGATTCCTTTTTCAACTCCTCGAACTTTTTAGCAAGCTCCTCTACGCTGGTCTCTTTCTTTTCTTCTGCGGGTTGCGAAGAAGCTGTTTCCTGTGTTGTCTGTGCAGCGCTGTCCTTTGCAGGCTGCTCTGCGGCAGGTGCTTCCTGTGAAGCGTCCTTTGCAGGCTGTTCTGCGGGAGCTGTCTGTGCAGAAAGATATCCGGTCATTAAAAAAACGGTAAATAGTAAAACAGTCCAATTCATTCATGCCTCCAATATTTTGTAGTCCTTTTTTATTATATTTGCCGATCCATCTCTGAAATAAATTATATTTCTGATGAATGATGCGACTCTTGATGCGGGACCTGTCCATTTTCCGCTGTAAAAAATGCAATTTGAGATGTTGAAACTGACAGGGTCCAGATGTCCCGAATCTTCAAGGTCGACGATCAGTGTCTGCGGTATATCTGAAACAAAAGGCTTTTCTGTGTAAATGAACCCGAGAGATCTTGATCTTTTAAAAGGGTGTCCAAACCAGAAAAAATCCTTTCCCGGCATAATGTTCTCCACATGCCATCTGTCAATTCCGGTGATAAGGGTGTCTGTCGATAACCTGATCATTAAGCTTACCAAAAAATTCAGTGAGATATTAATAAAAATAAAGGTAAAATAGCAATAAAAATGATTAATTGAGGCTCAGTTTTTGCTGAAACTTTTATGTATCTTGGAGATTATTTCCTGCTTCGGAAGATTTTCAGATATGGAAAGCTCTGTTGAGAGGATCTCTTCGGCTTCTGTCAGGAGTTTATCTTCGCCGTAGCTAAGCCCTTTTTTATTTTTAAGGAAAAGCAGGTCTGAGATCACCGATGCCACATCATTGATCTTTCCCGATTTCATTTTGTCCTGAAGGAATCTGTATCTTTTGTTCCAGTTCATTTTAAGAAGTTCGGTGTTCCTGTGTTTGAAACAGCCGTATACATCCTGAGCGCATTTTTTTTCAGTGAGAGTACGAAGCCCCATCTGATCTGCTGATTCTACAGGAACAAAAACTTTTGAACCGCTTGACACCATGCTGACCACATAACAGCTTATCTCATTTTCGCCGAGAGCTCTTTTCTCGATTGAAACAACCTTACCTACACCGTAATTGGGGTAAACAGCCAAGTCGCCGAGCTTGAAATTTTTCATGAAAGGAACCTCCGGAAAAAAGAAAAAATACCTCATCATTATACTTAGTGTTAATTTTTAGTCAAGGCGTAAAATAAAAAAACCTCTCTAATTTCATGGGGTTGTAAATATAGCACGAGTTGTTTTCAAATTTGTTACATTAAAGTGTTTTTGTTAGAGTCGGCAATTTCCTTTGATTGAAAATTAATTCCGTGTTAAGTAATGAAAAACCGATTCTATAATGGACGAATTCCGTTCCCATTTTATATAATTTCTATTTTTCAGCCATGTAAGCTGTCTTTTGGCAAGGTGGCGGGTGTTAAGAGCAATTGTTTCTATCATTTCCTTTTCTGTAGGTATTGAACCTTGAAGATAAAGCGCCGCCTCTTTATATCCTATTGAGGCTAAAGGCTTGCAATTACTGATGTTGTAGCCTTCCGAGTTTATTTTTCTCACTTCGTCGACAAGGCCGGAAATGACCATTTTCTCAGTTCTAATGCCGATGTTTTCATAAAGTTTTTCTCTGTCGACATCAATTCCTATGGCAAGAAAATCGCCCTGATATCCGTTAATTCTTTGCATTTTGTTCCATTCTGAAAGTTTTATGCCTGTGATCTCAAATACTTCCAGCCCTCTGTTGATCCTCTGCCTGTCGTTGGGTGAAGATATTCTGTCAGCCCAATCGGGATCTGTTTCAAGAAGTTTTCTGTAAAGTACGGATGTTTCAATTCCGGCAGTACTTTTTTCAAAGAGTTTTTTTTCTTCATCACTTATCTCTGGAACAGGCGACAGTCCATTAAGAAAAGCATCGACATAAAAGTTTGTTCCGCCAGTCATTACAGGCACTTTTCCTCTTGAGACAATATCATTTACCACAGAGATCGCCTCGGTTATATACTTACCCGCATTCATTTCGACGGAAAGGGGATGCGTGCCGACAAGATGGTGAGGGATCCCTTTCATTTCATCTTCAGTGGGGGCCGCTGAGCCGATAACAAGGTCTTTATATATCTGGATAGAGTCAGCACCGACTATTTCACCGCCTATTTTCTGAGCGATATCAACGGAAATGGCTGTTTTTCCGCTTGCTGTAGGCCCTGTTATTATTATCAGTGTCATCTTCTATGCACTCTTTTTTCAAATTCGTTCCGGCTTATCGAAAAGAAAAACGGTCTGCCGTGAGGACATGTAAGTACAAGGCTGTTGTTGATATCTTCAATGAGGTGGTCGATCTCGGTCTCAGAGAGGGGATCGTTCCTTTTCACAGAGGCTTTGCAGGCAGTTGATGCAATGAAATAGAGGAATTTATCATTAAGACTGCCGCTTGAACCCTCGTTTGCGATCTCTCCGAGCACTTCTTTTACAGCGGTTATCCAGTCAGTATCAAAACCTATTGCAGGGACGGCTCTCATAACTAACGAACTTTCATCAAATATCTCGATTGCAAAGCCGCTTTCGCTGAATAGTTCACTGTTTTCAGAGAATATGTTGATCTCAGTGGAAGAAACATGGATTATCTGAGGGGAAATAAGCACTTGTGACAGTCCGTTTTTGAGAGATATCATGCCTGTAAGTGTTGAGAAAGTGATCCTTTCGTGTGATGCGTGAAGATCAAGGAATATTATTCTGTCGGGAGTTTCTATTATCTGATAAACTCCGAATACTATGCCGATCTTTTTATAATCTCTGAATTTGAATGAATATTCAGGAGTGTTTTCAGCAACATAGGAGACCTCTGTGTTTTTTTCAAGGTCAAAAAGTGTGCTGTTTGAAAAAGGTTCCGGCTGTTTTTGCAAAATATTCTCCGCCGGTTTTACAAAAATGGCGGTGTTCCTGAAAGATCTGAGAGCTTCAGTTATGGTGTCTGATATAAGTCCTTGAATAAGCTGGGAATTTGTAAATCGGACTTCGAGTTTTGAAGGATGTACATTTACATCGGTGAATCCCGGTGCGGTTTTGAGAAAAATTACGACAGGCGATTTGAAGTCTCCGCCGATCGCTTCCCTGAAAGTCCTTAATATTGCTGAATTTATAAGTCTGTCTGATACGATCCTGCCGTTGACGGATACTACTGATACCGCCGGTACCTGCACAAAAGGATCGGGGACAAAAACTTCAATTGATGCACTATCAGTGTTTCGGGATGCTTTTGAGAACTTACTGCTGTCGATCTTCCAGACTGATGATATTCTCTGTTCTATGGTTTCGTTCTTTCTGTATGTGAACAGAGTCTTTCCGTTGTGAGCAAGTGAAAAACCGGTGCCGGGGCAGGTTATGGCGAATTTCTGGAGAAGTTCCCGTATTAGAGCCGACTCCCGGTCGTCGCTTTTAAGGAATTTCTTTCTGGCAGGGACATTGTGAAAAAGTGAAGAAGCCGTTATCTCGGTACCTCTCGGCATTGAGACGGGTTTATTGGAAACGATCTTTCCGTTCACAAGGCTTATTGAAAATCCCGTACCATGCTCTGTCGAGCTTGATATTGAAAATTTTGTGACGGCCGCAATGGATGGAAGCGCCTCTCCGCGAAAGCCCATTGTTGAAATGCTCATCAGTTCATCAATTGAGGTTATTTTGCTTGTCGCATGTCTTTCAAGCGCCATGAAAAGGTCATCTTCAGACATTCCGCAACCGTTATCCTGAACTGTGATCCCGCTTTTTCCTCCGTCAGTTATTGAAACGGAGATGGTGTCAGCGCCTGCGTCAATGCTGTTCTCGACAAGTTCCTTCACGATGGATAGAGGTCTTTCAACGACTTCGCCTGCGGCTATCTGATTGACCGTCCGTTCTGAAAGGAGTGCTATCTTTCCCATGTTTTTATGCCATGTTCCTTAATAAATAGAGTAAAAATGTGAAAAAAAGGATATAAAAAAGTGATGCTACTGCAAGCATTGCTCTCTGCCGGTTGATGGAATGGGATATAAGCTCACCGTCTATCCCTTCGATCACTCTGAAACGCTCCATCACTGTAAAAATGAAAAATGCGAAACCTGCGGCGGCAAGCAGGAACATGCTCCACCAGAGGATGTCAAGAGTTCTGTCACGGTCTGCAATGAACTGCTTTTCAAGGTCTTCTCCTGAAAAAATGACGGGAAGGACGCGGAAGAACGATGAATTATAGCTTTTTGCAAATATTTCTTTCACGTCTAGTCCGAACTTTTCAATGTTGCGCCCGAGTTCCAGGTAATATGAATCATTTACAGGTCCAAGAAGATACGGGATGTCCGTTATCACCGCGACAGTGGTTCCGGGTGATGCCGAGTTCATGCTGGCCTGGACGGTGTCGCAGTTCAGATATGAGTCGGGAAGAGCGGTTCCGGACGATGAAACTTTTATTATATCGGTGCCGAGCCATCTGTTTTTGCTGTAGCAGTCGATGTAGACATTAGGCATATCGGTAAGTCCTGTGATCGATATGTGTCCGTTATCAATGATGAATCTGAGCATTTTTCCAATATACGGAGTCTGTGCTGCCACTGCTGAACCGTCGCTGAAAGCGATGTTTGTCGTGTTATCCACGCCGAAAACGGTCTTGAAAACGGAATATCCTTTATTCATTTGAGTTTCATTTCCGTTTATGAAAAGCGTCGTGTCGGCGCATGGCTGTGTTCCGTCAAGGCAGAAAAGGTGCATTTCAATTTCAAATTCGGGCACTGCCCTGAACTGGTCGGGAAGAAGGAATACCGTTCTTGTTCCGGCACTGGCAGGAAGCGGCGCTTTTTCGGTCTCGAATTCATTAAGCTGGATAAACTTTCTTTGAGGAGCTCCGCGGTTCTCGATCATTTTATAATTTACCGGGAAAACGGGCTCGAACTTGCCTATTTTCGCTGAGATCTCTAACAGGTCCGGTCTCAGGTCGATCAGAGTGTGCGGAGCTTTTTTTCCGTTGATATAAAGCTCGGGTTCAGGCACTATCACGCCGTCTCTTGCCACGATCACGGCAAGTGCCTTCGAGTCAAGCGCCACCGAGTCGCCGTAAAGGTTCAGGAAATAATTGTACCTTTCCGTCCTCACTTCAAGAAATATGAAAAAAAGGGTGATGAAAACAGCCATCATGCCGGCCGCAGTCATTGCGGACAACTTTCCGCTCGTCTCTTTACGACCGTCTGATGACATTTATTGAACTCCGTAATTAAAGATACCGCACGATTATATTTTCCGCCCAGTATTGTGGCAAGTTTTAATATGCACGGAAACCGGGTTAATTTTTAACAAACCGCTTCTTGACAAAACTTGGTTCCTTCTAAAAATGAGTGGGTTGGCAGAATCTGTTAATTTTTGAGAAGTCGAATTTTCCTAAAATAAGATAA
>JAKLDO010000128.1 GCA_022703485.1 bacterium
AATATAAGTGAACCTGGAAGCAAGAAAATGGCTTATGCCAAAGTCGGAGAATGGAAATGGACGGTGCTGGGTGAAGGGACTGCAAGATATTCAAAGATAGCTGACAACTATCTGGGTATATGTGATGAAGAAAAAAATGGATATATATGCGATCTTTCAAAAAGTCCGGAATCTCTTTCAGAATGCATGAAGATCAACCGTGATGGTGAAACAATGTCTATGATAAAATTCAATGAAGACAAGCCATCCGAATTTGTGTTCAATCTCAATGGTACCGGCGTTGTCAAGGCAGTGGTGGAAAACGGTAAAATAGCAGGCTATCAGAATCTTGTAACAGATTTTACTCCTGAAACCGAAGCAAACGCATACACGCTCTCACCATATGGTTTTAAAGGTGACTTGCTTCTTTATGTTGAAGTGACATATAACAATAATTCAGGTTCGGGCGGGAGATTATGTTATTACCGGATTGATAAGAATAAGAAATACTGCATGAAGAAAATGGATAATGACGGAAGCTACAGTGATGGTACAACGATGTTTCCATACGGATTTTCCGAGTTTGAAGGGAAATGGCTTTTATATCAGAAAATAAACTCTACCCCGTTAATTCTAAGAGATATGGATTGCTATTGTAAAGAAGAAGGTGTCTGTCCGTTTGAGTAACCATGAGTCTGTCGAATGGAAGAGTGATTCAGTGATCTTTGATTGACACATTTTTGATAAGCGGTTATGATTGGTTGTTTTTTGGGAGGTTTGTGAAAATGGCAAAAAGAAAGAATAGCTCTGAGCCTACAATCAAGCAGTTAAAGGAGATCATGCACGAAGTTGCGATTGAAGCAAAAGATAAAGCAGACAGAACAAATATGAAACTGAAAGAACAGATAAAAAAAGAAATAATCCTTGCGTTTCAGCGACTTAACAACGGTGAGCAATGGAGTTGAAACCAAAACTCATCATTGTTGCCGGACCAAATGGCTCGGGCAAAACATCCGTAACCACCAAGATTTTAAAACATGAGTGGATGGAAGGATGCCTGTATATAAATCCTGATAACATTGCAAAAGATACTTTCGGTGACTGGAATATAGCGGAAAATGTTCTTAAAGCTGCAAAGCTGGCTGCTGAGATGAGAGAATCCTGTTTGAAAAACAGGGAAAGTCTTATTTTTGAAACAGTTCTTTCTGCACCTGATAAGATTGATTATATTCAACGGGCAAAGGTTGCAGGTTTTTTTGTCCGCCTGTTTTTTGTCGGAACTGACAGCCCTGCTATAAATGCAAGCCGGATTGCTCATCGTGTAATGGAAGGCGGTCATGATGTTCCTATTACGAAAATTATAAACAGGTATTCAAAATCAATAGCGAACTGTTGTGTCGCTTCAACAATTGTTGACAGAGCATATGTTTATGACAACTCAATCGATTTTTCTGATCCCAAGCTTCTATTCAGAGTAAAAAACGGTCATCCTGAAAAGATTTACGGAAAAGTGAATCCATGGGCTCAGGAAATACTTAAAAAACTAAGCTGATATAATTTCAGAAACCTAAAATGATCGTCAGTCTGCGTTCGGACAGTATTTAAGGACAGGTTTTCTTGCGGCAAGGGTTTCGTCGGGACGGCTGATAGCTGTATTGAGAGGAGCTTTGAGCAGATTTTCAGGATTGGTCTTTGCCGTATTGACGATGTCGATCATAGCTTCGATGAATGAATCAAGGGTTTCCTTGCTTTCAGTTTCGGTAGGTTCGATCATTATAGCGCCGTGGACGATAAGCGGGAAATATACCGTTGGCGGATGGAAACCTCTGTCAATGAGCCCTTTTGCAAGGTCCATTGTCGTTACATGATTGGGCATTTCCGAATCATCGAAAACGACTTCGTGAAGAGTGTCTGATTTATATTTGAGGTGGAAGTAGTCCTTAAGACACGCCTTGATGTAGTTCGCATTGAGAACTGCATTTTTAGCAATGTCGGAAATATACTGTTTTCCGTACTCAAGAATATATACATAAGCTCTTAAAGTTATTCCCATGTTTCCGTAGAAAGAACGGACCATTCCCATTGAAAGGTCTGAATTGGCGAACTTGTATGTATCGCCTTCTTTCACTACGAACGGGTTCGGAAGGAACTCGACAAGCTTTTCACAGACACCTACAGGGCCGGAACCGGGACCGCCGCCGCCGTGAGGAGTCGAAAATGTCTTGTGCAGGTTGTAATGAAGCACATCGATCCCCATGTCGCCCGGCCTTGCGATGCCGAGTATTGCGTTCATGTTCGCGCCGTCTCCGTAGACAAGTCCGCCTGCATCATGGACAGCTTTCGTTATTTCGAGGATATCGCTTTCAAAAACACCGAGAGTGTTCGGGTTTGTCAGCATTATTCCTGCGACTTCATCATTGAGCATTCCCTTGAGACAGTCAACGCATACCTTGCCGGCATCGTTGCTTTCAAGTACCACAACATCAAAACCGTTGAGCGTGCAGCTTGCGGGATTTGTGCCGTGAGCACTGTCAGGAATTATTATCTTCGTTCTTTTTGTATCGCCTTTCTTTTTAAAGTAACTTCTTATAACGCCCAGACCGACATACTCTCCGTGCGCACCGGCTGAAGGATTGAGCGTGGTAGCAGCAAATCCGCCGATCTCACTGAGCATTTTCTGCATGTCGTACATCAGTTTCAATGTTCCCTGAGCGAATTCCACCGGTGTTTCAGGGTGAAGGTTGGAGAACATCGGGTCTCTTGCCATTTTCTCGTTTATTTTCGGATTGTACTTCATGGTACAGCTTCCGAGAGGGTAGAAACCGTGATCGATGCTGAAATTATATGTGGAAAGTCTGGTGTAGTGCCTTGCAACGTCTATTTCGCTCAGCTCAGGAAGATCAAGATCTTTTCTGAGCAGTCCTTCCGGAAGGATCTTTTCTGCGTCTGCAAGATCCTCAACGGGAAGTGAATAACCCTTTCTTCCGGGTCTGCTCACTTCGAAAAGGGTCTCTTCCTTAAGTTTGAGGTCTCTCATTCCGGGATATGTCATTTTGCACCTCCTGCCGCTTTTTTGAGCGCCGCTGCAAATCTGTCAAGCTCCTCATAAGTGTGAACTTCCGTTGTGTTGACGATCATCGCATTATCAAGTTCAGGATAATATTTCGATGCCGGGATACCGCCGAGAATACCGTCTTTTTCAAGCTCTTTGAGCACGCTGTCGGCACTCCCCGGAACAAGTATCGTGAATTCATTATAGGTATGTCCTGAGAAAGCCAGTTTGCATGAAGTCTCAGAAGCGATCTTTTTCTTCAGATATTCAGCTCTCTTGAGATTCATCAGTGCAACTTCTTTCAGTCCGTTTTTGCCCATTGCGGCAAGGTACATCGAAGCGGCCGTCGCCATCAGACCCTGATTGGAGCAGATGTTCGAAGTGGCCTTTTCTCTTTTTATATGCTGTTCCCTTGCTGAAAGAGTGAGGACATAGCATTTGTTTCCATTCTTGTCGAGAGTCTGCCCTATAAGTCTGCCCGGCATTTTTCTTGAAAGTTTCTCCTTGCATGTGAAAAGACCGACTCCGGGACCGCCGAAATTAAGGGGAAGACCGAAAGCCTGACCTTCACCTACTGCGATGTCTGCGTCAAGATCACCGGGAGTTGCAAGTATTCCAAGAGAGGTCGCTTCAGCTACCACCGGAATGAGCATTGCCCCTTTTTCTTTTGTTTTTGCAGCTATTTTCTGAAGGTCCTCGATAACTCCGAAGTAATTGGGATACTGGAATATCACACAGATCGTTTCGTCATCTATCTTTGCGAATTCGCTTTCGCTGATCCTTCCTGTAATGCTGTCCATATTGAGCATGTCTATCTTTTCAACGAGGAACTCGGTGTATGTCTTTATTGTGGCGATATACTGCGGGTTCATCGTGGAAGCGATAAGCACTTTCTTCCCTTTTTTGCTTGCTTTCGAAGCCATCATGACAGCTTCGGCCGCCGCTGTTGCACCGTCATACATCGATGCATTTGCGACATCCATTCCGAAAAGGTTGGATATCATGGTCTGGAACTCGAATATCACCTGCAGTGTTCCCTGACTGACTTCAGACTGGTACGGAGTGTAGGCGGTATAGAATTCGCTTCTGAGGAGAAGCTGGTCCACGATCGACGGGCTGTAATGTCTGTAGCATCCGCCGCCGAGGAAAGAAAGCATTTCGGCACCCTTGTTCTTTCTGCCGAGGTTTTTCATCTCTTTCTCTATTTCCATTTCGCTTTTTGCGTCAGGAAGGTTCAGCTCTTTTTTGAGCAGTACATTTTTGGGAAGGGGCGAGAACAGATCTTCGACCGAATTAGCTCCGATCTTTGCAAGCATCTCGCGCCTCTCTTTATCAGTAATGGGAAGGTACCTCATTTTTACCTCCAAAGATTCATAAAAAAAGGGGAACGAAACCGCTCCCCGGAAAAACTATCTCAAAGCCGGCTTTCAATCAGTCTTCCTGTTCTGCAAGGAACTTTTCGTACTCTTCAGCTGTCATGAGAGAATTGAAGTCGTCATCACTGTCGGATTTAACTTCATAAAGCCATCCGTCACCGTAGCAGTCTGAATTGATAACTTCGGGTGATTCCTCAAGTGATTCATTTACTGCGGAAACATTTCCGGAGATCTGGTTGAAGATATCCTCTGAGCTTTTCACTGTTTCGATAGTGCAGTCTACAGATTCTTTATCAACTTCAGATCCTATCTCGGGAAGTTCTACATATGTGACATCGCCGATGTGCTGAGCGGCGTAATCTGTTATGCCTGTGCGGAACTTGTTGCCGCCGAGATCTCTTACCCATTCATGATTTTCAGAATACCTGAGTTCAGCCGGTACATTGTAATTAGCCATGATTTCCTCCAAAAACAAAAAATAAGTTATTAAAGCATTGATGACATTTTCTTTCTTGATGTGCCTTTCACCATCGGATTCTCTCTGATGAACGCCTTGAATGATTTTTCCTTTTCGTTTATCAGTTCAACTTCCGAATTGATCGCAAGTTCAGTATCGACTCTGATGAATCCGGCAGGTTTCATTCCGAGAGTGACGGCAAGTATCTCGCTGGTGAGATCGCCGATCTTTTTGCCGTTGAGCATGACCTTTGAATGGTGTCCCGGTTTTCTTCTTCCTTCGATCTCGACAGCATATACGAACTTTGATCCTTTGTTCTTTTCAAGGGCGGCTTTTCCGATGAATTCGTGGTCATAGGAAATTGCAAATTCCCACGGTGTTCCGACTGCAGGTATTTCCGGACACACTTCACTGCCGGAAAGGGGAAGGCCTGCTTCAAGCCTGAGAGTGTCCCTTGCGCCGAGCCCTGCCGGCATGATGCCGTATTTAGCACCCTTTTCAATGAGGATGTCCCACAGTGCAGCGGTCTTGTTTATGTCGCAGTAAAGCTCAAAACCGATCTCACCGGTGTATCCTGTCCTGCTTACAAGCACTTTGATGCCGTTTATCATGACATTGTCTGCAAACCTGAAGAATTTAAGGTCTTCGATGGCCGCCTTTCCTGCAAGTTCGGCAATGAGCTTCGGAGCAGTGGGACCCTGAAGGTCGAGCTTTCCGGTATTGTCGCTTATATTTTCTATTTTCATATTTGGAAGAGCATGTTTTTTAAGCCACTCATGATCGCCGAGCTGTGTGCCTGCATTGACAACAAGCATCCAGTGTTCAGCATTGAAGCGGTAAACGATGCAGTCATCGACAACGCCACCTTTTTCATTGAGCATGAAATTGTACTGCGCCTGACCATCCTCAATATTGGCAACATTATTTGTGAGGACTTTCTGCCAGAAAGCGAAAGAATCTTTTCCGGTAACTATGAACTCACCCATGTGGCAGATGTCAAACAGTCCGCAATTCTCTCTTGTCGCCTTATGTTCAGCGATCTGACCTGTCTTATACCACAGAGGCATGTTCCATCCGCCGAAGTCACCCATTGTCGCACCGAGAGCGACATGTTTTTCAAATAAAGGGGTTTTATTCATTATCCTTCTCCTAAATAAATAAGAACTGAAAATACTGCCGTCCGAAGTTTATAGTAAAAAAAAAGCCCAATGCAAGGAAAAAACACATACAAAAAGTGAATGAAGTTAAGATTTTGGAAAAATAGTACTTACAGTAAACACCAAATTGATTTAAAACAGTAAGTTAGTCTATTTTCAGGTCAGTTGATTTTCAGTGATTTCTGGATTTCGAGAACTTTTTCCATGGGGAGTCCTGTCAGCTGGATAACAGTTTGAAGATCAAAACCTTTTGACAAAGCAATTTTGCAAGTTTCAACAGCTTTTGCAAATGCGCCTTCCTGTTTGCCTTCCTGCCGTCCTTCCATTCTCAATCTTTCA
>JAKLDO010000129.1 GCA_022703485.1 bacterium
TCTTTTGCAAAAATCATGTTTCTGGATGCAAAGACAATTGACGAAGTTGATGAATAAAAATGGGTTTGTGCTGATATTTAATAATAAAACTATTGCGTTATCAAATATATAGTGCAGTCATTCAAAATTTTCAGCAGTTGAAAACTTTTATTGAATCGGCGTGGGTTATGTCGTTATTAAAGTTTGAATAATTGCCTCAAAGTTGTGTTTTGTTTCACTTAAATGTATTATTTTTTCAAGTATTTACTGATTGGAGGGGTTAAAATGAAAAAAGTTCTGTTTTTCACGGTTTTCTTTCTTTTGCTGACATCAACTGCTTATGCTCAGAAAGTTTTTTCTGTCCAGTATGAAAATCAGGCGGATGTAAAAGTTTTTGTCGTAAATTACGAAAATCAGGCGGATCTCAAAGTTTTTAAAGTTCAATATGAGAATCAGGCAGGACAAAATGACGGGAAATGGTTTTTCACCCAGTACGAAAATCAGGCAAAAAAGAAGATCTTCTTCGTGAAATATGAAAATCAGGCTGATGTAAAGATCTATTTTGTAAAGTACGAAAACCAGGCAGGCTGGAGCAATAATTCAAAAAAGCACTTCTTTTATTAAAATTTCCGGTTATCTTTTGAGTCTTGATAAATTTTCAATAATTGCCTAAAAGTTGTGTTTTTTTCACTTAAATGTATTATTTTCTCAAAAGTTTAAAGAATCGGAGGGGTCAAAATGAAAAAAGTTTTAATTTCTATGATCATTTTTATTTCATTGTTTTGTATTTCTTGTGGTGGTGAGAATAATAGTAAGGTCGAAGAAAATTGTTGGATTGAGGGGTTGTATGATCTGCTGAATTGTAAAGATGATCTGTCCGAAACCAAAATAATAGATGATCTGTTTGCCGACAAAACGAAAACATATCTGATCATTTCTCACAGAATTGATAAACTGGCCATGAAAGGTGCAATAGGTTTGGATATAGATACTCTTTTAGGTTGATTTTTTATAAAATGGGGTGCAGATATGCCTGTTTGCAGGACAATTGTGAAACAGAGATGACTCGATGTCTAAAGTCGTAGGAGGAAAAAATGAAAAAAGTTGTTTTATCAATTCTATTTTTTCTTTTTTTAGTGAGTTGCGGCGGTGCAAATGAAGAAAATTCATCTAATTCATCTTTGGGAACTCCTAAAAAAATAATCTTAAACTCAACCTCTGCAAACACACATATTCCAACAAATTTTGAAATACATTTTGACAATCCTGATGCTGTGAAAAGATATAAATTTGTTGAGCTTTCTCCACTTTTTGCTGTTGAAAACGGATTTAAGGTGGGGGAACAGATAGAGCTTAACTTGTTTGATGATTTGAACCTGGTGGTTGAGGTTGAGAGGGTTGATAAAGATATAAATAATGTTATTTCTGTTGTTTTTAAAGCAAAGCTTTTTCCCTTGAGCAGGTTCACCTTTGTAACAGATAACAACAAAACAATGGCAACAATCACAATCCCTGAAATGAGAAAAACCTTTTTGTGTCTTTATGTGGATGGAAAAAGAAAACATGTTCTCATTGAACAAGACAATAATAAGTTGAAAATTCCCAAAGAAGCAAACGATGTTTTGTTCGATGATCCTGTAGAAGAAATAAATCCAGTAGAAAAAGAAAGTTCAGACAACTTTATATTAGATTCTAATGAAACTGTGCAAATTAATGTGATGGTCGTTTATACATCAGCCGCAGAAAAATGGGCAACAGACAATGGTACCACCATGAATTTATTAATATCTCATGTAATTGCCACAGGAAACACTGTTTTGTCTAACAGTAAAACTTATACAAATTTAAATCTCGTTTATTCAGGGGAAGTAGATTACGAAGAAAAAGGTGATTCTGAAGAAGACATTTCTTATGATTTGGATAATTTGAGAGATGGAAATGTGCCGAATGTTCATAGTTTAAGAGACACATATAATGCAGATTTAGTGACAATGTTTCTTCAAGTTGATGAAGATTGGGGTGGCAAAGCGAGAGGACTTAGAGACTCCCACACCGACCCGTCTGAGAGACAAGTATGGAGTTTGGTTGATATAGAGAGTGTGAATTCAACATTAGGAGGGTCCATTGAAGGTTTTACATATATTCATGAGTTGGGTCACCTTATGGGGGCCGGTCATCATAAAGAGCAAACTTTTCAATGGGGTCCGCAGTATTATGATTACTCGGCAGGCTGGAGATGGACATCCGGAGACAATAGATACTGCACAGTTATGACTTATAGAGGTGGTCAATATTTCCCTGATGGTCAATCTCATGTTAGGATCCCTTATTTTTCCAACCCGAGCATTTACTCTTCTGGAGCCGCTTTTGGGCACATAGAAGATGGGGACAATGCTCGAACTATTAGAAATTTAAGACATCAAATAGCCTGTTACCGGGGATGTGGATGCGGAAATGGCATAGTGGACTATAATGAGGAATGCGATTATAACGCAAGTAATTCCGATTGTTGCACTGTACAATGTAAATTCCAGTCTTCTTCTTTTGAATGCAGAAGAGTAGAAGGAGATTGTGATATTGCTGAAAAATGCACCGGTTCAAGTGCTGTTTGTCCAACCGATAAGTTTGTGTCCGTGGGAACAGTTTGTAGAAACTCATCAGGAATTTGTGAGCAAGATGCAGAATGCACTGGCTCAAATGCTGTTTGTCCGTCAAATCCCTTTGAACCATCAACAAAAGTTTGCCGACCATCGTCAGATGATTGCGATAAGCCTGATCATTGCAGCGGTAGTTCGAAAAATTGTCCGGAAGATGAAGTTTATAGCTCAACTACTGTGTGCAGAGATGTTACAGACATTTGCGATGTACCTGAAAATTGTAACGGTAGCAGTAAAAGCTGTCCAATTGATAAAATAAAGCCTGCTGGAGAAATATGTAGAGAAAAACAGGGTGATTGTGATCTAACTGAATATTGTGACGGTAGCAGCAAAAGTTGCTCTGCTGATAGAGTTGCAAGTAATTTTTCCGAGTGCCGCTCCCAAAAAGGAATTTGCGATAGAGCAGAATTCTGTGACGGAACTTCAAAATATTGTCCTGACGATGTTTTTTTGTCTTCATTATATGAGTGTAGACCGAAAATAGATAAATGTGATATTGCTGAATATTGTGATGGGATTTCAGCATATTGCCCTGAAGATGTTTCCGTAAAAGACGATGCTTGTGAAACCGGAATTTGTCCAGACCCGATAAAAGTAACAAACTTCCCCTATTTCGACACTCAAAACATCAAAGATTTGGGGAACAACTTTTCTTCATACAGACCAAATTGTGAAAATATCCGCAATGGAGAAAAAGATGTTGTTTATGAAATAGCTTTTAAAGAGGGAAAGTTTTATGAAATAACAGTTTCGTCTGATTCACAAACATCAATGGCAATTCTTGAAAGCTGCACAAATCCCAGTTGTATAACAGATGTAGGGATTAACGAAAGCACCATGATATTTGAAGCAACTGAAAATGAAACACGGACTCTAATAATTGAATTTAAAGAATCCGGAGATATGCAGTATCATCTTGAAATTGTTGAAACTGAGAAAAATGAACAGGGTGGGTGCTCCATTTCGGTATTCGGGTTTTAGGGGTAGTGACTGTCTGGGTAATGCAAATAATGATAATGAATACCGTTCATGCGAGGAAAAGATGTGCGACTGTCTGTGTTTGTTATTAAAAATATTTAATCTTTGAAGTTATTAAAATGTTTAAAGGAAATTAAAAGTGATCAAAAACATTTAATTAAGTGAGGTGGCGGCATGAAACTATTTCTTTTTGTAAGCGTTCTTTTTCTTTGTTTGACAAGTCTCTATGCAGGTTGTGATAAAGACATTGACTGCAAGGGTGACAGGATATGTGTAAAGGGAGAATGCGTTCCCCCAAAAGAGCGTCCCGTTGATAATAAAATAGCTAACCAACCAGAATCAAATGTTAAGCAACCATCCTTTGAAAGTTTTCAATCGGCGGAATACCAAGTTTCAAATATTGAAAATCTTGAATCAGAAGGAAATTACTTGAAAAAAACAGGTCGGGGGTTGCTGATCTCAGGAGTGATATTGACTACATATGGACTTGTTGGAATGCTAACGGGACCATTTTTGCAGCCTTATTCTGATGATGATGATAATCCCGCCGGCTGGACTGATGATTCCCTGGGTCCCTCTCTTGTGTTGACCGGTGTTGCTTCTTTTGTTGTAGGGGTTCCAATGTTGGTCACGGGTGCCGTATTGTTTGACTTAGGTAAAAGAAAATTGAATAAAATAGAGTCCGGTAAAAAATACTCTCTTAATATAATTCCTGTAATTTCACCTCAAACAAAAACTTACGGAGCACTTTTATCCTTTAATTTTTAATTTTTGCAGTTAGTAAAAACTGATTTTTCCCAGATGCAATACTAACCTTGAATTTAAAATCAGTTTATATATCCTGTTTTAGAACCTCACGAAACTGGAGATAGAAAACATGCGAAGTTTTCTTATTTTATTTGTTTTTATATCATCGGGTTTAGTCATATCCTGTTCTTCAGCAAAGTCTGATAATCAGGAACCCGATGTGGATTCAACGGTAACAACAGATGTAGAAGCGTTATCCGGCGATGAAGATACTATCACTCAGGATGAAAATGAAACAGATGATGAGATTATTGTATCAGACAGCGATACGATCTCTGATCATCATCAGCAGTTGAAAACTTTTATTGAATTGGCGTGGGTGATGTCGTTATTTTTTCCTGTGACATTGACGGCGACGACAGTGTCTTTTTTGCGGATCAGTCCTTTTTCCATAAGAATTTCAATGCTTTGCTCAAGGAATGATTCAAAGCTTTCAGGTTTTTCGGGCAGGAGGAATGTCTGTGTGCCTCTGAAAAGGTTGCAGACCCTTGCGATGCGGATATCAGAGGAGAAGACATATATCGGGACTGACGGTGCGAAGTGGGATATCTCCCGTGCAGTGAATCCCGATCTTGTGTAGATGACGATAGCCTGTGCATTGAGATTCTTTGAAAGGTCGACGGCTGAGAATGAAACAGATTCCGCAAGCAGATGAGGAGAATCAGGATCAATTTTCTTTGCCGGTCTTTTCATGAGCAGTTCCGCCTGTTCGAGTGTCCTGTCCATTATCGTGACCGCTTTTGCAGGATATTTTCCGACCGATGTCTCACCCGAAAGCATCACGACATCGGCTCCCTGAGTGACAGCTGACGCCACATCGCTCACTTCCGCCCTTGTCGGCCTGCTGTTATTTATCATGGATTCAAGCATTTCTGTCGCAACGATCACAGGCTTTCTCGCTTTTTTCGCCGTATCGATGATCCTTATCTGAACCGGAGGAAGCTCCCACACCGGAAGTTCCACGCCTAGATCGCCTCTTGCCACAAGTACCGCATCGGCAGTTTCAGCTATTGATAGAAGGTTCTCGATACCTTTCCGGGATTCGATCTTTGCAATGACCGGAAGAACCCCGCCGTGAGCTTTCATGAGATCGTGAAGTTCAAGAATATCTGATGACCTCTGAACGAAGCTCAGCATGAAGCCGTCAACGCCTATATCCATTCCGCACAATACATCAGCGATATCCTTTTCCGAAAGGGCCGGAAGGTTTATCTCTTTACCCGGAAGCATAAGACCTTTTCTGGACCTCACCGTTCCGCCGGTCACAACTTTGCACTTAACCTCCGTATCATTTGCAGAAAGGACCTCAAGCGTCACCCTGCCGTCATCAATGAGAACGCAGTCACCCGGTTTCATGCCTCTGCACAGGTCCTTATAGTCAGTTGAGAATCTTTCAGCCGTGCCGGTTGCATTTTCTGTAGTTATAATACATACATTATTAGTGATGAGCTCTGCTGAGTCGTTTTCAAAAATTCCTGTCCTCAGCTTCCTTCCACGAAGGTCCATGAACACCGGGACCATCCTGTCAAGCGCCGAAGAGACTGTCCTGACCGTTCTTAAAAGCTTTTCCGCCTGCCCGTGATCGCCATGCGACATGTTTATCCTGAAAATATCGGCACCGGACATGATAAGTTCTTTTATCGTGTTTTCGTCAGAAGATGCCGGCCCGAGCGTGCAGATGATCTTTGTGTTTGCCATGAAAAACCCCTTCATTTGTTGAAATCAAAACTTTAAATCGGCTCATTCTGCCTTGTTTTGATGAGATTGTAAATAAAAATGTGCTTAAAAATCTCAATAGAAACAATGACTTTTAAAGAAAAACGCAGAAAGTTAAAAAAATTAATTGACAGTGGGGGGGTGAATCCATATATTGGTCGAGCGCTTTTGGCGAGGTCATTGAAAACTGAGCAGCAGGAAACGAAGCACAGCAT
>JAKLDO010000013.1 GCA_022703485.1 bacterium
ATCCCCAAATCAGACCGTGATACAGCACTTGATAAAGCAATCGAAGAAACAAAACTCAGCTCCAGAAAAGAGTGTGTTAATGAAAAATGCCAGCTGTCGCTAGTCGCCGAACTTCAAGCCAATTTCCTGATAAATACAAAGATCAAAAAACTTTATGAGAACACATGCCAGATAAGCATCAGCAAGTTAGATGTTGAAAAACGGGCCGGCGTATTTTCGTGGGAAGAGAAGTTTAATTGCACGGGAAAAGCTGTTTTTGAAGCAATTGACGGAATGAATATAAGCGGAAAAAAAAGCGGAACATTCAAAGAAGGAAAAATTGGTGAAGCGGTTGAAGATTGGGAAGTTGGAACTGGAGAAGAAACAATTGTAAAGTTTGAATCCGTTCCGTCTGAAGCAGTCGTTATGGCTGATGGAAGAATAATATGCCAGAAAACGCCATGCTCCAAGCAGCTTGCAACAGGAAAACACGAAATAGTAATCCAGAAGGAAAACTATCTTCCGAAACCCAAAGTCTTTGACATAAAAAAAGGACTATCTGTGAAGGAGGAACTTGAACCTGATTTCGGATGGTTGAATATAACAGGGAAATATACAGTAGAACTCAAACTTGATGGCGAAATAATCGGAAACATTCCAATTGAGAAAAAAATAATAAATCCCGGAGCACATGAGATTGAACATACAAATAGTTGCTATTACCAATCCGGTGAAAAATTCACAATAAAAAGAGGTGAAACCAAGGAAATCACAATTGAACTCAATCCCAAAGAGTCTGCAATCAAGGTTTCCGCTAAAGATTCAAGCGGAAATGATGTAGAAGCAACAGTTTTTGTTGACGGAAAAGAAATCGGAACAGCACCGGGGACATTTAAAGTGCCAATGTGCAGTAAAGATTTGATTGTAATGAAAGAGAAGCTTCAATTCAGAAAAGTACTTAGTCTTGAAGAAAAGAAAGTGTCAGAAATAGATGCCGTTTTAAAAACAACAGGTCTGAGCTGGTCAAGGAAAGCGCCGAATAAAATGAATTGGTATGATGCAAAGGAATATTGTGAGAATCTTGTCGAAGATGGCTTATCAAATTGGAGGCTGCCAGCAATATCAGAACTCAGAACGCTTATTAAAAATTGTCCCAAAACTGAAACAAACGGAAGTTGCAATGTGTCAATTTCTTTGAATGATGCGTGTGGCGGCTGTGGATATTACAAATCAGGATACTCTATTTTAGGAGACAAAGAATGTCTCTGGTCATCTTCCTCTGATTTATACGATACAGCATATTATGTGGATTTTCATAATGGTGCGATAAACTATATGTTTAAATCCATTCCTCCGAAAAATTATGAAGGAGGTGTTCGTTGTGTGCGTTAAAATAAAAGGAAGGGAGAGAAAATGACAAAGATTCTTAAAGAAAACGATGAAATCTTGAGTGAAATCAAGAGGCTTTTTAAATCAGCTTCAAAAATTAAATGTGCTGTTGCTTTCTGGGGAAAAGGAGCTTCAGACCTTTTTTCGAACTCGAAAGCAAAAAAAATTGAAATCACCTGCAATCTTATGAGTGGTGGGACAAACCCATATGAGATTGAAATAATTATGGACAATATAAAAAAGAACGGTGAAGTAAGGATGGACACTTCTCTTCATGCAAAAGTATTTTGGACAGATAAAGGAATGGTAATCGGTTCTGCAAATGCTTCTGCGAACGGTCTTTCTCTTGAAGGAGCCGAAATAGAAGGATGGAAAGAAATGAGTGTATTGATTGAAGATCAGAAACTTATAAAAGAAGCCGAAAAATGGTTTGACAAGGTGTTCCTGAAATCAAAAGAAATAAAGAAAAAAGACATAAGTGATTCAAAAAAGATTTGGAAAAAGCAAAGCGGTAATCGAGTAAATTCAGGCAAAGAATTGTCTTTTGTTGAAGCCATAAAATCAGGTGTTTATTCAAATAGAAAAATTTACATAACTATAGTAGGGAATCTCAATAAATTACAAATTAAAAAAGGAAATATTCTAAAAAATGTTTTAAAGAAAAAAGATCCAGAGCTATTTGGCGAAAATATTGGTTTTTGGAAGGATTATGAGCCGATTCCGAGGGAAAAATATGTTTTTAGTTTCATTTGTGAAAATGGAAAAATTACTTTTGATGGCTTACTATATACATTGCCAAAAACAAAAGATAAGAAAGGCTATCAGTTTGGAATTATTAAAGATTACAGTTCAATAGAAATGCCGGAAGATCATTTCAAAATGATGAAAAAAGCAATAATAGATTTTTACAAAGAAGATATTGATAAAATAGAAGAAATTGAAGGGGACGAAATTGAAATAAGTGATTTTTTCAAAAAGCTATTAAAAAGAAAAGATATCCTTGAAAAACTTAAAAAGAATCTTCGTAACGGGAAATAAAATCAAAGTCATGTTTCGAAAACCACACTAGTCCGACCCCCGTTTTGCATATATTTTTATGACCGGTTAACTTTTTCATTGACAGAGGTTAACATGTCTGTTAACATTTTTGTCTGATAAAGCATGGAGGTTAGTCATGAAATTTAAGAAACATCTTGAAAAAAAATATGATACCAAAGAGAAAATGTCAGAATTTCTCAAAGGATATGAGGAATTCAAACTCGGTGTAATGTTGAAGGAAGAACGGAAAAAAGCCAATATGACCCAGTCTCAGGTCGCTGAAAGAATGGGAACACAAAAGGAAGCTATATCGAGAATAGAAAATCATTCAAAAAACATAAACATTGAAACACTATTGAAGTATGCCGCTGCACTTGGTCTAAAAGTTAGAATAGTTTTTGAAAGCTAAATCGTTTCTGATTGAGTTCACACAGTTTTCTTGACTTGAATTTGATTGGTTTATACTCTCAACAGCGAAATTAGTTCAGTTTACAAATATAAATAATCAGAAGGAGTTGAAAATGGCTAAGATCATTGAATGTGTTCCGAATTTCTCTGAAGGAAGAGATCTGTCCGTAATTGATAAAATAACGGCTGAGATCAAAAAAATAAAGGGTGTCAGGCTTCTTGATGTCGATCCCGGCTATGACACGAACAGGACCGTCGTTACAATGGTGGGTGAACCTGAAGCTGTGAAGGAAGCGGCATTTCAGGCTGTGAAAAAAAGCCACGAACTTATTGACATGAGAAAGCACAAAGGTGCCCATCCGAGATTCGGTGCCTGTGATGTCTGTCCGATAATTCCTGTTAGCGGAATCACAATGGAAGAATGCGTTGAAATAGCTCACGACCTCGGCAAAAGGCTCGGGACAGAGCTTGATTATCCTGTTTATTTCTATGAATATGCCGCAACAAACGCAGAAAGAAAGAACCTTGCAAAGGTCAGAGCAGGTGAATATGAAGGTCTTGAAGCGAAACTGAAAGATCCTAACTGGAAACCTGATGCAGGTCCTGCGGAATTCAGACCCACAAAAGGGGCGACAGCGGTTTCCGCAAGGGATTTCCTCATCGCGTACAATTTGAACCTTAATACAAATAATGCCAAGAAGGCAAATGCAATAGCTCTGAGGCTCCGTGAGCAGGGTTATCCTAAAAAAGATGAAAATGATAAGCCTGTTCTCGATGAGTCAGGAAAACCGGTGATGAATCCCGGTCTTTTCAAGAACTGTAAAGCCATCGGATGGTATGTTGATGATTTTAAAAGGGCTCAGATATCAATAAATCTCACTAATTACCATGTGACAAATATGCACCATGTCTTTGATGCCGCTTCGCAGCTCGCAGTTGAAAAGGGACTTCGCATAACAGGCAGTGAAATAGTCGGCGTGGTCCCGAAAGAAGCGCTCATTCAGGCCGGTATCCATTATCTGCAGAAACAGGACAGCTGTGCAGGTCAGAGTGAAACTGAGCTTATCAAAGTTGCTGAGCAGTCTCTGGGTTTAAGTGATGTTGTCAAGTTCAAACCTGAAGAAAAGATAATTGAGTACATGGTTAAGGAAAGCAAAGGGCTTGCCGACAAGACGCTCGTCGAATTTAATGACCTTCTTGCAAGCGATGCTCCGGCCCCCGGCGGCGGTTCTGTCGCGGCTCTTGCAGGATCTCTTGCCGCATCACTGGGAAGCATGGTGGCAAACCTGACATACAATAAAAAAGGTTACAAGAAGTATAACGAGGAAATGAACAGGATCGCTCTTGAAATGCAGGTTAAAAAAGCGGAACTTCTTGCGCTTATCGATGAAGATACGGATGCATTTAACATAATGATGGATGCCATGAAGAACCAGAATGCAGTTAAAAAAAGCGGAACGGCTGATGAGATAGCGGCGGCCGATGCGAAAATGTATGAAGCAAATAAGTTCGCCATCTCGATACCTCTGAAAGTGCTTGAGAAGTCATTCGAGCTTCTTCCTGCTTTAAAAGCTGTGGGTGAAAGGGGAAATTCAAATGCGGTGAGCGATGCAGGGGTCGGTGCGCTTCTTGTTGAATCGGCTGTAAAAAGCGCTGCTCTCAATGTAAAAATAAATCTGATGAATTTCAAAAAAGATGATCTTTTCTACAAAGCTTCTGCAGACCAGATGAACAGAGTGCTTGCGGTTCTGGACAGTTCTGTCAATGAAATTCTGGAAATTGTAGAGAAGAAAATATCTTAGACCGGAGTTCCCTTGAAATATAAAAAGAGCATAATTCTCGAAAAAGGGCGTGAAAAGCTCGCCAAGAACCGTAATCCGTGGATCTTTTCCGGCGCTGTGAAAACAATTAACGGAAATGTGGAAGACGGTGATATCGTTGCAGTCCTTGCGATAGACGGATCTTTCATTGCATGGGGCCATTACAATTCAAAGTCGGGCATTGCAATAAGGCTTCTTGAGTGGAATGTCTCTGTCATGCCGGACACAAACTGGCTCAGAGCAAAGGTTTCTGACGCTTTTAATATGAGACGCAGTCTGATAACTGATAGCAATAACATATACAGACTGATATTTTCAGAATCAGATATGATGCCGGGAGTAATTTGTGATGTTTTCGGTGATGTGGCGGTCCTTGCCGTTTCAACTCCGGGGTTTGACAACTGGAAAAATGAACTCGCTGAGATCATTTCGCAGACTGTGAAACTTAATGCGGTTTATGAAAAAAGTGACGGCGACGGTAGAAAGATCGAAGGACTTGAAAACTCGGTGCAGCTCCTTAGCGGAAATCTTGAATCGGCAAAACTCACAGCACTTGAGAATGGCTTCAGGTATGAGATAGATGTTACAGGGCAGAAGACCGGTTTTTATGCCGATCAGAGAGATAACAGACTTTATTTTGGTGTTGCGGCAAGCGGTGAAGTGCTTGACATGTGCTCATTTTCAGGCGCTTTTTCGATACATGCTCTGAAAAACGGAGCAGATAACGCCACACTTTGCGATATTTCCAGAGAAGCGCAGTTCCTCATTGACCGGAATATGGAACTTAATTCAATAGACAGATCAAAATATACATTTATTCAGGGTGATGCCTTTGAAGTGCTCAGATCAATGGCGAATGATGGCAGGAAATTCGATTCAATAGTGCTTGATCCGCCGAAGCTCGTTCCTTCAAATAAGTATCTCGAAAAAGGGCTGAAAGCATATAAAGACCTTAATTTTAACGCACTCAGACTTCTCCGTGACGGCGGAATACTTGCAACATTTTCATGTTCAGGCGCCGTTTCAATGGCAGATTTCAAAAGCGCGGTCGCATTTGCCGCAAAAGACGCAAACAAAGAACTCAGAATTCTGAGACACCTTCACCAGTCACCGGACCACCCCATCAGAGTCAGCGCACCCGAAACCGAATACCTCAAAGGACTGCTCATCAGGGGTTAAAGTCATATTTTTTTAATTCTTTCGATCATTTTCAGGTAAACATCATCGTTGTTTCTTTTGCCGACGACGATAACAAGAATGAATATTTCGTTGTCGTTGACTTCATAAACCAGCCGATATCCTGCCGATAGAAGTTTGATCTTGTATAAATTCGGGAAACCGGAAAGTTTTGCTGATGGAACATGCGGATTTTCAAGCCTTTCCTCAAGTTTCTTCTTGAACATCTGCTGAATTGAACTGTCCAGCTTTTTCCATTCTTTCAAAGCTGTCGGGATAAATTTCAGATCATAGCTCATCCAGAGACACCTTTACTGCTGACTCTTTTTCATTTTCCCGTTCTTTTACGAGTTTAATAAGTTCATAATCTTCAGCCATTTCCATGAGCATTCCGTAGATTTCAGCCGGAATTAGATATGCTGTCGGCTTGTTGTGATTGAGAATTGCGACAGATGCGCCGTTGGCGTTCTGTAAAACGGCGGTCGGATTTTTCTTAAGCTCCGAAATGCTTACTGAGTATTTCGAAAGAATTTGTTCCATATTAAGCTCCAAATTAAGGCCATAAAACAGGTCTTATTTTACTGGTCGAGGGTTATTTTGTCAATATATTTTGAGGATTGATACTTTTATTTAATATCATCTACTGTCCAGCCGGTAAAGTAGAGCGGGTTGAATTTTGAAACTGGCGGATAGCTGTTCCTTTCCTGTTTCAGGGTTTTGTAGTCTGTTGCCGGATTCCAGTACTGCGGCATGAACATCACGCCGGTATTGAGCAGCTGCTGATCTTCACTGTAAATTATCTGAGTATCTCTTTTGTAGGGCATTTCCGGAGCTCCGAATTCATCGAATATTGCATATCTGTAGTCAAGTCCGCCGGTACCGGCATCATATCCGCCCTGTGAAGAGAAATATCTGAATCCGATAATGTTTTCGTTATATTCAGTGTATTCGTTGCCGTCTATATCAATGAAAGAAAGAAATACTACTGCGTGCCCAGTTCCTGTTGTGCGGTTAATGTTTATGAACGAACCGGGCTTAAGTTCTTCAAATGGGATATTTCCTCCCATATTGAAATTTCTAAGAGCATCAGCTGTACCTCCGGCATTGAGATCGGGATTTACCCAGATGTGTGCTTTGATGTCATATGATGAAAGATATTTCCAGCTTCCGATGGGTAGAGTGTCAAAAACAGTGTCATCTCCTGTTCCTTCAGCATAAATGTTCATAGCTGTAAGCATTACTTCCATAACTGCTGCCACACACATTGTCTTGCCGCCTCCAGTCATGGGAATAATGCCGTAATCGCCATAAGGGATGTCGTGCGTCAGCACTGCAGAATCATATCCCAGAAGTCTGTACTCATCGTAAAGATATTCAACTGCGGCAAGAATATAATCATTGAAAACAGGCTGTTCGTGGTTAATGCTCAGAACATATTCTCCTGCATTCTCATCCCCGTTGTAAGTATCTATTGTAAAAAGATAATCACCAGGCGGAAGCTTCATAAAAAATGATTTATCATTTCTTTGTATGAGCTCGTAAGGAGACTCAGAGTTCAAAAGTTGAAGATCGACATCAACCCCGTCCGGTTCCGGTCTTCGGATAGAAAAATAGTAATACTGCTCTTTACTTACATGGATAGAATAGATGTATTCAGGACCCGATTCATCAACGGTGTTTGGAGGATATGAATCAAATTCGTCTGAAAGGGCTCCGGCAGTTGTGTTTTCATGGTAAAAAGGAAATGTTTTTACCGGATAGGGACACAAAAGAGTTCCTTGCGGTGAACAGGGAATAATATCGTCATCGGCAGGTTCATCGTCACCATTTTCATCTGGTGTTTCAATATCAGTATCCTTAGCAGCAGCTTCATCAATATCCTGATCGGTGTCAATTAGAGATTCATCATTCTCAACATCATTTTCAGCATCATCTTCAGTATCATTCTCAAGATCATTTTCAACTTCAAACTTATCTGTATCTGTGCTGTCATCTGAGTCTTCATCAAGTATAAGCACATCATTTTCTGTTTCAGTATCATTTTTTGATTTTCCGCTATCGCAGGAGACAGCAGCAAAAACAAGTAATATTAACAGACCGTAAGTTAAATGTTTCATTTCGACCCCTCAAAAGTTGATAAGAATCTTCAGTTATTTTAAACACTCATCAGAACAATTGCAAAAATAATGATAATGATAGAAGCCATATCCTTTTTTGATATGTTTTCCTTGAATAGCAAATATCCGCCGAGGTTGATCACCACAATGGTTCCTGCGCTGTAAAGGGGTAGTGCGATGGTGGTTTTGACATATCTGAATGCAGAAATGAGAAAGAAAGATGTGAACATGTTAGGAATTCCGACAAGCAGTCCTGTGAGTATGTCAGTTTTTGTGAACTTCTTTTTTTCAAGTACGACAAAAGTGATGCTTATGAAAAAAGCTGTGATGAAAACTGTCAGAAGAAACAGTGATTTATATTCAGGCACGGCATAGTTCTGGAAGAATTTGTTCGAGAATTCGGCAAGTCCTGCGACAAGAAAGACCAGTATCAGACTTTTCTTGAAAGTGAAAAATGAATTTTTTGAGCCCGGGGTGTAATTAGCCAGTATTATTGCGCAGACCGCAAGTGCAATTCCAGTCCATTGAATTAAAGTAGGATATTCCTGCCACAGAATGATAGACAGAAGCATAGGAATGAAAATGCCTATTTTGGAAAATGCTCCGGTTATTCCTACACCGTTATCAGAAATGCTTTTCTGGATGTATATGAACCCTCCGAAATAGAGTATTCCTGCAAAAAACCCTGTAAGAACTGCCCAGATGAAGCTTGAACTGTCTGTAAAAGTCCCTTTTTGCATAACTGACGGAAGTTCGGCCATGAACTCTGAAATCGAAGGGTCAGACTTAGAAAAAATTGATCCGGTCAGGACAAAGAACAGGCTGACCGATGAAGCTACAACATAATTGGCGGTGGTTACGACCATCCTGTTCAGATCTCTTGATTCGCTGAATTTAAGAATGAGCGCAATTGCGGAACTGCATAAAATGGCAAGAAGAAGGTGTATCATCTGTCTTTACAGCATCTGAATCCTGCATAAAGACCTGTCCATGTAGCATTGAACTGGCATTTAAGACGGTCAGACGGGCCTGCACAGTTAAATGCACCGCCTCGAGTCATATAAACTGATCCTGCATCAGTTATCTCCCACACATTTCCGTTTATATCAAAGGCCCCGGAATAATTTTTACAGTTCTGATATGAACCTGTTGAAACACTTTTATAGCAGTTATAGGTGTATCCGCAATTTTCAGTCAGAACGCAGTCTTCAGAAGCAATGCCGTTATCTGCGCAGTGATCATCGCAGAAGTTATCTACGTTATTGCATATCTCGCGGTCATAGGTATCACCCCACGAATAGAGCGTTTTTTCGGGACCTTCACAGGCAGAAACCCATTCATCATCCTTGCATAGTCTTTTTCCGGCGGCAGAGCATGCGGCTTTGAACTCCTGATAATGACTTTCCGTCATAGGATTCACCACCCAGGGCATTACGCCTGATTTTGAAACGGCAGTTGATGTGCCGGTTCCCTGCGAACTTTCAGTCGCATCAGGTCTGGAAGCTTCATATCTGTCAATGCAGGATGTCCCGTTATCGACCATATCTGAAGGACACAAGGCAGCTTCTGTATCTGAATCTGAATCATCAGAAAGATCGGCATCTTTTTCAGGGATTTCACTGTCAGAAGTATCATTGTCAACGATGTCAGGATCATTTTCAGGCAGTTCTAGATCAGCATCTATGGTTTCATCAGCTGTGTCGGGTGTTTCTGTATTTTCATCATCAATTTCATATATAATATCGGGCGCAGTATTATCTTTATCATCGAGTCCGCATCCCTGGTCATCAGAACTCTGATCATCAGCATCTGTCAGATACAGATTTTCATTTTTATCACCGCATGAAAAAAGGATGAAGGTAAGAAAAATGAACATAAAAACTATTCTATGCATTGTGTTCTCCATCAGAGAAATATCAGCAGTTCAGGCTTGATCACCAGGATGAGTCCAAGTGCCAGCATGAGTGTGCCGCTGACAACTTTAAGTATTTTAGCATATTTTTCCTCGAACCTGTACTTGCCCATTGTTATAACAAAAATTGCAACAATTATGGCAAGCGGAACCACATAATAAACATTGTAAAGTGCCATATAGAGATATTTTTTTAATGGTGATATATCCTGAAGAGAAAGAACTCTTGTGTAAATGGCAGGAAGTCCGATCGTACATCCAAGCTCAATAAGATTTACAAAGAACGCCAGCGTCACAGTTCCCAGAATGCCGAAAGCCATGTTCTGTGCATTCATCACGTTGCGCATTTTTTCAAAAAGTTTCGGTTTCATTCCTTCCGGTATCATCAATGAAACCCCTTTTTTAAAAAAGAAGAACTCCTTGAGGTTTATAATTCCCATCACAATTGCAACGATTCCGAGGATCACAGTCACGGTTTCGGTAAGTCCCATGAATACAAATATATTGAGCCATGCGGTCATGAACATAAAATAGACTATGCCTGATGCAGCGACAAAGACAGAGCCGGTGATAATGAGCTTCCGCCGGTCTTTGGAATTTACAAGTAATGTCAGAAGGAACATCAGGACCCAGATAGCACAAGGATTTATGCCGTCAAGAAGACCGATGATAAGCGTGAAAGAGGGGAGAGATATGACTTCGGCATCTATCTGACCTATGAAAGGTATGTCAACTGTAGTATCGCTCGATGAATTTTTAACGGCATCGGGATTGCCTGCAAGGTATTCTGTTATCATTTTTTCGATGAGAGGCTCGTGTTCACCCACTTCATATCCTGTGACATAGGATCCTCCGAGAGTAAATGTGGGCACTCCCGGGTTCTGTATTTTAAGGTTCTTTGAAACCTGCTCAAAAAGTGACCTGTTGTCAGCATCTCTTGTCACTTCATACCTTTTGAACTTTATCTGCGGATATTTTTTCTCCCATGCATCAACAAGAGGCCTCGCTTTTTTACAGTGGGGACATTTATGCGAATAAAAGAAATAGAATGTGGCATCACCGGCTTTTTCAAGGTACTTTTTAATAAGATTTTCAATCTTTTTCTGATACTGTTCCGGGCTGTCAGGTTCATATCCGGCTTCCCATACAGTTCCCATTACAAAAAGAGGGACAACTGCTTTTTCAATTTCGAGTTTTTCGAGCAGTGCCTTAAAATCGTCTTTTGTTTCGATGCTGCCGGTCACATTGATCTCTTTGAACTCTATATCAGGATATTTTTTTGCAAGTTCTCTTGTGAATTCAAGTGATTTGATACTTTTTTCACTTCTATCAGAATAATATGTAAAGAATTCTGCGGCATTTAGAGAATTAAAAAAAAGTAACAACAGTAAAACAGTCAGTTTTCTCATTTATCTCTCCTTGCAGCACCTGAATCCTGCATAAAGCTCTTTCCAGCCTGCCGCGAATGAACATTTCAGTCTTTCAGCGGCATTGGCACAGTTGAAAGCTCCTCCCCGTATGACATAGCTTCCGCCGTTATCTGTCATTTCCCACACATTTCCGTTTATATCAAAAGCGCCTGCAAAATTTTTGCAGTTTTCAAAGTTTCCTGTTGTCTGAGGTTTAAAGCATCCGTAGCTGTATCCGCAATTCGCTCCGGTATTGCAATCTTCAATGCCGTTCTCTTCACAGTGGTCATCACAGAATATATCGACATTGTTGCATATCTCGCGATCAAAATCATTGCCCCAGGAATAAACTGTATTGCCGGTCCCGTGACATACACTGGTCCATTCGGGGTCTTTGCACAGTCTCTTTCCGGAAGCTTCACACGCCGCTTTGAACAGTTCATATACTTCGTCATTCACCGGATTTTCCATCCAAGGCATCACACCTTTTTTTGAAACTGCTCTGTCTGTTGATACGCCCTGACCGGATGCTGTTGCGTCGCTCCTTGAAGCTTCATAAATGTCAACACAGATGTTTCCGGTTTCGACCATATCGTCAGGGCACGGAGCAAGTTCAGCATCGGTATCTGTGAAAAGTTCACTGTCCTTGTATATCACCTCTGTGTCGGCACAACCGCTTATAAAGATGAACAGTACAAATAAAAACAATGACATGTATACCTCAGAATTCGTAAGTTACTAACAGTTTTATCACATGACGGTAATAATTTTCATCGGTGTAGTCGTTTTTTCCCAGAGTAGAGAAGTTCTTTTCAAAAAAGTAACTGATATTGACAGTCAGCTCTTCTGACGGTTCCCAGCCCGGTTCCACTTCAACAGATATCGTATGGTCTACACGCCTTTTTTTTACAATGCGGTCTGTATATTCCCATGAATCCCTGCCGAGCATTGTCAGGTTGCGGTATTCCAGGTCTGCAATGATGTAAAGCTTTTTAAGGTTGAATCTCCCATTGATGCCGGCTGATGATTCAATTCCTGTGTTCTTTCCGGTAAGGGATGATATTCCCATCGCTCCGAGATAAGAGTAGTTTTCAGCGGAAATATCATCATAGAAAAGTGCGGAAAACCTGTAATTAATGCGGATCGAACTGTCGAATTCTCCGAAATAAAAATATTCACCTGTATCGAAATTGACAGAAGGTCCGCGGAGATATGACAGCATTTTATCAATGCCGTGAGTATAGGCACCTGAAAGATTGAAATACCAGCTCATGTTCTGTGCGTGATTGAAAAAGAATTCAAATTCCGCGCCGACATCACCGTAATATGCCCTGAGATCCTGAAAATCGTATGCCGTAAATTCACCTGAAAGAGATAGTGAAAGATCGTAATCGTCGATCGATCGCGCCCATCCGGCGGAAAGAAATGACATGAGCGAGGAGTGACTCCAGTCATCAGCCTGAAGGGCATCGGTGTAAAAGGAAATGTTTGTGAAAAAATCATTAATATCAAGATTTAATCCGGCATCTATCGTCATTTCGTAAGATCCGAGTCTCTGTGACGGGTCTTTGCCCAAAGAAGGAATATATGAATCATATCCTCCGCCTGCTGTCACATATCCGCCGAATTCAATATTTTTTTCATCCTGTGCTGATAATATTAATGCAAAAAATAGTATAAAAAGTATCAGGATTTTTTTCAGACTTTGCATTTTCCTTTTTTACCTTTGGTCTTTTTCTTCATTTTTTCTTTTTTCTTCTGTTCTTCCCGTTCTTTTTTTCTTTCTTCGTTTTTCTTATCTTCTTCCGTTTTTTTTGGCTCCTCAACTTTTTTTTTGTCTTTTTTTTCATCTTTTTCCGGATCGGCATCAAGGTCAACGGTGTCGGTTCCTTTGAGGTCTTCTTTAGGTGAGCTGTCAGGAGCTTCTTCTGCAAAAAGAGGCATTAAAAATACGATCATCACTGAGATCTGAAATAATTTTAAAGTTTTCCTCATAATTTCACTCCGGAATGATTATCAGAGTGATTGTAACAAAGTAAATTAAACAGTAAAGATTTGTATGCCGTTTTAGATCATTCCGGCAGAATCTTTAAGAGCTTCAAGCTGTTTAACTACAAGTTTCTGGATTTTCTCATCAACGAGGCTTCCGTCTTTATCAAAACTTGCAGAGAACGCATTGCTGAACACTTCCGGGCTGTTAAGAGGGTGAATGTTGAGCACGACACAGCTTTGTCTGAGGTGATACTGTGCCCTTGAAGTCCCCATTCCGCCGCCTGCTCCGAGTATTGCGGCATTTTTTCCCGAAAGTATCCTGTTCTGCGGTTCTCGGGATGCCCAGTCAAGAGCGTTCTTGAGCGCCGGAGCCATTGAATAATTGTACTCGGCACATGCAAGCATCAGCGCATCAGCTTCCTCTATCTGTTTGAGAAGTTTTTTCACTGCTTCAGGTTTTTCAGTAATATCGGCATTATAGAAAGGTACTTCATGCAGGTCCGCGATCTCCATTTCCACACCTTCAGGAAGGTTGTCTTTTGCATATTTCAAAAGCCCCATGTTCGTTGACTGACGGCGCAGACTTCCGCAGATACCAAGGATTTTTAATTTTTTCATGATGCTCTCCTGTAAAATTTAAAGACCGTCATTTCTTTATTTTACAGGTACTGATCCCGAAAAGCGAATAAAGTCCGCAAGTTCCGAAAATTCCTGTCAGAAGAGGGATTATTCCGATGGCGCCCCACCAGTTCTCTGAATAAAATCCGCATCCAATCAGTGCAACGCCAAGCAGTATCCTTGCGATCCTGTCAATATTTCCAACATTTTTCCTGAACATGGTAATCTCCATCAGTTGTTAAATAGCTGATCTATTTAATAAACAGAAATTTGAGAAATCAAGACTGCGGCATCTGAATTGGACTTTAAGCCCCTTCTTTTTGTGAAGAAAAGGGGGATGTAGATGAGTTTTTCTTACTCGCTTTCTCTTTTGCTTTGAAGAGCATCATGGAGACCCGGCTGAGGATGCTGACTTCGTTGTCGCCGCTTGTTTCGATGATTGTTTATTTTTGTGTCGGGTCTGCAACTTTTCCCATAAAAAGGATTGTTCCGTTTCTGTCGTCACGTATCAGGAAAAAGAAAGGTCTGTTTAGAGAAAAAAATTCAGGTCCTGACTCATTTGAAGTTTCCACCACTGTCACTGCCGCAGCTTCCGTTCCTTCTTCTGTAACATCTATAAATGATTTGTGTTTTATGGCGGAAATGTATGGATTAAAACCAATGCATTTATTATTATTCATGTTTTTGAATCCACCGCAAAATGCCTTTTTCATTCCAAAGGATTTGAATGTTTCCATCAGATCTTTTTCATAATCAATCCTGAATTTAGGAATAAAAATTCCGTCGATGATCAATTTATTAAAAGAGTTTAAAACATGGTTGAGATACGGAGCTGTTAATTTATTCAGATATTCATCAATTGATCTATCAATTCTTCCGGTAAATGCATAAAATGCAATTTTGTCACGACCGTAAGGAAGCCTTATTCCTTTAAGATACTGGTCGGTAAAAAGTGTATATTCGCCGCGTTTTTCTATTTTCATCATATCAGCGCTTACGATAGAGCCATCCTTTTTAAAAAAATCAAGCGGCATAGTATCTTCTTTTTTAAATGGAATAGCCCATGAACCTCTGAAATATATTGCATTTATGAGGTACATCACCAACAGATCCGGAAACTCATCAATAACTTTTTCAATTTTCCCTTTTGTTTTCTCTTTGACCCAGTTGTTTATGCTGTCTGGATAATCTGCTTCAAAAACACCGCTCTGGTAATATTTTTCAAGAACTTCTGTGAATGGTTCGGATATACAGTTGTTATAATCAGGCACGATCCATATAGAATTTGCAAGACTTAATTCAGCATCATTGTCGCAGTAATTGAGACTTTCTATAAGATCAAAAAAGTTTTTGTTGATATCTTTCTGAGTCATTCCCGAAAATTCAAGAGCTTTGCTCATTTCTTCATGATTTTCTTCATCTGCTCCGTTCATTGTCATTGATAGGGCGACAGAAATTGATATCGGTGAAAAGAAGATGTTTTTTTCCTCTTCATCTGCAAGAATGGCTTTTAACATTTTGACTGCAAATTCTGTATTTGCATTGATAAGAGAATTATTGATGGAATAGGCTTTTTTGTCAGATTCATTGTATTTCAAGAAAATTTCAGAATCAGAGTCATAATATTCCAGTTCATCATCATTTGTTCCAGAGTCAGTAATGGGAAAATCATCGCCAAAACCTGAAAATTCATCAACATTCGAACTTCTGTTGTTTCCGTTGCAGGATATGCTGATAAGTAGTGAAACAAAAATTGTGATAAAAACAGTTTTATTCTTCATATCACACCCATTGCAATAAATGATTCAAAAAATTGTATGCTTTATCTGTTCGAAGTCAAAAGAATCTTAAAAACTAAGGTGTTATATATAAAAAGTTATTTTTTCTTACTCGCTTTCTCTTTTGCTTTGAAGAGCATCATGGAGACCCGGCTGAGGATGCTGACTTCGTTGTCGCCGCTTGTTTCGATGGAAAGGAAGTTGAGGTCTGGGAACATTGTCATGATCTTTGCCTGTACTCCGTCACTTACGCCGGAAGATGGCATGCATCCGAAAGGTTTTGATGACAGAAATCCGTCAACAAGAGGCGCGTAGTGAACTGCTTCGCCTATTTCAAGATTTCCTTCGCCTCCGAATATTTCAGGGTGGTAGAGCTCATATCCGAGTCTTGCAAGCTCATCAAGGTCGGCAAGGTCAGCCCTTCCTCCGAAAGCTTCCGGGTTGAAGTGTTTTTTCAGCCAGTTATAGAAAATAAGTATCGCTTTATCGCTCACATGCTGTCTTCTCAGGGACTTTTTCCAGTATTTATATTCTTTTTCCGTTGCGGCATATTTCATACCGCGCTCAGCTTCACGGGCTCTTCTCCAGTTGTCGTACATCGCTCTTGAAGTGAAAAGTCCCGGTATAACTTCGCATCCTTCGTCCATTATGAAACGGCGCATGTTGTAGTTCCCTTCGTTGTGAGCGAGATTGGCAAAAACCTCTCCTGTCATGTAGATCAGCGGGAGTTTTACATTCTTTTTAGGTACAGCGGCAAGCATCCTGCCGGCTTTCCGCAGTGCGATCGGCAGTTTTATCATGTAGAAATGGCTTGAGAACGCTTCCAGAAGCAGATTTTCACAATCTTCAATGACTTTAAGGGCATGTTCTTTATCCACAGCGTAAGGTCTGAGAGCGCATTCAGCAATGTGCATGAAGTCGGCAAGCACAAAGGATATCAGCATGTTGATCCTGAAATCGAGATTGAACTGGAAAGCGCAATCCTTGTCGAGCATCGAATCATTAAGTTCGGAAGAGAACACCATCAGCCGGAAACCCTTGAACCCTGCATCATTGGCGACTTTGAGATATTCCTGAGGATACATTCCGTAACGGCAGGGACCGCACTGACCGCCGCCCGACATAAAAATATATTTTTCGACGATCTCCTCTTTTGAAAGCCCCAGCTCGTTATGAAGCTTGAAAAGGTGCCTGATGAAACTGCCCGAAGTGAAATACATCGGATTGCATTCCATCCTGTTGCCGTACTCCTTGCCCCAGCGGACATCTTCTTTAATATGATCGCCCATATCGATGAACTTATAACCGTTCCTGATCAGATATGCTCTGATGAAAAACGATTTTCTCCGCTCGATCATTGAATAAAGTATCGTTACTTTTTTCTTATCTTTTTTATGCCACACAGGATTTGGATAACCCTGCCACTGCTCCTCTTTTTTTATCTTCGGAGAAATACTTCCAGTCTTTGTTTCGATCTTATAAGGATTTGTCATTCCGCCCCCCGGCAAATTATCGGAATCAGCATATAAATTCAGTCGATTTTTGCAAGAAACATTTCCTTGTAACATGTAATTATTGCTGTAAAATATCAAGACTTTGAAAAATCAGGAGGTCTGAATATGAAATGTGAATACAAAAAAGCTGTCAGACATGAGCTTGACCGTACAAAAAACTGCAAACCTGAAATATTAAGCGAAAATGATATGATCCACCTGCCGGAAATAGTGAAAAGATACATTCACTACACAGGTTTTTCCGGAAGAGAAAAGATTTTGAATTTCCGTGCTGAGTTCAAAGGAGGCATCCGTTTCAAACCAAACGAAGGTTATATGCCTTTGAAGTCGGTTCAGTATAATTTTTTCGATGTCCATTCCCGGTTGTTTTACATTGTGGCGAAAAGAAGCGGAATTCCGGCAATAGGACTTCATTTGTATAGAGATGCAAAGGCGATTTTTAAGGTGAAAATACTGGGATTGTTCACTGTTGTTGATGCTTCCGGACCAAAAATGGATCAGGGAGAGACCGTTACAGTGCTGAATGACATGTTTTTTATGGCTCCCGGTGCTCTTATCGACAAAAAAATACAATGGGAAAACATTGACGATCTGACCGTGAAAGCAACATTCACAAACGGTGACATTAAAGTCAGTGCCGTTCTGTACTTTAATGAAGAAGGCAGATTATTGAATTTCATAAGCAATGACAGATTTGAAACAGACGGAAAGGAATATATCAATAACCCGTGGGAAACACCGACATCAGAATACAGAGACATCAACGGATACCGGCTCCCGTCGAAAGCAAAACTGATCTATAAAAGACCGGAAGGTGATTTCTGCTACGGTGAATTTGAACTCGTAAGTATGGACTATAACTGCAGAGAGTTGAAGTGATAAAATAGATTGAAATATGAGGATTTAAAATGACAGAAAATGTGCAAAAATTAACCAGAATTATGGATGAACAGAACAATCGCAGTATCCCCGAATTTGAAGGATATTCACCGATTGAAATGGAGTTTATTCTTTACGATGTTTTTAGCGAAAAAAGCCCGATTCATTTGCAAAAACTTACAGATGCTGATTACAAATCAATACCTTTGCTCAATATGATCAAATATCTTGCCGTTTCAATTTCTGAAAATGGAGAAATAAAACTCACCAGCACAGGCGCACTTCCGACAAAAATCGTTGCTGACATTTACGGTAAAGGATTTTTTAAAGACGAAGCTATTGAATCAGGAGTTTCAAAGCTAAGCAAAGAAACAGATTCGATGTCCATCAACCTTACACGAATCCTGATTGAATTAACAGGTCTGGCAAAAAAACGAAATGGAAAACTCAGTATTACAAAGAATGGCGATAAAATTCTTTGTGATGACTTTGAGACATTGAGACTCATTTTCAGTACTTTCGCCACGAAATTTAACTGGGCGTATTATGATGCATTTGACGAAAAAAGAACCGGACAACTAGGGTTCGGTTTTTCTTTAATACTTTTAAGTAAATACGGCAATATAAAAAGAACCGGTGATTTTTATTCAGAGAAATATTTTAAAGCGTTTCCAATGCTTTTGAAAGGCTTTTCAGATCCTTATTACGATGCTGTTGAAAAAATGGCGACACACTGTTATTCAGTTCGGACATTCGAAAGATTCCTTAATTATTTCAATCTTATAGAAATAGAAAATAATATGAAAGAAAGAAATATCCATATCACAAAAACCGTGCTTTTTGACAAATTTATTAAATGTTTGCCGCATAGAAAGCATGATTTTTTGAAGATGAGATAATTAAAAAGCTTTATATTCTCTGATTGATTCAGCTATTTCATCAAGCTTTTCAGGTGTGAAGTCATTCTTGTAAAATATTTTAAAAAGTTCAGCGATCAGTTCTCTTTCACTCATTTCAGGATGTTTTTCACGGAGCTGACCAAGAATTATGCTTCTTGACAGTTCGGTCAGTTCAAATAACTTTTCAATTTTTTCAGCATCAGATCTTTTGTTAATGATCTCAAACTGTTTTTTTGAAATGTGTTTTGGCGTATCATTCATTGGATATTTATTTTCCATCCATCTTTTGTAAAAAAGCCACTTTTCCGAAAAAGATAATACCGACTGCAATAACTTTTTTCAATATAAGCCGCAGGAATACTTTCAAAATTAAGTAATTTAATTCCGGTAATGAAAAAAACCATTAAAAACAAATGAAATTAATGAATCATAGTATATTTCACTGTATATTTCCTTGAATTGGAAAGTGAATTGAAGTAAGTTGATATAACTGTTTAGAGAGGGGAATATCTTTTGGAAGATGTAAAGTATATAGATATAAAGGAAGATTTTCAAACTGTGAATGAACCCCTCTGTATATTCAATGGAGAGGTATCAATTAAGCCTTTTTTAAAATGGGTTGGTGGGAAAGGTCAATTATTGTCAGAATTAGCAAGATATGTTCCTAAAAAGTTCAACAAATACATTGAGCCTTTTGTGGGCGGTGGGGCTTTTTTCTTTTATCTTAATCCCAACAAAGCGGTTATTTCAGATTCTAACGAAGAGCTCATAGCAACATACAAAGCTGTTCGAGATAATGTGGAAGAAATAATAAAAATATTAATGATGTATAAAAACGAAGAAGACTTTTTTTATAAAATAAGATCCATAGATCCATCTATCTTGTCAGGATCAGAAAGGGCTGCAAGATTAATATATTTGAACAAGACATGCTTTAACGGTTTGTATCGAGTAAATAAAAAGGGACAGTTCAATGTGCCTTGGGGTAAAAAGAAGAGTGATTTTTTAAATGCCGAGCAACTAAGAGATTCCAGTGATTTTCTTAAAAATGTTGAAATTGTTCATGCTGATTATGCTGAAACATTGAGGAATTATGCTGAAAAAGGTGATTTTATTTTTTTAGATCCTCCATACTATCCTGTTGGCAAACATTCGGACTTTAAACGATACACGAAAGAATTTTTTTATCACGAGGATCACATTATCTTAAAAAAAGAGTTTGAAAGATTGGTTAAGATGGGTTGTCATGTTGTTTTAACAAATTCTGATCATCCCTTTATACTTGAATTATTTAAAGATTTTCAAATAAAAATTATCGAAACAAAGAGATTGATAAGCAGCAATCCTGAAACAAGAACTGGAAAAGATATTATTGTTGTCGGATGAAATGAATAAAAATCAACTTAAAATTCATGCCTTCGTTGATCAGTTTTTGCTTTTTCCAGGAACTAGATATATGGGAAGTAAAAATAAAATCATTCATCAAATATGGGAAATATTAAAGGACTACGAATTTAATAGTTTCTTTGATGCTTTTGCTGGAAGTAATGTGGTTGCGTATTTTATGAAATCAAAGGGAAAGCAGGTTTCCACTAATGATTTCATGTCAATAAGCTTTTATCTTTCAAAAGCAGTAATTGAAAACTGTGGTATAATTCTAGACGAAAAAGACATGCAATTTTTATTAAATAACAAGAACAATGAAACCATTATTTCCAATACTTTTAAAGGATTATATTTTAGTGATAAAGACAACCGTTTTTTAGACAAAGTGCGATTTAATATTTCTTTTCTTAAGGATGAATATAAACAAGCAATTGCAATTTCTGCTCTTGTGAGAGCTTGTATGAAAAAAAGGCCAAGAGGAATTTTCACTTTTACTGGAGATAGGTATGACGATGGGAGAGAAGATATAAAAAAGTCATTAGAGCATCATTTTATTGAAAATGTGAGCTTATTTAATAATGCTGTTTTCAATAACGGGACAAGATGCAAATCTTTCAATAATTTCACACAGGAAGTGAAAATCGAAGCAGACATGGTTTATTTTGACCCTCCTTATTATTCGCCTAAATCTGATAACGACTATGTTAGAAGATATCATTTCGTAGAAGGGTTGGCAAAAAATTGGAATGGGCTTGAGATACAATGGCACACAAAAACAAAAAAATTTAAAAGCTATCAATCACCTTTTTCAAAGCAAGAGGAAGCATATAAAGCATTCGAAAGCCTGATCAATGTATATAAAAAATCTATTATTGTTATTTCTTATTCATCTAATTCCCTCCCGACAAAAGATGAAATCCTTACAATGTTAAAAAAGCACAAGAAAAATGTCGTGGTTCATGAAATTGATCATTTATATTCTTTTGGAAACCAGAATTTTAAAGCAGGAGAATCTAATAGGGTTAAAGAGTATTTATTTGTGGGGGAATAATGAGAAGAATTAAAAGCGTAGATTTACCACAAGCTGATAGGCTGGAATCTGTTCTTTTAACTGTTGTTGCTGTTGGAAATGGTGCAAGAACGGATATTGAAATTGCAAACAGAGTTCCTGGAATTGAGGGCGACGATAGGCAAGGCCGATATTACAGAAGAGCTGCAGAAATGTTGGGATTTATAAAAAACGAAAGAAACAACGCAGTATTAACAGAAAAAGCTTCCCTTCTTCTTCAAAATGTAGCCATAAACAATCCTGTTTTTGTTGTGTCTGTCCTAAATCTTGAAATTTATCAGAAATTGCTGCCATATTTGGAACTTTATCCTCAGGGTTGCACCAGACAAGAAATATTAAATTATCTTCAATCAATTGCTGATCCCGATATTGGTCGAACAATGATCGATAGAAGAATTTCAACAATTCTTTCTTGGCCTAAAACGCTTAATTTTATAGATCGCAATCAAGATGGAGGATATGTGTTAATAAACAATTTCAACGAACAAAATCCTGTTTTTGAAGTTCAAGATATTGATCAACCTTTGCTTCCAATAACTGCTGAATTGGCTGAATATCAGGAAATTGAGCAAAGAACAATTAATGCAAGAGAAGAGATAGCCTATTTTAAAAGTCAAGCAAGACTTGATAGAGCAGCAAGTGCGCATATTTCTTTGGTAAATATAGTTGCCAGAAGAATCCGTGAAAACGGTGGAATTCCTAAAGCAAATCAGTTGATAGATCTTGCAGTCAGGCTAGATGAGGACTATATTTTTGAAATGAAATCTACAACCGAAAACAATGTCAAATCTCAAATTAGAAAAGGTTTGAGTCAATTATATGAATATAGATATTTGCAGAATAAACCTGAGGCAAAACTTGTTTTAGTAGTTGAAAAACCTCTTGGAGCAAGCCATTCTTGGATGTTAGAATATATGGAAGTTGATCGTGGGATCAACTTAATTTGGGATGGGAATGATCAACTTTACGGGAGTGAAAGAACAAGAAGAGACTTGAATTTTCTAGGCATTTTATAACCATAAAAAAATGTAGCAGCTCGTTGGACAAAATCAATAAAAAACCACAATATTCAAATTTAATTGAGTAACAATCTGTTGCCCAAAGCTACTTTTTTCCTTTCAGCGTTTCTTCTTCATGTTTAAGGAAATACTCGATGGTTTCGATGCGGATGTTGAAAGTGGCTCCGGGTTTGTTCTGGTCGATGTCGTGGAAAAGGAAATGCGGTGTGGCCGATGCATCGAGGATGTTGTCGATGTATGAATATGTCGGTGCGTCGTGTCCGCATTTGAAACTGCTGAGGTCTATTACTGCGAGATTGGGATGTCTCGCCGCGACCCTTGCCGCCATTATTTTCAGATTGGTGTTCCTGTTGAAGTTCCTGCCCCACACATCAGTGATGTCAAAGCTGTCATCTTTAAAAGTGCTGTCTCTGAACAGCGGATCGATGAAACTTGCACTGTCGGGAAGTGATTCAATGCAGAGTACGGGGAAGCCTTTCAGCTGGAACTTTTCCAGTATCCTGTGATTAAGTCCCGGATCGTGGTGATACGGATGCCCGATGAGAAGAACTCCCATTCTGTCGCTTAGAATGAGGTCGTTCATCACTTCAGCCCCTGCGTTCTGAAGGGTCTCATAATAATTTTTCATTGCATTGAGCCCCTGATTGACGGCCCAGGCGTTCTCGTCTTCAGTCAGTTCGACCTTCTCTTTGAAATATTCATACAGGATCCCGTTAATTTCGACAGGATTGTCCATGCTCACAAGCGGTCTCCAGAAATCTACTCCGTTCTGTGCGAAAAAATCGGTCTCTCTCTTGAAAACCGCATTTACGACCTCAGGAGTTCCCATCTGGATCACACAGGCGTTGTTCCCCAGAGTGTTCTTTACCGAGGAATGAAGATGTGTGATTATCGGGAAGCAGATATGTGTGCATTCCTTTTTCTGCAAAAGGTTATAAATATGGGCCGGAGCGACTTTAGCGGGGAAACACGGATCGATAGCGCCCCATTTGTTACCTTTCGCCCACAGTTCATCGCTCGTGTAATCGCTGAATACAACTTTCATCCCGAGAGTCCTGAAATAGGTCGAGAAGAATGGTGAATAGAGATACATGTTGAGAAGTTTCGGTATTCCGATGACCATTTTCTTTCTTTTTTCAAGCACTTCGGCCTTTGAACCTTTGAATTCAGGATCGTTCCTGACATTTATCGTGTTATAAGGGTAGTACTCAGACTGGTTTTTTGCAGCTCCGTTCTGAGGCATTTCATTGAACGGGAAATCACTGAAAACAAGATAAGCCGATTCATCCACGAGATTCCTGACCTTTTTAAGGGTTTCATCTCTTTTCGCCGCAAGCTCCTTCATTTCACCGGCATTTTCAGCAAGACCTTTCTCGCACTGGTTCCCCGAAATGAACCTTATTCTGCTGCCGTTGGCTGTATGGATGTCGATGAACGCTCTGGGACACTTGTTTGCGCAGAACCTGCATCTTGTCGATTCATTGTTCGTGGTGGTATATTCCACTCTTGCCGCATCCGCTATACCTGTGAAGGAACTCTTTCCCTTCACCGTGTCAACAGCCTCCATCGCCGCTCCTATCGCACCGCAGATATCGGCAAACCTGTGAACGCTGACCGAAGCATCCGGAATTCTGCTTTTTATGTAATCGACCTGTGCTTTTACGGCGGCGAGATTTTTCTGAGTGCCGCCCTGAAGCACTATCTTTTTTCCGAATTTCGCGATATTCGATTCCTGAACGACATAGTTCCAGATATTTTTAGGAAGAACGAGAGCTAAACCTGCCATGATCTCTTCTTTCGACCAGCCCAGCTGCTGGAAATTGACCTTGTCCTGCTCCATGAAAACAGCGCATCCGTAGTTGAAAGCAGGAGCTTTCCTCGCCTTGAAGGCATGCTCAGCATACTTTTCGACAGGTATTCCGAACTGTGCCGCCATTCCCTGAAGGAAAAATCCGTTGCCTGCACTGCACTGCGTATTGAGCTTGAAATCGACAACTCTGCCGTGCTTCATGAAAAGCACTTTTATGTCCTGTCCGCCGATATCACATATAAGATCAATGTCACCGTAGTAATGCACTGCCGATTTCATGTGCGCGACAGTTTCAACGATGGCCCTGTCAAGATCGAAAGCCGCCCTGAGTATTGATGAAGCATACCCTGTGACTGCACTTCCTGCGATATTTACAGTTATCCCTTTCTCTTTTTCCCATTTTTCCATTTTCACGAACATTTCGCGAAGGTCGCTGACAGGATTCCCGTTTGAAAGTATGTAATCTCTGTAGATTATCTCTTTTGTGCTGTTAAGAAGCACCAGCTTTGTGCTTGTAGATCCTCCGTCTATGCCCAGATAGCATTCGTAAGTACGGTTTTTTTCAAGTTCAGGCGGTGTGAATTCAGGAATGGAGTACATTTTTGCGAATTCAATGATCTCTTCTTCACTGCTGACAAGTCCGTCGATGATGGCGCCGCTCGATTCAAGTTTTGAAAGCCTTCCTTTTGCAATGTAGGCATCAAGTTTTGCAGGTCCTTCATAAATGTACTGCAAGGTGCTCCTGTCGGAAAGTTCATCTGTCTTTTTACCGAACAGCACAGCTCCTGCCGCTGCAAAATACTGCGAGTCCTCAGGAACGAATATCGCTTTTTCAATATCTTTGCAGGCGGGTTTGAAACTGTGTATGTTCCATGTCACAGGAAGCTGTTCACGCCAGATATCGGTAAGTGCCGGAAGATATGTGTGCGGGCCGCCCAGAAGAAGAACTTTGTCTTTGAGCACATTGCCTCTCACAAGGACTTCAAGGTTCTGTTTAACTATCGCCGTGCATAGAGAGACGAATATATCCTCTTTTGAAACTCCTGCTTTCAGAAGTCCAACGACATCGGTCTCGGCAAAAACCCCGCATTTGGCCGCAATGTGATTTATTGTCCGGCCGTTCGCCCTTATTTTATTGGCTTCGGCAGTGGAAAGACCTATCTTATCAAGTATTTTGTCAATTGTCGCTCCTGTTCCGCCGGCGCATTTGTCATTCATGAACGAAATCGTTGAGCGGTCTTCTTTTTCACCTTTCCAGATTATCACTTTTGCATCCTGCCCGCCGAGCTCGATAACTGATAACACATCAGGATACATTGATTCGACGGCGTAGCACACAGCGTTTACTTCCTGAATGTAGTGGGCGTTAAGCGCTCCGGCGATAGCTCTTGATCCGCTTCCGGTTATGAAAATGGAAAAGTTCTGTTCCGGGAAAGTCTTTTCTATTTCAGTGAGCAGCTCTCTGACAAGCTCAGGCTGTCTGGTATTGTGCCTTTCGTATTTTTTCCATATTATGCTGTTTTTATTATCCATTACGACAGCTTTGACAGTTGTCGACCCCACATCGACACCTACCGAAAGGATGTTTTTTCCTTCGTTATTTTTTGACATTTCCAACTTTCCCCAGATATGAACAAAATCCAGTCGCAGTTTTTAACATGCAAGGTTTTCATAGTCAAATTTTAACGGGTTAAATATATATGTATTAAAATTTTGACAATTCTGAGAATTAAATGATATGTTAGCGCCGTCCTAAATTAACGAGGGAGGGGATATATGAGAGTTGAGCAGATTTCAGTACTGCTTAGAAATGAGCCGGGAGTGCTGAGCAGGATACTTGAGGCGATAAGCAACGGGAACATAAACATTCTGGGGCTTACGATAAACGAGACTGCGGCTTTCGGAGAGCTCAGGATAGTTGTGAGCGATACGCAGAAAGCCCACGAGATACTCAACAAAATAGATGTTTCACACAACATCGTGAAGATAATAGTTGTAAATCTTCCCGATAAACCGGGAGAACTTCTCAAGATCGCAAAACTGCTCAGCGAGAACGAGATAAATATCGATTACATCTACACACTTTCCGCCGGAAAGAACAGTGCCTATATCGCAATAAAGAGCTGGGACATGCCGGCAACAGAGGATATCCTGAACGAGAACGGGATAAAGATAGTCGCACTTAAAGAAATAAATCACTAAGAGAGGAAAAGATAATGTTCAGAGTCTTATTGACCGCAATGCTGGTGCTGTTTTTTTTAGATCTTACAGCACAGGACGGAGAAAACAATGAGGGGCAGACTGCGGTACAGCCGTCTGAAGAGACTGCCGCTCCTGAAGCTCAGACTGAACCTGCCAAGGCTGAAGAGCCTGCTGCTGAGCCTGAACCGGCTGCTGAGCCTGAACCGGCTGCTGAGCCTGAACCCGCTTCAGAGCCCGAACCTGCCGCAGAACCTGAACAGAAACCTGAGGAAAAAAAAGAGACCGAGCCCGCCGCTGCACCGGCTCTCAAGATAAAAGACGGCAAACCGTCAAAATTCTTTGAACTTTACGGCTATTTCGCTTTTGCCAACAAGCTTACTTCCAACATGATACTCAACGGCAACAACCCGTATCTTTCATCAACAAAGGTGGTCGAGTTCGAAAAGGACGAGAATGATAATTATGTTCCCAGAGAGAAAGGCTCGGCAAAAGAGGACATTCTTTCATGGGCATGGCTCAAACTGCACCTTGAACCTGTGATTGATGTTGCTGAGACCCTTGAGATCCACACAAAGATGTCGATATTCGGCAATACTGTCATGGGCGGTGACAACTTCGAGGTCGATTCAAAGAGCAACGGGCTCCTGAGAGATGCGCAGCTTGAAAATTCAGCTAATATAGTTTTTGAAGGTCTCTGGGCGTCAGTGGATACACCGATCGGCGAGCTTAAAGCGGGAAGAATGCCTTTCCACTGGGGTCTCGGGCTTCTTTACAATGACGGCAACACGATAAATGACCAGTCCACAGGCGATTACATGGATAGGATCCAGCTTACCATTCCTGTCGGCGGGTTCAAGATAATCCCGGCATTTGACTTCGCTTCTTCAGGCGTGCTCGACAAAGTTCATGATTATGTCGTAGACCCGTCACAGAAGGACGATGCGTACAATATCAGCGCGATGTTCTCGATGACAGAGGACGACCCCGACCTGCTTGAGAACAAGCTTCTCAATGAACAGACTGTAGCCGAGTTCGGTGTCATGGTGATGTTCTCATGGAAGGACAAAGGTTCCATGGTGTGGGATGCAGAAAATGCAGTGTCGCTTCCGGTAACTGATGATTTCGTTGATGATGAAAAGACATATGCTCTTGTCAATCAGGATGCAAAACTGTGGAAGTTCGACGGATGGTTCAAACTTCACCACAAGAACTTCTCGCTCAATGCCGAGCTTGCATTCCTTTACGGTACGATAGGAAAGATGATAGTTGATGAAAGTGAAAAGAGCGTAAAAGCCGAATCTGTCGGTGTGGCTCTGGAACTTGAATACCGTCCGATCCCGAAAAAGTTCCACCTTTCACTTCTTACAGGTGTGGCTTCTCCGGATGACGCAGACTATGTGCAGGGAGATTCATGGAACACTCCCGGAAACTCAATAAACAACGATTCGGCGAATCTTGACACGAAAGTGCAGAATTTCAGGTTCAACAAGGATTATAAGTTCAATTCGACACTCTGGAACGAATTCCTCGGAAGATTCACAGCCGGCTATTATGCAAGCCTTTACGGAACATATTACATACTTGATGAGCTCAAGGTCGATCTCGGTGCGACATACACAATGGCTCTCTATGCCAACAATTCGATAGGCGGCAACGGACTTCCTGTAGCTTTTGAACCGTATATAAGCGTCGATTACGCAAACAAAAGCGGTCTGCGCGGCGGCGTAAGATACCAGCTGGGTGTTCCTTTTGACGGTCTTGACGGGCTTGATGCCGAAGGTGAGGTTGTCGAGACTGAGCTTTATCATTTCCTGAATGTATATCTTGGAATAGTCTTTTAATTTCAGAACAATAAACCGGAGGAATTTCAACATGTTCAGAACTTTCGATGAAATTATCGCTTTTGTGAAAAAATCACCGAAGAAACAGAGAGTTGCCGTAGTCGGCGCAGGAAAGGAAATAGCTATTGAAGCGGCCGTTGACATGGTTACTGAAAACCTTGCAGATCCGGTGCTTTTCGGTCCTAAAGAGAAAATAATGCATCTCATTGAAGGGACTGTACTTGAAAATAAAGTTGAGATCGTTGACTGTGCTGATGATGAGATCAGCTGTGCAAGATCGGTCGATTATGCAGTTGACGGCAAAGTTCAGCTTATTCTCAAAGGCAGTGTAGAGACGGCAATGCTGATGAAAGCCATTTTAAGGAAAGAAAGAGGGCTTAAGGATTCACCAGTAGTGACAGATATACTTATTTTTGAAGATCCTCTTGCAAAAGAGACAAAAAGGCTTGTAGGGCTTACTGACGGCGGACTTATTCCGCTTCCCGACCTCGAAACAAAGATAGAAATGACCCGCGGCGCTGTAAAAGTTTTTCACAAACTCGGCTTTGAAAAGCCGAAAGTCGCATATATTTCAGCGATTGAAAAGGTCAGTCCCAAGATTCAGTCTACAGTTGATGCGGCTGAGATCCAGAAGAGGAAAGCTGAAGGTCAGCTTGAGGATATCAATGCATATCTCGAAGGTCCTTTCGCTATCGACAATGTCATTTCCGAATATGCAGCAAAGATCAAAGGGATCGATTCTGTCATGGCGGGCTGTGCGGATATTCTTGTGATGCCCAATATCGAATCGGGCAATGTGCTTGGAAAGCTTGTGAATTACTGGGGAAATGCTCAGAACGGTCATATCATAACCGGTGCAAAAGTGCCTGTGCTTCTCAGTTCAAGAGCCGATGATGCCCGTGCAAAAATCAATTCGCTTGTTCTTGGAATCCTTGCAAGCCTCTGATATGCCTGTGAACACTAATTCAGAAGTCATCTATCCGGTAACTATCGATCTCAAGGTCATAATGTTTTCCGTTCCCGGCGATGAAAAGAACATCTCCGACCTCAATGCCATACTGAACAGGCTGATGATACCGCTCACAAAAGAGTGGACCGTCACAAAAAGCACAGGCGGAAATTACAACAGCTACACCGGAAAGATCTTCATCACATCAAAAGAAATAATGTATTCGCTTTTTCAGGAACTCAACAGACATCCTAATGTGAAATTCGCGATCTGAAAGAAATTACTCGCCGTCGGGAGTGTTTGCGCATCTGATGGGTTCTTTGACGACGCAGTAGTCTGTCATTGGGACATTTGCGATCCTTGCGTCAACCCAGTCGAACTGTTCTTCAAGTGACCATGCCCAGCCGTCAACATGTCCTGCGCCCTGGCATTTTTTGTAGTTTATCTGATATCCCTGAGCACAGAGAGTTTCGAAAGATGCTGTCTCAATACCCGGATCGACAAGGTCGTCAAGTTCACCAAGTACCATAAGTGCCGGAATATTGTCAAGTCTCGGAAGCTGGGTCGTTGGCAGAGTGTTATGAGCGACATAGCAGTCCCATGGCGGCATGTTCACAAGGAAAGGTTCTACAGCCGCTTCCGCAAGGATCTCTGCCGAATAAAGGTCATCAAGCGAATCCATTCCGTCAACCGCTTCATCCATTTCACAGCTTTCATTTACAGCCGCGGCAGGGAAATTCACATCGAACGGTGACACAAAAACTTCGGAAAGGTTTGCATTGTCACCTGTGTACCATGAATTTGAGGTCAGCAGGAACAGTGCCGTATTTCCGCTTGCTTTCACGAAATTCTGGAGAGCGACCTGAGCATGTGTTGCAAGGTCCGTTGGCGGAATTCCCCATGAAGCGCCCTTGATAACAATTTCAGGAGCGTAGTAGGGCTGATATCTTGTGGTGAATGCCGCTGCGTGTCCGCCCTGCGAACCACCGATTATTGCATTGTCACCGGGAAGTGCCTTGAGTCCTTTAAGACTGATAAGGTTTCTTGCCGCTCTCATCATATCGAGTACTGCGATAGCCGTAGGTTCTGCAATGAGATACGGATGAAGCTCCTTCGACGGTCCGCCGAAGCTCTTGAGCCCGAGATAGTCGGGAGCCGCGATTATATAACCGAAAGAAGCAAGGAGCACTGCAGTTCCTGTCGCTTCACCTTCAATGGAAGTATCTGTCGACGGAGCGCAAAGATCATTGAAACCGCTGACAGTTCCGTGAAGAACGCTTATGACAGGGAAAGTTATGTTCTCATCGATATCGGGCATTGCGACAACGCCGGTGGCATCAACGAGTTCACCTTTATCCTGTGTCTGATAGCGGATCCGGTAGACTTTTACATCATATTTCGGCCTTCTGACGATATTTCTGCTTTTAACTTCGTCATTAGTCTCCATCATCGTCGTGAGAGCAACTTTCTTTCTTGCGGCAGCCCCTTCAAGGTCTGTCAGAAGCTCTTCGCTTTCAAGAATGAATCCGAGCCCTGTCCCCATAGGAAGCTCTTCCTGTTTGAGCCACTGGTATTCTTCAACGCCGCAGAGGGCCGGAGCGACTCTCGGATCATAAGGAACGAATGTATCTTCGTCCTCGACCTCGTCGATATCCTCATCGGCAGTCTCGTCAACTGTTTCGTCGGCAGTTTCGTCAACCGTCTCATCCGACTCCGTTAAAACTTCGTCGGACAAGTCACTGTCATTCGTTTCATCGACTGCTTCATCTGTAACCGTCTGGTCTTCATCGGCTGTTGTGTTTTCATCAGTTGTTTCGTTCTTGTCTCCGCTTGAGCAGGAGAAAATGAAAAGTGAAAAGATGGCAAGAATGGACAGAAGTCCGCTTTTCATCATGGATCTGATCATAGTAAACCCTCACAAATTAATTTCGACACACAGGTTGTAATTATCCACAAAACCGCCTTCCAGTCAAGGTTAAAGCCGTGTTCCTGAATATTTGAATTAATCTTCGGGCATGGTATCATCCCTTGTTTACAGGAGATTTGTAATGAAAGCGTTCCTAGAACCTTATTACAGCGGAAGTCACAGAAGTTTTGCAGATTCTGTTATAAAGATGTTCCCGGGTGAATTTGTCCTGTTCACTCTTCCCGGAAGGCACTGGAAATGGCGGATGCACGGAGCGGCGGTATCCCTTGCAAGGCAGGTCATGGATTCAGGCATTGATTTTACTGACATAATAGCAACATCGCTCATCGACCTTGCACTTCTCAGGTCGATAATAACTCCTAAACTGCCAGAATGCCGTTATACAGTTTATTTTCATGAGAACCAGCTATGTTATCCGTGGTCTCAGAACGATAAGGACCCGACAGAACGGAAGGATCTCCATTACGGTTTCATGAATTTTACGACAGCGCTGACTGCGGACAGGGTCATATTCAATTCAAAATATAACATGAACAGTTTTTTCGGAGCTCTCGGACCGTTCCTTAAAGCTTTTCCTGATGAGAACCTTGACGGATCAATTGCAGGAATTATCGCAAAGTCTGAAGTGGTCTATCCCGGTTTTGAACCCGTAAATGTAAAAAGAGAGCAAAACGGTGTTCCTGTGATCCTGTGGAACCACCGCTGGGAATATGATAAAAACCCCGATGAGTTTTTCAATTCACTTTTTATGCTTAAAGATAAAGGCATAAAATTCAGGGTTGCAGTGGCCGGAGAGGAGAGAACGAGAGCTCCAGAAATTTTCGCCAAAGCAAAAGATAAGCTGAAAAATGAAATAATATCATGGGGGTATCTTGAAAGCAGAAATGACTACTTTGAACTTTTAGGGAAATGTGACATCCTTCCTGTAACGGCTCATCATGAATTTTTCGGAATAAGCGTTCTTGAAGCTGCATCTGCAGGAGTTATTCCGCTTCTGCCGCTGAGATTGAGCTATCCTGAGCTGTTCCCGCAGAATGTTTTCAGTGAATTTTACTACGATGAAGGCGGGCTTACACAGGCATTGATAAATGCAATTGTGAACAGAGGAATGTTCGATACCGGAAAGATATCAGAGCGGGCCTGCAAGTTCAGGACAGATGAAGTTTTAAGATCATTGAACGGATCATTCTGAAAAATCACTATTTTTCTTTCAAATACTCCGGATTAACATTATTATCAGGATGGATAAACCGATACGGAGAAATGAACACATATGCCTACCTTTAAAATTCTTAGCATTTCAATCCTGATTACAATGATCTCATTTTCATTTAACATTTCTGCTTCTGAAGGTTCAGGACCGTCCGGCACTTTGACCGTAGAGACAAAGCCTTCGGGTCTGAATGTTTATGTGGATGGAAAAATAGCAGGAAAAACACCGTTAAAAAATTATGCAGTACCGGCTGGAAAAAGGATACTATCTGTCGAAACAGAACCGTGTTTTAAAAGTGTGCTGTATTATTCCTGGAACAGACCTGTATATGTGGAGGAAGGAAAAGATACATACATTGAAATAACACCTTCTCCTGTTATCACCAGCCTTAAAGTCGGGGGTATAGAAGTGAATGGTTCATCGCTCAAAGGGACCGAAGTGTATGTCGACGGTGTGAATGTCGGAACTCAGCCAGGGTCTTTTGATGTTCCTGTCTGCTCGAAAATTCTTGAAGTTACAGATGAAAGCGGCAAGAAAGTAATATACAGATCGGAGCTCGACCTTCTGAAAGGGGTTGTAACCCAGAAAAATGAAAAGAACTATGAAATAACACCTGCCAGTGTTAAAGCTCAGGACAGTGTCATTCTTTCACAGACTCAGGAAGGTCCGGATAGCGGGGAGATGTCCGGTGGTGAAGTGAAAAACAAAAACACGGATGTTTTTCAAAAAAAGATCAGACCTGCTAAAAAAAATATAAATGTTCTTGGTCCGTACAAGTGGATCGGCACTTCTCTCATACTTGCGGGTGCGGTTTCAGCCGGACTGGGAGGTCTTTTCGATTACAAGGCGCTGAAAGAATTCGATAAATATGAAGATATGGGCGACAAAGATACAATAAGGCAGATGATAGAGGAAGGTTCTTTTGATGAAGAAGAATATATCTCGGAAAGAGACGGTCACTATAAAAAGGGAAAAGACTATTCTGTGGCGCGAACTGTCCTTTATGCGGCAGGAGGCGCCATGTTCGTCACAGGGGTGATACTGCTGTTCGTTCCCGGTGTGAAAAAAAATGAAAAAAATACTTCGTTCTTGTTAATTCCTTCAGTGGAAGGGCTTTTTATTTCTGCTGAAATATCATTTTGAGGTATGAAATGAGAAAGATAGAAAAAATTATTTCCGCAATGATAGTGTTTCTGATTTTTACAGCTTTTACTGCATGCGCATCTATGAATGGTATATCAAATGTATCATCGGGTGAGTCAACCCTTCCTCCCGAGATAAAAATAAACGAACTGCCTTCAGGAGAACAGTATCCTGACAGTGACTGGATCGTGTTATATGAAAATACTTTATATGATGTCGATTATGTTCCGGGTGTGGGGCTGGAGACATATAAGAGTGTCCACAGGATCTATAGAGTTTTCAGGAATGAACAGGCTTTCATAAATAACAATATGTACTTTGACGAGAAAACCACATTTGAATCATTTTCCGCAAGAACGATCAAACCGGACGGAAGTTCGATTGAGCTTTCTGAAAAGGATATATACCATTTCACACAGGAAAGAAAAAATCAGGAGTACACGAAAAAGGATCACATTATAGCTTACAGTCTGCCTTCATTGAAAAAGGGAGACCTTGTTGAGATAAAATACAAGTCGGTCAGCAGATTTTTTTATTTTTCAGACATTTATTTCGTTCAGGAACATACTCCAAAGCTTTACAGCAGATTTGAGATAAAAATTCCTAATTTCATCTTTGATGCCGGTTATGAGTTCAGTTACAAAACAAAGAACATCTCACTTCCCGAACCTGTTTTTAAAAAAGGGTTCGGAGATACAGGGGACCGTTCTTATGTCTGGGAGAACAGAAATATCCCGAAGTTTAAACCCGAGCCCCTGATGGGAAGTGAGCTAAGGTACCGGGGTCATGTTGAAATGCAGCTTGCCTACTGGAACACATGGAACGGTTTTGCAAGGGATATCTATGAGGTGACTTTCAAACCGGTCCTTGATGATATGAGTACAAAGGACAGTCAGAGGATAAAGTCAAAGGTTGAAGATCTTACATCAGGAGTCAGTGATACTCTTGAGAAAATAAAGATCCTTACCCGGTTTGTTCAGACTTTCGGGTATAGTGATACTGCAAATTACTTCGGTCACGCAATAAAACCTAACGAGATAGGACTTATACTTGACAGAGAGTACGGTGATTGTAAAGACCATGCTCTTGTTCTAACTGCAATGCTCAGAGAGATAGGTGTCAAGGCGCACCCTGTACTCACAGCGGCATATGACACTTCCGGTGTAGATCCGAAATTTGTAACTGATATTTTTAACCATGTAATTGTTAAGGTGATCCTTGAAGGGGGGCAGACTCTTCTTCTGGACCCGACTTCAAGATTTACACAGTTTGGAAAACTTCCTGAAATGGATGAAGACACATACATTCTTGAAATAAAACCGAAAAATGACGAAAAGGACATAAAAATAAAGCTTGAAAAAACACCTGTTTCGAGTTTTTCGGACAACCTCATTGAAAAGAAAGTTTCCGGAAGCATAGAGAATGGGATATTCAAATATGATGTCAGTGTGAAGTTCACCGGTCATGCGGCTGAGCAGGGCAGATATATGCTTGAGAATGCAGACAGGATTTCGATAGAAAAGATTATCAGGGGAGACCTGCTTTATTACCTTTACAACGCTAAGATCGGTGATATTAAAATTGAGAACATGAATGATACGGATGCTCCTCTTTTTTTAAAGTATTCACTTACTTTAAAACTGCCTGAGAATTCCGGAATTCCGGTCGTACCGGTCGTGTTTTTTAACGATCCGGTCTATCCGAACTATGTTTATTCGGAAGACAGGACAAAACCTTTGATTGTTCCATCAGTATACAGTACATTAGAGACATATGAGATGGTTTTCGATCCTGAAAAATTCACGGTCTCAGTTCCCGAAAAAATTGAAGACAATGAGTTTTCTGAAGATGACATAAACTCATGGAAAATTACTGTAAAAAACAGTTCAGGCAGAATATCGCTTACGGCAGGGTTCGCACAGAAAGGAAAAAAAGTCGAAACTGAAAAGATACCATCTCTTTTAAAAAAAGTGACTGGTTTCAGTGATCTTCGCAGAAAGATGTCCATGGTTTCAATAATACCGTATGTTGAAAAACCTTCTCCGGATGTTGTAATTGAAGATGAAAATAAAACGGACAGTACATTGGAAAAGGCAGGTGAAAAATGAAAAATATCCAGTTTATAGTGCTGATCCTGTTCTTTTGTGTTTTTCCGGGATGTGCCGATGTTCCTGATGAAACAGGAATAGAAGACATCATTGACGAGATAGAGACTGAAATAGAGCAGGAAAAAGAGGACCTCTGCCGGAACGGGTTTAAGGATGAGTGGGAGGAATGTGATTTCTTTAATTTTATTTCATGCAGTGAATACGACGAAACCCTTATCGGGCCTGCCTCCTGTGAAGAATGCAAATGGGTCGTGAGCGGATGCGATGATCTCGATTCATGCAGGGATGAACATTGCAGTGGAAAAGGAACATGCAAAGAGTCATATCTTTTCCATGACATCTATTGTGATTGTGATGAAGGATATGACGGAGCAGACTGTTCTGAAGAGATAAAATAAAATGATCGGAAGGTTATTACTTCTTGCAATTATTAATGTGATTTTTGTTTCTGCCGGCTGTTCTGAGACCAGAAAAGATGAAGAGCCCGGAGAAGCGGAAAAATTGCCCATGTGCGGAAACGGTGTAGTTGATGAAGGCGAAGAATGCGATCAGACAACTGATGTATCCTGCAGTGAGATCTTTTCCGGAAAGATAGGCCCTGCGCCTTGCAATGAATGTAAAATAGACAGTTCAAAATGTGTGAAAAAGTTGGAATGTGATTTTAAAAAATGCAATGGAAACGGAATCTGCACTGAAAGCATTGAGTACGGGTATATGTTGTATTGTGAATGTTTCGAAGGACATATCGGATATGATTGTTCAGTGTGTATTAAGGGTTATCATTTTGACATTGATGGTAAATGTATAAAAAATGAAAACTGCACTCTTGCCGGTTGTGTAGAGAACAGTACCTGCGAGGTTATTCGCGGACAGGCGAAATGTATCTGTAATGATGGAGTTTACGGCGACAACTGTGATGAATGCAAAACAGGGTATTACTTCGAAGACGGGCAGTGTAAAGGGACTTTTTGTTATAATGCAGATTTAGAATGCAAAGAATTTGAAAGATGCAGTGACAGTTCTGGTAAACCGGTTTGTGTGTGTTCAGGTGACAATCAGAACTACTTTGATTGTTCTGAATGTCTTCCGGGATATGACTGGATGAACGGATTCTGTGTTGATGAGGCCTATGTTCCGTGTGTTTCAGACCCCTCTAAACCGGAGAATAGTTATGATGTGACAGGATATGTTTTAATAACCTACACTGAGGAGGACGGGTGGACTGAACCGGCATACTGTGACTGGAAATGCATGAAAAATACGATCCCGGAAAATGGCAAGTGCATAAAAATAGAGCTGGTGTATTCGGATCTGCCTGATTTTCCTTTCGGGTTTGACAGTTCGGACAGTTTAATAGCCGGAAACATGGAAGGGGATGTGATAAAGGTATCATCTGAAGGTGTCATAGAAAAAAGTTCATACGGCATACCGTTCATAAACGGCCGGATAGGTGCCGATGGCAACCTGTATTTCATGACATCAGGCGGATACGGAGTCATTAATAGCGAAACAGGCAGCTATTTCATTTTCGAGAGAAAAATGGTTCAAAACCGGCTGACCTTGTCGAGAGACGGAACTGTTTTTTACGGGGATTCCTATTTCAATTTTCCTGACCTTGTATATGTTTCAGACAGTTTTAAGGACAGAAAAGCTGTGACCATAACCGATTATAAAGGCAATACACTTACAGTTTATCAGGAAGGTGCCGCTGTCTACATGAATATGGACAGACAGATATTATGGTCAAAGAGCTATCCTTACTTTGATTTTTCTCTGTATCCGGCATTCGGTACTAACGATCTTGCTTTTCTTCCATGCTACATGGAGCTCAAATCTCAGACTTGCGGAATTGCTCTGATTCTTGATGACGGAAGTTTTTTTGAACCCATGATCTTCTCAGGATACAGTGCGGAGCAGGCACCTTCGATCTCAATAGATAATGACTACAGGAAGTTCATTTCTGATAACGGAGTGCTGAAAGTTTATGATAGTGACAACACGATAATGTATGACACATCCTCGGTTTTTCCGCAGGCAGACTCATCCGGAACTGTTCCGCCAGTTATTACAGACACAGGGTTTGTGTACTTCTCAAATAATTATCAGATACTTGCTTTCAGAAAAAATGATAATGTTTCATGGGCTTTCGACCTGAACAAAAAACCGGTATTCATGGTTCATAACGACGGAAAACTTTATGTTTTTGATTCCAGCGGACTTTATGTTTTTTATGCTCCGGGAAAAGCGGAAGGAAAATGGCCTCAGATGCTTCATGATGCCGGAATGACAGGATCTTACACTTACATGCCGGAATTTGACAGACCCTCAGCATCTGAACTTTCTCTACCGGATGATGAGGCCGTTTTTGATGATGACACCGTTAATTTTAAATGGGTGTCTGATATCGGAGATCCCGAAATAAAATACACACTTCTTTTAAGAGATTCATCCGGTTATGATAAAGTTTATGCGGGTCCGCAGAAAGGTCTTTCGACAGCGACAGTGGAAGGGTTGTCCGCAGGTACTTATGAATGGCGTGTCGTTTCAAAGGACTTAAACGGGGCTCTTAATGTCTCAGAAGCAAGGACATTTACGATACAGTAGGCGGGGGCTGAAGATGAAAAATCCATTCCTTCTTACATTTTTATGTATTATTTTATTTTCTGCCGGCTGTTTTGAGACCGGTAAAGATGAAGAACCGGGGGAAGAGGAAAAAAAGCGCCTATGCGGAAACGGTGTAGTTGATGAGTGGGAGGAATGTGACCGGATATCTGATATATCCTGCAGCGAACTGTTTGCAGGAATGATCGGGCCTGCGCCTTGCAACTCTTGCAAAATAGACACGTCAAAGTGCATAGAAGAATCGTTGTGCGAAGTCGAAAAATGCAGTAATAACGGTAAATGCATAGAAATGAGCAGGTTCAATTATATGATCTTCTGCCAGTGCAACTACGGATCTTCGGGTGATCACTGCAATGAATGCGCAAAAGAGAGACATTACGACATTGACGGAAAATGCATAACAGACTCCTACTGTACTGCGGTCGGCTGTATGAAAAACAGCACATGTGAGATCAGGGATGAGCAGGCGGAATGCGTGTGTGACCACCCTTATACAGGTGAAAACTGTGACGAGTGCAGTTCAGGATACGAGCTTGTTGACGGAAAGTGCATAGGAATTCTTTGTTCAACAACGGATGTTGAGTGTCCTGAGCTTGAAAAATGCGACGACAGTTCCGGGAAAATAGAATGTGTCTGCGAGACAGCGACACAGAACCCTGATGATTGTTCTGAGTGTCTTCAAGGATATGACTGGATGAACGGCGTCTGTACTGATGAGGCTTTTGTTCCATGTGCTTCAAACCCCTCAAAACCTGAGAACAGTGTTGATGTGATAGAGAAGGTTTTAATAACATACACGGAAGGGAACGGGTGGAGCGAGCCGGCATACTGTGACTGGAAATGCATGAAAAATACAATACCTGAAAACGGCAAATGCAGAAAGATAGAGCTGTTCTATTCAGATCAGGCCGGGTTCCCGTTCGGATTTGACAGTTCGGGCAGACTTATAGCCGGAAATGCAGAAGGTGATGTCCTTATAATTTCATCGTCAGGAATAGTTAAAAAAAGTTCATACGGCATACCGTTCATGAACGGACGGTTGGGTGCCGACGGCAATCTGTATTTCATGACATCCGGCGGATACGGGGTCATTAACAGAGAAAACGGCAATCATTTCATTTTCCAGAGAAAAATGGTCTTCAATCAGCTTACAGTATCAAGGGATGGTACTGTTTTTTACGGAGACAGCTATTTCGATTTTCCAAAACTCATATATGTTTCAGAAAGTTTGAAAAATATGAAAGCAGTAACCCTGACCGATAAAAAAGGGGGCACTCTTACAATATATCAGGAAGGTTACGCCGTTTTTATGGATATGAACAGAAGTCCTGTGTGGTCAAAACAGTATGATGATTTTGATTTTACTCTTTTTCCGGTTTTTGACGGAGATCAGACAGCAGTTATTCCGTGCTTTATGAAATCTGGTTACAGAACATGCCTTATATCGATGGACATTGAAACCGGCACTCTGTCAGATCCTGTTTTGTTCAATGGAACCAATTTCACGGCGGCGCCGGCTGTTTCAATAGATAATGATTACATGAAGTTCATTTCTGAATCCGGAGTGCTGAAAGTATATGAAAGTGACGATTCGATGCTTTACTCAACATCTTCTGTGTTTTCGCAGGCAGGTTCACCTGAGACAATGCCCCCTGTCATTTCAGACACGGGATATGTATATTTTACGAACTATCATCAGGTGCTTGCATACAGGAAAAGTGATAATAAAAAATGGAGTTTCGATCTGAACGGCAATGCAAAGCCGGTAAAATTGATAAATAATAACGGAAGGCTCTATGTTTTTACATCGGAAGGTGAACTTCATGTTCTTCCGGCTCCGGGAACACCCGAGGGAAAATGGCCCCAAATGCTTCATGATGCCCAGCTTACAGGTTCATTATCAGAAGTGCCTGAATTTGATATACCTTCAGCTCCTGAACTTTCTCTGCCGGCTGATGAGGCTGTTTTTGATGATGACACCGTTAATTTTAAATGGGTGTCTGATATCGGCGATCCTGACATACAATACACACTTCTTCTAAGAGATTTAACGGGGTTTGATAAAGTTTATGCGGGTCCGCAAAAAGGTCTTTCGACAGCGAAAGTGGAAGGGTTGACAGCCGGTACTTATGAATGGCGTGTTGTTTCAAAGGACTTAAACGGTGCTCTTAATATCTCAGAAGCAAGGACATTCACAATACAGTAACTTCTTCATAACCTTGACAAACCTTTCATAAAGAGAATATTTCTTTCTGCGGTCTTGTTTTTTTATTTCAGGGGATATCTATGTACGATAAGAAAAAGACTCTTGAAGTTGACAGAAGGAATATATGGCATCCGTTCACTCAGATGAAGGATTTCGAGAGCATAGACCCTAAAGTGATCGTCCGCGGTGAAGGGGTGAAGCTCTTTGATGCTGACGGTAACGAATATTATGACACGATCTCTTCGTGGTGGGTCAATACTCTGGGGCATTGCAACAGCCGTATCGCTGAAGGGATAAAAAAACAGCTTGATACTCTGGAACATGTTAACTTTTCCGGTTTCACACACCCTTTTGCCGCTGAGTTCATTGATCTTATGACAGGGTTTCTCGATAAGTCTCTTTCAAAATACTTCTTTTCAGATAACGGTTCGACAGCTGTCGAGGTCGCTATAAAAATGGCTTTCCAGTACTGGCAGAACCGTAAGATCACGAACAGGACAAGGTTCATAATGCTGGACAATGCTTACCACGGTGACACTATAGGCGCAGTAAGCGTCGGAGGCGTTGCGGAATATCACAGGCTGTACAAACCGCTTATGTTCAATTCCATAAAGGTTCAAAGCCCTGACTGTTCATCATGCCCGAAAAGAAGGTCTGAGTTCACGATGGATGCATCAAAATGTGACTGTAATTTGGAATGTTTCGAACACATGGAAAAAGCTATATCCGGACATGCTGACGAAACGGCGGCAGTGATAATTGAACCTCTGATACAGGGTGCCGGAGGAATGCTGAACTACCCTGCACAATATCTGAAAAAGCTTGAAAAAGCGGCTAAAGAGCATGGAGTCCTTGTGATCTATGATGAAGTTGCGACAGGCTTCGGAAGGTGCGGAACGATGTTCGCATATGAGCAGAGCGGGACCAGACCTGACATAATATGCCTTTCAAAAGGGATAACGGCAGGTTTTATGCCGCTTGCTGTGACAGTTACCACGGAAGAGGTCTATAATGCTTTCTATGACGATTATTTTTCACACAAGACCTTTTTTCACGGTCATTCATACACAGCAAACCCTCTTGCATGCGCCGCAGGGATAGAGAATCTTAAAATATTGAAAAGAGACCATCTGCCGCAATCCAACAGAATAGCGATGGAACATTTTCATGACAGGTTAAAAGATCTCAGAAAATATGATTTCATCAATGACATTCGATTCACCGGTTTCATAGGTGCGATCGATATTGTAAAAAGCCGCAAAAACAAAACTCCTTTCCCTCCTGCTGACAGGATAGGCAGAAAAATATATAACATCTCGCTTAATAACGGAGTCGTGCTCAGGCCTCTTGGCGATACTATTTATTTTTTCCTGCCGCTTATAGTGACAGTCGATGATGTCGATGAAATTTTCAACAGAACGGAAAAAGTGCTCAATGACGCGATCTCAGGATAAAATACATCACGAACTTTTAGAACTCGAAAAGAATTCGAGACTGAGAACCCTTAAAACGGTTGAGGAAAGGGAAGGGAATTACATCTGGATAAGCGGCGTAAGGTATCTTAACTGCTCATCAAATGATTATCTCGGTATTGCAGGTGATATCAGACTTAAAAAGAAATTCCTCGAATGGTGTTCTGACAGGCTTGATTTTCTTGAGACCGACCTTTCAAGCAGCTCTTCAAGACTTCTGACCGGTAACAGTTCAATTTACGATAAGACAGAAAAATTTATAGCTGAACTTTACGGAAAAGAGGACTGTATAATATTCTCAAGCGGTTATCACATGAACGCCGGTTTTTTTGCTGCGATGTATGAAAAAGGCGATCTTATAGTTGCGGATAAACTTGTCCATGCAAGCATAATTGACGGGCTGAAGCTTTCAAGGGCTGAACATATCCGTTATAATCATCTTGATAATGAGCATTTAAGAAAGATCCTGAGTGAAAACAGAACTAAATACAGATCGGTCGTGATAGTCACAGAGTCGGTTTTCAGCATGGATGGCGATACGGCAGATATTGCTGAACTTGTTAAAATATCAGGGGAGTTCGATGCACAGCTTTTTGTTGATGAAGCCCATGCGGTAGGATGCGCAGGAGAAAAAGGGCTCGGAATATGCGAAAAGACAGGCATGACAGGAAGGATCGATTTTTTAGCAGGGACTGCCGGAAAAGCTCTAGGCGGAGCAGGTGCTTTCATAGTTTGCGACAGTGCTGTCAAGCAGTATCTTGTGAACAGGTGCCGTTCTTTTATTTTCACCACGGCACTTCCTCCAATGAACATAAGCTGGATGAAATTTATTTTCACAAAGGTCCCTGAAATGAAGAAAGAAAGGGCGGAACTTACCCTGAATTCGATATCCCTGAGGAAACTTTTCATTCAAAACGGGCTTGCCACAGCAGGAGATTCCCACATCGTTCCGCTGATCACAGGTGATGATGCAAGAACTGTGGCATTGTCAGAAAAATTAAAGGATTCAGGCATTTTCGTTCCGTCAATAAGACCTCCGACAGTTCCTGCCGGGGCATCACGGCTTAGATTTTCACTGACTGCAAAAATGACGGGTCCGGAAATAAGATCTATTGCCGAAGCAGTTTTAGAGGCTTTGAAATGAACGATTTTCCGCCGGAGAAAACTCAAGTTCCCATCAGGTGTTCAATTCCAACCGGTTCATTTATTTTACAGCTCTGAAACAGTCCGACAGCTTGTTGGACAATTTAATCTCAAATCTACCTGATGAGCTTAAATCAAGCTTGCCGGCAATAGAACAATCGGAAAAAGAGCTGTTAAAGATAAATAAAAAAACAGAATAACTCCAAGGCAACTTTTTTCAAGGCATATTGAATTTCTTGCCAATTTATCTCAAAAGTGGTATAAAAAAATAACCACTATTGGCGGATAGTAGTCTAAAATTATTTCTACTTGGAGGCGATTGATGGTGAAAGAGATAATAAAACAGATGATCCTTGACTTTCAAAAGCAGAATATTGAGAACTTTATCAGAAGAGATTTTGATTTTTACAGGATTGAAAAAAAGGCAGATATATTCATTGGTGTAAGAAGGTGCGGCAAATCAACACTGATGACACAGATAATGTCTGATCTTATAAAAAATGGAGTAAAAAGAGAAAACATTCTTTTCATGAATTTTTTTGATGATCGAATCGCTGAACTCAGGAAAATCGGTCCGGCAGTAGTTACGGATGTATATTTTTCACTGTTTCCAGAAAAAAAAGGTGTTGAAAAAATATACTGTTTTTTTGATGAAATTCAGGAAACTGCAAACTGGGAAATGTTTGTTGAAAGAATTCTCCGGACTGAATTATGTGAAATTTATATAACCGGTTCTTCGGCAAAAATGCTTTCTTCTGAAATTGCAACACAAATGAGAGGAAGGTCTCTGTCATACGAACTTTTCCCCTTTTCTTTCAAAGAGTTTCTTTCTTTTAAAAGTATACCTGCCGACAGTATGACAACTAAAGAAAAGATGATACTTGCCAAAGCATTTGAAGAGTACTTTGAGAAAGGAGGATTCCCGGAAATTCTTGATCTTGCCCGAAATGAAAGAATAAGAATTCATCAGGAATATTTCAGAAGCATAATTTTTCATGATATTGTTGAAAGATTCAATGTTTCAAATCCGCAGGCAGTCATAAACCTTGCGAATCGTCTATTAACATCGGTTTCATCACTGTATTCGATTAACCGTCTCCATGAATATTTAAGATCTATAGGTTTCAAAACGCAGAAAGATTTTGTTTCAACCGCTTTAGGGTGGTTTGAAGACTGTTATTTTCTTTTTTCTGTTCAGTTATTTGACAGATCTTTTACAAAAAGAAATGTAAATATGAAAAAAATATATTGTGTTGATCACGGGTTGGTCGATTCAGTTGATCCGAATGTATCTGAAAAAAAAGGATATCTTCTCGAAAATTTAATATTTTCAACGATTAGAAGAAGCTCGAGTGCGATTTATTATTATAAAACTGCATCTGGAAAGGAAGTTGATTTCTGCTGGATAGACAGAGCTGGAAAAAAGAATCTTGTTCAGGTTTCATTTGATCTTAAAGATGAAAAGACAAAAAAAAGAGAAGTTTCAGCACTTTTTGAGGCAATGGGTGAAATCGATGAAAAAAGTGCAACGCTTATAGCGATGAATGAATCAGGTGTGATAAAATCTGAAGACAGAACAATTAAAATAGTTCCTGCGTGGGAATATCTGATTAATTTTGAATATCCCGAAAAAAGTGTGTTTCAGATAAAAGATCTTACACTGTAAAATTATAACCGTACTAAAGAAGATATCTGTGAAATCCATCGGCATTTTTGTTCACTTTTTTCAATATCCTTGACAAAAACGACTTGCGGTGGATATTCCTTTGCAGGTATTTTTTTGTCAGGCGGGATGAAATGAAACTTTCATGGCTCAATAATTCAGGAAATGAAGATCTGATAGTTTTCTTTTCCGGCTGGAGCGTTGAGCCTGAGCATCTGAGTTTTCTGAGAACAGACGGTTTCGATGTTGCAATGCTTCATTCATATGATTCCTTTGAACTGCCTGAAATTAATACTGAAAAATATAAAAATGTGACAGTGGCCGCTTTTTCATTCGGAGTATTTATAGCGAGCGTCTCCTTGAAAGGAAAAAATATATCAAAAGAGAATTTTGCTGTAAACGGCACATTTAAACCTGTTGATAACAGTTACGGTATCAGAAAAATGGTGTTTGAAAAAACGCTTTCAGGTCTGAATGACGAAACTTTCAGACAGTTCAAAAGAAATATGTTCGATGATGATGCCGGGTTTGAGAGGTTTGAAAATTCCTTTAAAACGGCGGAAACCGTTGCCGGACTTAAAAAAGAGCTTGAATTCATTCAGAATAATCTTGGCAAGCCTGTTGCGGACAATAATATGTTCGGCAAAGTGCTGATATCTTCGAATGACAGAATAATGCCTGCGAGAAATCAGATCGAATTCTGGAAAAACTGCAAAAATGAAATAATGGAATCCGGGCATTTTCCTTTTTATAAATTTGAAAGCTGGAGCGGATTGATAGAGTTATGCAGAAAATAAATAAGGAAAATATTGGTAAAAGGTTCAAAAAAGCAACCGCCACTTACGATGAATATGCTGTGGTCCAGAAAATGATGGCCCAGGAACTTGTGTCAATGCTTAAAAATCACGGATTTTCCTCATTCGGTACAGTTTATGAGATTGGAACCGGAACAGGGATACTTACAAAGATAGTGTCGACTGAACTCAAGTATGAACAGCTTTTCTGCAATGATCTGTTCGGTGAATCATACAATTATATCAGTGGATTGTGTGATCGTAAGTGTTTTCTGGCCGGTGATGGGGAATCTGTTGAACTGATCCCTGGAAACACGGATCTGATAATTTCAAATGCCACTTTTCAATGGTTTGAAGATCTTCCTGAATTCCTGAAATGTTCTTCACAAAAGATCAGTAAAAACGGTGTAATAGCTTTTTCAACATTCGGAACTGCACAGTTTAAAGAGATCAGAGAGATCACGGGCAACGGACTTCATTATTTCACAAAGGATGAGCTTCTATCCCGTATCGGAAACTGTTTCGAGTTAGTCTATTTTGGTGAAACCCGGCAGGTGCTTCATTTCAGGACTTTCAGAGAAATACTTATACACATCAGCAGGACCGGTGTTGCAGGGGTCGGCGAAGAAAAGAACATTGAACTGAAGGAGTTTGCAAGATCATACACGGAAAAATTCTTTTCTGACGGAAATTACAGACTTACATACGATCCTCAGATATGGATATTAAGGAGAAAGCAATGACTTTATTTTTTGTCACAGGAATTGATACTGAGATAGGGAAAACGATCGTGACCGGAAATATTGCAAAGTATCTTGCCTCTACAGGTGTTAAGGTTACGACTATGAAACCGGTTCAGACAGGATGCACAGGAATGGCGGAAGATATTGTCACACACAGATCAATAATGGGTGTAGAACCTGATATTTATGATAAGAACATGATAACGGCGCCTGAGATATTTAAATTTCCTGCAAGTCCGCATCTTGCCGCAGAACTTGAGAGCAGAACGATAAGTTTTGAAAGAATAGACAAATGTATTCAGATACTTAATGAGAATTTTGAAGTTGTTCTGATCGAAGGTGCAGGGGGGATCTATGTTCCTTTGACCCGTGATTACACAACTCTTGATTTCGTGGCGGAAAGGAATCTGCCGGTGATAATCGTGTCCTCACCGAGATTAGGCAGTATAAATCACACAATGATGACAGTTGAAATGCTTAAAAGCAGGAATATCAGGATCGCAGCCCTTGTCTATAACATGTATCCGCCGGAAAAAGAGAGCATCGCAACCGATTCGATCAAAATCATAAAGCACCTGTCGGAAAAACTCGGACTCAAATTTCCGGTTTTTATAAACCCGTTCATGGATAAAGAGTGCGGAAGCGTTGTTGAGTTCAAAGGACTGATCTAAGGTAGAACGCACTCAGCGTATCCGAAAGTATCTTCACATACCTGTCCGCCCCAGCAGTCAAGCCAGCCGTGGAAGGTATCTTCTGCTTCTATACAGTTATCTTCAAAACATTCATTTTCGTAACCGAATCCACCGGTATGAAAACCTGATCTGCACTCATCGCAGTGGGTTCCCGTGTATCCTGCAACAGTATCACAGTCGCATGTGGGGACTCCGTTTTTGATGTTGCAGTAATTCGCCGCTCCCCAGGCCATATCATTGCATTCATAAAGGGTACAGCTCTCAAGGCAGTTCCCGTCACCATCCATGTCCTGATAGAATGATTCGCACACACATTCAGGTGTTCCGCTTGTGTCATCACAGTATGAGTGTGTTCCGCATGTCAGAGTTCCGCAAGTTATGCCGGTATTGGTATCAGCATCAGGAGTTTCATCATCGGCAATGTCAGGATCAGGCGTTTCATCCGACTCCGTTAAAACTTCGTCGGACAAGTCATTATCGGCTGTTTCGTCTGGAGAATAGATATCAGGATCATTGATATTTTCATCCGGCTCTATTTCATCCGGAATTGTTTCATCAGCGGTTTCCTCATCGTTCTTCTCGTCGTTCTTCTCGTCGTTCTTTTCTGTGTCATTTACTGCGGCACTGTCGTTCTGACTGCTGTCATTGACTGATTCATCCTGTTGAAGTGCAGTATCTTTGTCAGGAACACCGCTTTGAGGGTCAATGCAGATGCCGTCAACACATTCAAAACCGTTCTCACAGTCAAAGCTGTTGATACATCCGATCTCATCTTCGACCGTGCATGAAAAAATAAAAGCCGGTATGAAAATCGCAATTGAGAGCATTTTCGAATTCATGATAACCCTCCCTTTAGACACACAGTTAAATATAACCAGTATGTGCTAATAAAGATGTCGCCTCAAACTTAGGAGGAAGGCATGCCGTATTCGAGTTCGATCAAACGAGGAA
>JAKLDO010000130.1 GCA_022703485.1 bacterium
AATGATCATCGCTGTACCGCAGAAATGGAACCTTGAGGGCCCGGTCAGAAATTATCTAGGGGAAACAGTTACTGAAGAACTCATAGAAAGCGAAAGATCCGGACTGGATGGAATAAAACTTTACCTTATGACAAAGAAAAGCGGACCGATAGAATCATTTCAAGGTGCCGTTATCATGATATATCCTACTTCCGACCTTATGGATAGGGTCGATGATCTTGAAGAGGTGAGCGATGTTCTGATGATTCCCTGGTCTGAAGAACAAATCATAGAATGGGTTCCCAGATGGAACGCTATGGAGATCGTCTCACAGAAATTTTATGGGTGGACGGAACTTTCTGAAAAAATGAAGGAAAGAATGGACACACTTGACTCAGCAGTCAATCCTCAGACAGGATTAAGACATCCGGCAGACAGGGGGTATGCTATTAAACTTTTTAAAAGCATAAAGGCCGAAGGGCTGGAAATAGTCCCGCTGGATATCAAGAACTATCTGATTTCAAGAAAGAACTGGAGTGCCAGAAATGCCAATATGGTGTTTAATGTAGCCTACAAGGTTTTGAACGGAATACCTTTCAGAAACAGAATGTAACATAATAAGGAGGAATATTATGACAGATGTAAAATACATGCCCGGCACAGAGGACAGAAAGTGCTGTAAATGCGGCAGCTGGATGGAACACTGGATCACTCACAGAGGACATACTCCTGACCATTGCCGTGCCTGCTGGAGAAAAGTTGATCCTGAAAACCTTACAGGGGTGCATGTCCAGGAGTTATTTTCAGACAGCGGGCGCTTTATAGTTCCGCTGTGTGAAAGGTGCGCCGGTAAAAAGAACAGCCTCCCCGTTATAGATGTTGATAAAGATGACCTTATCAGAGAGGATGCCTGCGGTACGGTTACGGTCAGCAATAATATTAATAAATTCATGGACGGGAAAAATGATTGAACATGGAGTGATACTTGCTGCAGGGCTCGGAAGCAGACTTGACAGTGAAGGGAATAATGAACCGAAACCTCTTATGCCTGTCGGCGGAACAGCGTTACTTGAAAGAGTGATAGTTCATATGAAAAAAGCAGGAATAAAGCAGATAGTCATTGTTCTAGGATACCGTAGCGGACAGATCATCAAATTCCTCAAAGACAAAAAGTTTAAGGGAATAGTCACCGTAACAAACAATGTATATTATAAAAAGAACGGAGTATCTCTTCTGAAAGCCAGAGATGCCCTCAAGACAGAATCTCCTTTTATGCTTTCAATGTCGGACCACATATTTTCAGATGATTTTATGACTGAATTCATTAAAAGATCAGAGCCTTTTATAAAAAGCAGTTCAGCTGTTCTATCCGTAGACAGGAACATAACCGGTGTCTTTGATATAGATGATGCAACGAAAGTTCTTATCAAAGGGCAGAATATAGTTAAGATCGGGAAAGATCTTACTATTTATAATGCAGTTGATACCGGGCTTTTTATATGCAGTCACAGTATTTTCAATTTTCTTGAAAGGATATATCTATCGACCGGAGATGTTTCCATCTCTGAAGGAATGAAAGCACTTGCGGAAAATAATAATTTTTTCGCAGCTGATATGACAGGATATCTGTGGCAGGATGTCGATACTCCTGAAATGAAAAAAGAGGCTGAAAAAAGGCTTCTTAACAATGCAGTGACCGCAGAAAAAAATAAATAGTGCGGTCAAACAGCATCAAAAAAAAGAGCCGCCGGAAGCAGCTCTTCGTATCTTAGTGCCAATACACTTCTTGTAGCCGGTATAGCACTGCTATTATTACGGAGGATGACAATAACACAGGGACTACTGCCATAGAAGGCGGTATGCCTGAAATTACAATGCCAGTGAATGCCAGCAGCGTAAGTGCTGATAGAATAATGGCTTTGGCTGACAATATCCTGAATATAAGGTGCAGTGCACCTGTTAGCAGAAACAATACAATCAGCATCATGATGCCGCAGATGATAAAGTAAAACATCTCAACCTCCTGCAATTACTTCTTTCTTCTGAACATGTGTGATTTTCTTTTTTTAGCAACTGCTTTAGCCGCTGCTCTTTGAAGGAGCAGATCAAGTATGACCAGAAAACCTTGAAAGATAACCTTTTTCATGTATCTGCTCCCATTATTTTTTAAGTTTTTATGCGGCATCAGGCAACTCCTCTATCAGATCTGCCTGTTCAAGTATAGACACACTTTCAACACATCCTTGAGTTATATTGAAAGCTTGCGAGTGTCCTTCGTAAAATTCAATTAAATCCCCGTTTTTTGTAACATACAATCCTGAGCTCATTGGTACCTCCTTATATTATGCTTTTGCGTTTACTGGATCACAAAACACCATGCTGACAGTCGATTCCTCAATGAAGGCGAATCTTTCCTTCGTTGGGTCCATCTTGAAGATCCTGACGGCATCCGCATCACTGATTACAAGCATTCGACCTGTGCGGTACGGACATTTAGGATCTGAATGGTCTCTGACTACGCAGAGCAGAACACCTTCCGCCATGTACTTCTTACAATCGTCGCAGGGCTCCATGCTCCAGACTGCCTTTCTCGGCGCTTCAATGTCGCCCTTAAGTCTGCCCGGCAGGACCAGCTCGTTCTTTTCCTTTCCGCAGTAGAAGCAGAGACTGATTGACGGATTGAGTCCGTGTTTCTCTGAAATAGTAATACACATGACTGTCTCCTATATTCTGTTGTTCATAACTTCAGCGAGGGTATGGTCATAACCGAAGTGAATATCTCTTTCTATACCGAGTCCCCCTGAAAGCTTTATTGATTCCAGCTCGTCAAGTGAGAAATATCCAAGCTCAGCAAAGTCACGGTTCCCGAGATCAGCGTACCCATAGAAAATGCGAGTTTCCGGGTCATATTCTGTTGCGTACCATGTGGCAGCTCCTACCGGACTAAAGAACTTGACGACAACCTTCACCTCTTCAGGTGGTTTGCCGTCATGGGTGTAAAGTAGAGGCAGTCTCTTCAGGATCTCTTTGGTCAATAGTTTCATTGATATACTCCGTAAATTTAAAGATTGATATCAGGTTCTTATAACAAAGAAACGCCTCTTCTTGTGAGAATTTCAGCTGTAATAACATGGTGTTAGCCGTAAAATCGTATCTATTCCAACCGTATTCTGTTCTTTCCGGACAGCAAAATATCAACTTACGGTAAAATTTATTTTGTATGTTGTTGTATTTATTAAGAGATAATTTCACACATGCTCTGAAATCACAAACGCATGTATTTTTGATATTCAATGAATTCAACATGTTACAGATGCGTGCTACATGCAATTGGTAATCATGTCAAAAAAGTAACGATACTGCCATCTATAATATCAATGTAAGTTCGAATTTACAGGTACAAAAATAATAAAATTAGGGAGTTACCAATGAAGAACTATCTTCTATCTCCGGCTGAGCAGTTGATTATTTATAGGAAACGTAAGGCACTCACCATCGCTCAGATGGCGGAAATTTTAAAGATCTCACGGTGTCATCTTTCGCACATAGAAAGAGGAATGATCCCGGGAAGAGATCTTGTAAAGCGTATTGAAAGAGTAACAGGCATTAAGGTCGAACAGTGGTATTCTAAAGAAGGAGATGAAAATGAATAACAGTAAGATGATAAGTTTCGGGACCAGCATCCGGAACAGTAAATGCGATGAAGAAATCGCAATCTCGAAAGTGCTGGATGGTATTATGAACGGTGTATGGAAAGACAATGTTGAGATTATTCGCAGTTATCGGGAAAAGATGAACGGGCTTGATAAGAGCAGTGCTGAGTATCTCCATCTTGAAGATGAAAAGAGTTCCAGAAAATCTTCACTGCCATGGTTTAATATGGGGCTGTTCAATGATGGAATAAGGAAACGTGACACAGCAAAAGAGTCGATCGGGTTGATTATTGATCTTGATCATGTGAACGATCCAGAGAGTCTTAAGGAGAAAATAAAGACAGATAGCCGAGTATTCTTCGCATTTGTCTCGCCGAGCGGAGATGGGCTGAAGATAGGTTTCATGTTTGACAAGCATGTCCAGGACGCTCAGGTGTACTCAAGAATCTATAAGGCATTCAGTGCCGAGTTCGCACAGCAGTACAATGTCGAAACAGACAAGACATCAGACATTTCAAGAGCTTGTTTTGTGAGTTACGATCCTGCAATCTTTATTGCTGATCAGTGTGATATTATCGTTACGGAAAATTATGAAAAAGAAGTGGGCGCCGTTGGAAGCGCCCACATCACTAAAAGCTCTAAACCTGTTAATATTATTATAGATGGAACCGTTAAGAATGAGTTGAATGAAATGGCTGAATATGTGGTTCCTCAAAACTACGACGAATGGGTGAATACAGCATTCTCACTTAACAACTACGGAGAAGACGGGAGAGAGGCCTTTCTCATTGTTTCACGGAATAATGAAACATATAGAGATCCCGACGAAGTAATAAACCGCAAGTTCGATTCATGCAGGAATCCTTCAATTCCTATCGGCTACTTTATTAATTTGGCCCGCAGCGGTGGATACGAAGGTCAGGTCAGCCGGAATTTTCTTAGCAGCTATTGTGAAGGAGATCTTTTCTTGCTTCCTGTCGGCACAGATATCAACTCTTTTTTCTTTCCAGATGAAAAGAGATCTCAGGCACTTCTCTTCAATGAGATAGGTTTCAGAAAAACTGCGGCAGTAAATTCAGATGTCATTAAAAGGCATAAGGATGATTATCTGGTGTTCAGTAATGGAGTCTGGAAACAGGTAACAAAGTCGGAAATAGAAAGAAGGGTTCGGGCCTATACCGTAGAAATGGTCAAAGGTTGTTATTACAAGGACCCTGAGATCAAACGACTATGTAACTTTGTGCAGAACAGTGTAGAAGAATGGGATGAGGAGCTTGCAAGGAAGCACCTTACACTGCCGTACTATCTGATCATCACCAGATCATATATCTATAAAATCGACAGTGAATCATTGCAGATCACCAGAGAGGCCAATAAAGGGCAGTATTATAACTTCCTTGCGCTGCCTGACTTTGATATTGATATTGAAAATATAGATCCTGGCAGCTTTCTGACAGGTATTTCTGAAATAGATGACTTCCTGGTCTCCGTTTCAATGAATGACACCGCGTGGATAAAGGTCATTCAGGAGATTGTCGGATATGCGGTGCTATATGGATTCATTGAGCCCAAAATATACTTCGGTATAGGCAGCGGGTCTAACGGTAAATCAGTATTTACTGACCTTATCAAGGCGGTTGTGGGGCATAATAACGTGAAGACAATAGAATTCGGAGATTTCGACACCTGTAATATCGCCGCAATGGAGGAGTGCTTCATTAACATCCCGTCTGAGCTATCAATCAAAAAGACATTAAAAGACGAGATCCTGAAAGCCCTGGCTGACGGAAACACTTTGTCTGCTAACGAGAAGTATCTCAGGCCCAGGAATGTAAACCCTGTAGGGAAGCTGTTTGCATTCACAAACACACTGCCTACCGTATTTGATAGTACCGACGGGTTCTGGAGACGGAGCGTTGTTATTCCATTTGACATGAAAATAAAAGAGGACGACCGCAACAAGAAGGATAAGAAATACTTCAGCATCCTCTTCGATAAGCACCAGCAGGAGCTGAGAATGTGGGCGCTCAACGGACTGATGCGGTTGATAAAACAGCGTGGAGTGCACTCAAAATGCGATAGGATATACAGCACTTCTACGACATACAGAGATGCCAGTAACTCTGTAGCACTGTATATCAAGCAGCTGGCAGAGGACATAAAGTTGTTAATGGACTCCCCGACTGAGTTACACTCTGATGAGGATATTTCTATTTATACTTTCCACAATAGAGACAATGACATGAAATATCAGGGACGTTTTCATAATGACAGACTTTCATTTGAAATTAAGTTTGTGTTTTATCGGTATAAATATTTCTGTTCTAATGAAAATTGCCATCCTTTCGGGAAGAAGACCTTTATTGCAAAACTCAAGGAGCTCTGTGAAAGAAGTAACTTTGAACTTGAAATAGAGTACAAGCGTTCCAACGGTACTGAAAGACTCTATTTCAACGCCATCCAACTCTGGGAAAGTCATTTGTCCGACATCGCCAGGAAAGACTGAACCAGTCCGCTGCATCCGCTAAGTTACAAGCC
>JAKLDO010000131.1 GCA_022703485.1 bacterium
ATGATGGAATGAATCGCGGAGTAATGTCTGCCAAAGGAGAAATAGTATCTCTTTTACATGCCGGAGATGTATTCACGGATGATTATGTCATTGCCGGGATAGTCAATTCTTTTGTGTCGTCAGGAGCTGATGCAGTTTATGGTGATACGGAATTCTATGATAGGAAAAGCGGAAAGATATCAAGGATTTGGAAGGCCGGAAAGTATGAAAGGGAAAATCTTGAAAAGCTTTGGTGGGTTCCTCCCCATCTTTCACTGTTCGTAAAGAAAAAAGTATATGACAGGAACGGTCTTTACAGGCTTGATCTGTCATTTGCTTCTGACCATGAGTGGATGCTGAGGCTTTTTCTTGATGACAGAGCAAAGATCGTATATCTGCAAAAGGCGCTTGTAAAAATGAGATCAGGCGGGCAGAACACCAGTTCTATAAGAAATTTTGTCCGGTCCAATCTTTATCTGGTCAAAGTTCTGAAAATGCACGGGCTGTCTCCCGGCATAATTGGTTTTGTAAGAAAAATGCTTTGGAAGATAAGACAGTTTTCTTGAACTTCAACTTTCAAACTGATAATATCCCGCGGTTGTTTTTGTTAATTTCATATTTTGAGAGGTCAATATGAAGATCGGTGTTGTAGGTTCAGGTTATGTGGGTCTGGTTGCAGGAGCCTGTCTTGCTGATTTCGGGCATGAAGTTATCTGTATGGATGTAGATGAAAAGAAGATAGATGATCTGAAAAAAGGTGTTATGCCTATATATGAGCCCGGGCTTGATGATGTTGTCGAAAGAAATGTGAGATATAAAAGGCTCAGTTTTACAACTGATATTGATCTTACGGTGAAAAACTCAGATGTTCTTTTCATAGCGGTGGGGACTCCGCCCAAAGATGACGGCAGTGCCGATCTGCAGTATGTTCTTGCAGTTGCTTCAGATATAGGAAAGCACATGAACGGCTACAAAGTTATAGTTGACAAATCTACAGTTCCTGTGGGTACGGGTCAGCTTGTAAAAAAGACCGTTAACGGAGAGTTGAAAAAAAGAGGAGTGAGCATGGATTTTGATGTTGTGTCGAATCCTGAATTCCTTAGAGAAGGAAAGTCGATACATGATTTCACTCATCCTGACAGGATAGTAATAGGATGTGAATCCGAGAAGGCCGGCGAGATGATGAAGAAGGTCTACAGGGTTCTTTACATAAATAACACTCCTTTTGTGGTGACAAATATCGAAACGGCCGAAATGATAAAATATGCGAGCAATGCATTTCTTGCAGTGAAAATATCTTTCATTAATGAAATGGCTCTTCTTTCCGAAAAGGTCGGAGCAAATGTTCAGGAGATCGCGAAAGCCATGGGCATGGACGGCCGCATAAGTCCGAAATTCCTTCATGCAGGCTGCGGCTACGGCGGGAGCTGTTTTCCGAAAGATACAAAGGCCATAGTCGATATCGCGGCTAAGAACGGTCTTGAGTTCAAAGTGATAAAGTCTGCCATTGAAGCCAATGAAATACAGAAAATGAAAATGGTGGAGAAGATAGTTGATTCAATGGGTTCTGTCAAAGGGAAGACGATATGTGTGCTGGGGCTCACTTTCAAGCCTGAGACAGATGACATGAGAGACGCACCGAGCCTTGTCATACTTCCCGAGCTGATCAGAAAAGGTGCAAAGATAAAAACTTTCTGTCCTCAGGGTTTCAAAGAGGCGAAGTGGAGACTTGCGGAATATTCAGACAGTATCGAATACTGTAACGACAGCTATGAAGCGGCTTCGGGCAGCAGTGCGGTCGTTATTCTAACTGAATGGAACCAGTTCAGGGGTCTTGATCTTGAAAGAATAAAGACTTCTATGAAGGACAATTTTTTCTTTGACCTCAGAAATATCTATTCCGCTGATGATTCGATCAGAAAGATCTTCAAATATTCAGGTGTAGGCGTCTAAACCTTGTAGTAGTCCAGATACCAGTCTATGAATCTGCTTATTCCTGTCTTTATGTCCGTTGAAGGTTTGTAGTGCATATCTTCAATAAGGTCATGTACATCGGCAAATGTCTCGGGGACATCCCCGGCCTGCAGAGGAAGCATGTTCTTTACCGCTTTTTTTCCTAGTTTTTCCTCGATCGCTTCTACAAAATCCATAAGTTTTACAGGAGCGTTATTACCGATGTTATATATCTTATAAGGTGATCTTGATGAGGAAGGATTGGGATCTTTGCCGTCCCAGAGTTTATTTCCTGCCGGAGGAGAATCTATAACACGGATAACACCCTCAGTTATATCATCAACATAAGTGAAGTCTCTGAGCATGTTTCCGTAATTAAAAATATCAACAGGTCTGTTCTCAAGGATCGCCTTTGTAAAAATGAAAAGAGCCATATCCGGTCTGCCCCATGGACCGTAAACAGTAAAGAATCTGAGTCCGGTCGATGGAATATTGAAAAGGTGGCTGTACACATGCGCCATGAGCTCATTCGATTTCTTGGAAGCGGCGTAAAGGCTTATCGGATGGTCAACATTGTCAGAAGTTGAGAACGGAAGTGATTCATTTGCACCGTAAACGCTTGAACTTGATGCATATACGAGGTGTTTTACGCCGTTGTATCTGGAAGCTTCAAGGATGTTGAGAAATCCTACAATGTTGGAATCAATATATGCCTCAGGATTTGTCAGAGAGTAGCGTACTCCGGCCTGTGCTGCAAGATTGCATATTATATCGAACTTTTCAGCTTTGCACAGGTCGTCCAATCCTTTTTTATCTTTAAGGTCGAGCTTAATGAAAGAGTAGTTGGGGTGTTTCCGGCTTTCTATTTTTTTCCCGTACTCTATTGAATCTTTTTCTATTCCGGAATGCATCAGACGGCTGTACTTAAGGCTGATGTCATAATAATCGTTTATGACATCGAGTCCAGTCACATCATCGCCTCTTTCGATAAGCTTTTTTGCAGCATGATATCCGATGAAGCCTGCGGTGCCTGTCACAAGAACCTTCATCTGCCCTCCCTAATTATCCTGATCTTCGTCTTTTTCAGACTGGTTGAGGTCTTTTGAAAAGACAGTGACCATGTTACGGCCGTTCTCTTTTGAATGGTAGAGTGCCGTGTCTGCATCTTTTATAAGCTGACCGCTGCTCATTGAAATTGAAGGGTATGAAGATATCCCGAAAGATGAAGTTATGTTCAGCTGTGAGCCGTCCGCATTGATGGAGGCATCTTTTACAAGTATCCGTATCTTTTCAGCCAGTCTCGCGGCGCCTTCGATGTTCGTGTTGTGAAGCAGCACAACAAATTCTTCGCCGCCGTATCTTGCGGCAATATCGACTTTGCGTATGTTGTTTTTTATTGTCCTTGCAAGAAACCGTATCACATCGTCACCGGCCTTGTGTCCATATGTGTCATTCACTTTCTTGAAATGGTCGATATCGAGCATTATCATGGAAAGATTGGAGTTGGTTCTGCTCGCTTCCATGACCATCCTGTCTATATTTATCTGGAAGAACCGTCTGTTGTAAAGTCCTGTAAGTCCGTCAATGTTCGAAAGCTCCTCAACCTTTTCATACATTTCAATATTATTCAGGGCCGATGAAGCGACTTTATATATCATTCTTGTGAGAGTGCTGTTGTTCTTAAGCGTGTCGGAATCCGTTCTGCTCTTTGTAAGGAGCGTTATGGTCCCTTTTATGTCGTTGTTGTATGTTATCAGGCTGGCGACCATGTTCTCATATTTGTTAAGTTCGGCAAAAGCCTGATTCATGAAAACAGGATTATCCTTTCTTTTATTGATACCGTAAAGTTCATAGTTGTTATCGAGCTTGCCGTTTATCATCATAGAGTGTATGGATGACTGGTCTGTTATCTCCTCTCTGCCTGTTTCTTCAATATGTTCCGGCTTGAGCGTTTCCCCCGGATTAAGATCGCTTTTCATTTTAAAAGCGTGACCTATGTGGCACCCGTTCTTCTGTTCTGTTATGAGAACAGCTGAGACCTCCGGTGCGACACTGAATATGGCGAAAGCTGCAGCCTGACAAAGTGAATCGCGGCTGAATGAATCGACTATGCCGGATGTTCCGCTGTAAAGGTTCTCCTTTTTCTGCTTTTCTACTGAAATGTGCCTGAAAGCCTCTCCCTGTCTTAAAAGTTCCAGGACATCGTTCCTGATGACCCTGAAATCGTTCAAAAGGTCCTGTTTTACAGCAGAGGCATCCTTCGAACTGTCCCTGTCTCTGTATTTTATGTCTATTGCGAGAACGTATTCAGGTTCATTCAGCATAGGGCCGTATTCAAACATGCTCAACGGATAATAGAGCCTGAAATTGAAATCGGCCATCATCGGTATATCCTCCTGTTCTGCAAGAAGGATCTTCGATGCAAGCTCTATCCGGTCATGAACAACTCTATGAAGCAGTCCTCTGAGCTCGAAGACATTGTCATTATTATATTTTCTTGCCCTGTTCTCAGGAAGGAGTTCAATAAGGTGTATGTCAACTTTCATTCCCTGGAAAGAGACAGTTCTGGCAAGATAGTTCTTAAGAGGTTTGAACGGATCATCTATCACGCTTCCACTTGTTATATCAGCGATCCTTTCCACCGGGGCGGCGGTGTTCTTTTCTGAAAGGAATCGCTGCCAGAGGTCTTTCCTGTAATAGAACCAGACAGTAAATGATGTAAGGATGTAGAATATATAGAGCATGAAATCGGAAGGTCTGGAAATATCTCCCGTGAGGACTATCATCGTGAACGCCGCAATTGAAAATAACAGGTAGTGTACCTGATCAAGACGGGTCATGATAAAAGGCAGGGCAATGAATAAAAGAGGCAGTATTACGCTTCCTCTGCCGCCAGTGATGACTACTGCGGCAATGGCGAAAGGAGGCAGGGGAAGCTTTATCTGTTCAACCAGCACCATGTAAAACACAAAGAACAGGTATACTCCCCAGATAGCTATGTTTATGTTTAGGTTCTTTCCAAAATAGACGGATAATACTGAAAATATCAAAGTTAAAATATAGAGAAAAGGTCGAGAGCTAATTATTTTTATCATTTATGTAATACTGGTCCTTTCTAAGCATTTCGAATTTATTTCTGAGGATCGATTCCGCCGCTCTCGGGTCTTTCTGGAACCTTTCCATCTTAAGTCTCGTTTCAAGGATCTCAGCCTCTATCTTTTTTGTCCTTGATTCTATGTCATCTATGACGGCCTTGTTATTTGAGATGGCGGCTGTAGTTACTGTTATATCATATATAAAATAGAGTGCAATAACTGCGAAGATCAGGATCGGTGTCCAGAAAGCGATCTTTTTTTTCATTCTTTAGACCTTGTCGCCACCGCAATGTTCTCAAACTTCATAGACTTGAGAATATCCAGCACTTCTGTAACTTTCCCATGCGGCGTAGCTGTATCAGCTTTAATGACCATAACATACCTTAAGCGCATTGAAGAGTCAAATTTTGAAAGGATGTCACGCACCTCCGTTATTGAGTTCACGGCAATGCTGTTGAGGCTTATTTCTCCGGCACTGCTTATGGTGATCTCATATTTCTCAGGAGATATCATGGGTGTTGATGAAGAGGCTTCAGGAAGGTCCACTTTTATGCCGGATTCCTTTACAAATGTGCTTGTAAGGGAAAAAAAGATGAGAAGTGTGAACAGGACATCCACCAGTGAACTGATGTCGATGCTGAAATCTCTGTTATGCTGTCTTCTCAGGTTCATTTTCTTTGATTTCCTTATTGTTGAGAACTGTCCGCAAAACAAGGAACGCCAGAGCTGTAAGTGAAATTATAAACGATGGAATGCAGAAAATAACACAGAGAGAATAGACGATAACAAAAAAAGAGGGTGAGAACCATGTATCTCTGAAGCCGGCAGGCACATCAGGGACCATTTGTGATATTATGCCGGAAAAACCTGTGAAAGGTGAGACGAGAACAAACAGCATTGCAACAGCTGTTATAAGTGATATGAAAAGGTACGTATCAAATATTGCAGGGAACACAGAGATCACTGTAAGAACCTCGATCGAAAACAGGAAAAACGGTGAGTCATCCTCACTTCTGAGGCTGACCGCTTTTTTTATCAGGTCAAAATGATGGAGCAGTACGGCAATGAAAAGGGTGAATATCGAAGGCCATACGATCTGAAGTCTTGCTGAAAGTA
>JAKLDO010000132.1 GCA_022703485.1 bacterium
GCTTTCTTCCGCTCAAAGATCAGGAACAATGCAGATATCGCCGTTGTCATCAAGGCTAACGGCTACGGACACGGTATGATAGAAATGGCCCGCTTTGCAGAAAGTTCAGGCATCAACATTTTCTGTGTTAATTCACTCGCTGAAGCTCTTGAGCTCAGAAAAGCAGGCCTTCCGCAGAGAGTCATCGTGCTCGGTCCTGTAGTTGTGCATTCTCTTGAAACAGCAGTGATGAATGACATAGAATGTGTATGTTACAACACTGGAAGCCTTCTTGAACTTCAGAGGTCGGCTCAGAAAAGAAATAAAAAGGCCTTTATCCATCTCAAGATCGAGACAGGTACTAACCGCCAGGGTATAAGAGGCTCTGAGCTTTCAGCGTTCATAGGCGAACTTAAAAAATGTCAGGATGTAGTTTTGAAAGGGGTATACAGCCATTTTGCAAACATTGAGGATACTACTGACCATTCCTATGCAAAATACCAGATAGATTCTTTCAAAAAAGAGGTTTCGGAAATACGGGACGCCGGTTTTTCAGGGTTTGACATGCATTTCGCCTCAAGCGCGGCGGCAATCATTTTCCAGAGCACTCATTTCAACATGATAAGGCTCGGAATATCCCAATACGGACTCTGGCCTTCAAAAGAGACTTATCTTTCATACATAACCGAGTTCGGCCACGGACCTGAGCACATACTTACTCCGGTACTGACATGGAAAACTTTGATAGGTCAGGTGAAAAACGTTAAAGCCGGTGAATTCGTCGGTTACGGATGCTCTCACCAGCTCACCCGTGATTCAAAGATAGCGGTACTTCCGATAGGTTACAGCGACGGATATGACAGATCACTGAGCAATCAGGGATATGTGCTTGTAAAAGGCAGAAGAGCGCCTGTCATAGGCAGGATCGCCATGAACCTCACGACCATTGATGTCACGGATATCCCCGGTGTAGCAGTCGAAGATGAAGTCGTGCTCATCGGCACACAGGGTGAACAGACCATAAGAGCTGAACATCTTGCCGCACTCGCCGGAACCATCAATTACGAAATAGTCTCAAGAATCCCGGCCCACATCCCGAGGATCGTGGTTTAGTCCCTTATATTTCTAAGGAATTCGGCGGCTTCTTCGGGAAGTGTCGGGTTGACAAAGATACCGGCTTCAATCATTTCTGAAGGTATGTTAGACATTCTGGGGATGATCGAGATATGCCAGTGGTATGCTTTCGCTTCCAGATCTTCACTCTCCCTGCTGTTAACGGGCTGGAAGTGGAAAACCGAGTTATATGCAGGAGCATTTAGCGCCATTCTGATCTTGTAGAAAACGGTTTTTGCTATCTTTGCAAGTTCTTTGACAACATCTTCGTTAGGCCCTTCAAAAATATTGCGGTGCTTTCTCGGAACTATCATTATTTCAAACGGGTATCTGCTTGCATAAGGACAGAATGCAATGAACATGTCATTTTCAACGATCACCCTTTTTCTGTCAGAAAGTTCCTGATCTATTATGTCGCAGACCAGACACCTTTCCTTAATTTTATAATATTGTATGCAGTTATCGAGCTTATACTGGATTATCGGAGGAATGAACGGAAAAGCCTTGATTTCTGAATAGTTATGATTAATAGTCCCGCCTGCATCAAGTCCTCTGTTCTTTGTGACAAGAATATATCTGAACCTTGAATCCTTTTTAAGGTCCCCTATCCTGTCCATGATAATGCTATACGCATCAGCGATCTCTTCTATCGAAAGCCTGTCAAAATTTATATCGCTTTTCGGAGTTTCAACAACGACTTCATGCGCTCCGAGCCTTGCCATTGTGTCATACAGACCTTCACCTCTGAAATTCTTTTCGCTCTCTATTTTAAGTATCGGATTTTTCGCAGGGAACACTCTTGCGGACCACCCTTTATCGGCATAGGCCGGATTTATCCTTCTGAGAATGTCTTTCCCCGTCGCATACTCAAGCCCCGGAAGATAGGGGTTTATGTCGAACTTGGCTTCTTTTTCCGAACTCTGCTGTATTATCGTGTTCACTTTCTCAGGAGCAAATACAACCCAGCATTTGTTGAGAGGATCTCTCCTCAGGTTTCCTTCTATCATTTTACACCTTTAAACATCCCAGAGTGTGAATAAAGCCGGCTCATCCGCGATCACGATATCTATCGAACCGGCGGCCGGAACCCTTTCGAGCTCGATCCCTTCAGGAGATACTATCTTAAAATAAACCTTTATCTTTTCACCGGATTTAAGACCGGCTTTCCTTGAGTTGAGCTTAAACTCCATGACATCCTCAAACGCCGCGACACCTGCACCGATCACCTCGGCAACATATCCGGCATCATTGTTGTAGTGGATAGCGAAATCGACCGGACTGATCCTTATCATCGGAAGAGAGAAATCTATGTCCCGGCTGTCCATTATGAAACATTTCAGAGTGTATTTCCTGTGCTCGTAGAAACTGAGAGGATCTACAAGCTGTATCTTAAAATAGAGATTCTCCCTGTCGAATCCGTAAAAAACCCTGTCAGTAAGCCTGATCGAGTTATACATCGCGCCGCCGGTCTTTCTCGAGTTCTCGAAAACTCCTGCGCCCGACCATTCGTAATAGCTGTCGACGCGGCCTGTTATTGCAGGTCTTATCGTATTGGACGGATTGATCATTGCGTTGACATTCGAAGATGAACTTATCGGAATGTCGAGAAATGCCGGATTCTCCTCGGAAAGAAGATGATACACCCTTCTGAGATGTCTTCTGAAAAGTCTGTCAAAAAGCCAATCGTTCTCCGTTGAGAACTGAGGACCGTACCACCAGAACCAGTCACTTCCCTCTGCGCGGTATATGCACCGCATTATCTCTTCGTCTATCTTCGGAGTCACCACCCTGCTCCGTTTATATTTTGCATAGAAATCACGAACCCTTTTCAGATATTCCCACGCAGTATTGTCCTCATCGTTACCTATCCAGATATCATAGTTACTGTTTATCCAGCTTCCTGAGAATATCCTTGTGATGGGCTGCATGAGATTAGGATCTTCCGAAGCGGTGATAGTGCCATATGTAGTAGTTTTAACTTCAGGACTGCAACTGAGTCTCGTAAAAAGCGCCTTCAGGAAAAACTCACCGTTCCCTTCGTAGGATTCCCATGCATTCTCACCGTCAAGTATCACCGAGACCACGGGTTCAGGATGTCCGTGGGGAAGATTGAAATTAGTGCTTTTCACATAGTTCATGAAAATATCAACAGCCTTTTCAGGTTCCATTCTTGAGAACGAGAATCCGAGAAGGTCTGAAAGGTACTTATCCCTGAAGAAACCTGTCACAAACTTCTCATCCCCGCCTTTAAGCCTGTATGGACGGTAGAGAACTGAAGCTTTGTCGTAGGTCCCGAGCGAATTCAGAAGGACACCTTCATCCGTAGCTATCCATTTGACACCGGATTCTATGCAGACAGGGATCATTTCTGGGCATACAGAGCCTTCGGCAGGCCACATGCCTGATATTTCAGTCCCCCATAATTTTTCAGAATATGCCTTTCCTTCGACAAGATGCCATTTGGCATCCTCAGGATATGAAAATCTCTCAGGAAGCCTTGCACCGGAACTTCTCGCCGCTATATCAGTATCATGGACAAGAGGGAATATCGGATGGTAAAAAGGAGTGAAACTGATCTCGATCACACCTTCCGCCGCAAGATCTCTGTAAAGCGGAACTATTTCAGAGAGAACCTTTTTCTGGATATTGAGCATATCCTCTTTATCCTTCTGAGTAAAACCTCTATCCTTAACATCAAGCTCACGGAGCCTGGGATATCTTTCACGGGCCATGAAACCGAACCATTTGAGATTGAAAAGCATCTGCAGATCGAATATCTCGTCATTTGTGAAGAGCTTCGCCATCTCGCTCCAGTTAAGCTTCTTTTCGTACCTTATCCTTTTATTAAGTATCTCGTGATACCTTGGAGATGTCTTTACAAGGCGCTCCCAGTTGATCATGAAAAAGTTTCTTATTACAAACGCCTTATCCTCCTCTTTCATGTCGGCAGGATTTGCAATAGTGTTCTCAAGCCATGCATCAGTGGCATTGTTATCGGCATAATCTATTATCTGCTCCATCAGTGACGGGACCAGATTTACAACACCTTTGACGCCGTATTTTTTCATTGAATGAGGCACATCGTAATATCCTTTGAGAGAATGAAGCCGGACCCACGGCATCAGATAGCGGTTGGTGGAGGCATCCTTGTAGTAAGGCTGATGCATATGCCATAAGAAGACGACCTTTGTCATGCGGACTATCTATCCTCCTGGAAACTGTACCCTTTCGGTACGACCGTTATGCCGTCCTCAGTTACAGTGAAACCGCGATCGGCATCCTTTTTGGGATCGAATCCGATCTTTGTGTCAGGAGGTATTACAACATTCTTGTCGATTATGACATTTTTAAGTTCGCAGTATCTTCCGACATTGACATTGTTAAGGATTATGCAGTTCTTTATCGAGGCATAGCTGTTAACCCTCACACCGGGAGAAAGTACGGAACGGTTGACACTTCCTCCGCTTATTATACAGCCTTCCGATATGATGGAATCTGTTGCGACCCCGAGCCTTTTGTTCTTGTCATCTGCAAAAACGAATTTAGCAGGAGGCATATTGACCTCCTGGAATCCGAATATGGGCCAGTTACGGTTATACAGATTGATAGCCGGTGAGACCGAAACAAGGTCCATGTGCGAATCAAAATAAGCTTTTATCGTTCCCACATCACGCCAGTAGGGCTTCTCGTACTCATCTTCATTAGGCATGTAGATGCTGTTCCTGAGGAAATCGTAAACAAACACCCTTTTGTAGGGATAGAGAGCAGGTATTATGTTCTTACCGAAATCGTGTTCACTTGATTCATCTTTTGCATCTTCATTTACAGCGCTTACGAGAACATCTGTCGTGAAAAGATAGTTGCCCATGCTTACAAGCGCCATGTCCGGTCTTCCGGGAATGCATTTGGGGTTTTTCGGTTTCTCCTCGAAACCTATCATTCTGTAATCCCTGTCTATCTCGATGACACCGAATGAGCTGGCCTCCTCTATCGGAACAGGTATGGCTGCTATCGTCATGTCGGCTTTCTTGATGTTGTGATAGTTGTACATCTGCGAGACATCCATCTTGTAGATGTGATCTCCGCTGAAAACGAAAACATGTCTCGGGGTTTCATCCCTGATCAGATTGATATTCTGGTATATCGCGTCTGCACTGCCGAGATACCAGTTGTCGCCTGTTCTCATCTGTGCAGGAACTGAGTCCACATACTGATTGAATGTGGGAGAAAGGGTCCAGTTCCTTGAAATGTGCTGGTTGAGTGAGTTGCTCATGAACTGCGTCAGGACTTTGATCTGCATGAATCCTGAATTGACGAAGTTGCTGAGCACGAAATCAATTATTCTGTAGGTTCCGCCGAAAGGCACAGCGGGTTTGGCTCTGTCGAGTGTAAGCGGCGCAAGCCTTTTTCCCTGACCGCCTGCAAGTATCATGACAAGGGCTTTTGACATAGATCGCTCCGGTTATCTGTTATATTCTTCCATTTTGCTTTCAAGCAGTGTTTTGATCTCTTCCATTCTGGCTTTCGTTTCAGCTTCTACGCGCATTACGATCACATTCTGGGTGTTGCTCGGTCTCATCAGTCCCCAGCCGTCCTTGAAGGTGACTCTCACTCCGTCGATATCATTTACATCGAGTCCTTCCTTCTTGAAGTACTTCACTACATTTTCGACTATTCCGAACTTCCTGGCATCATCTACCTCGACTCTTATTTCGGGAGTTGAGAATGTCTCAGGGATACCTTCGAGAAGTTTATCGAAATCGACTTTATCCATCCTTGAAACTATCTCGAGAAGTCTGAATGCAGAATATATTGCGCAGTCATATCCGAAAAAGCGGTGTTTGAAGAAAACATGTCCGCTCATCTCTCCTCCGAATGCGGCTCCGGTCTCTTTCATCTTCGCCTTGATAAGAGAATGTCCGGCTTTCCACATGATACCATTGCCGCCTCTTTTTTTAATGTCATCATAAAAAGTCTTACTGCATTTTACTTCTC
>JAKLDO010000133.1 GCA_022703485.1 bacterium
GTTCAGAACAAAAACCAATCAATAAAACACAAACCTCAGACTAGAGTCAGTAAAAATTTAGAATCGAACGATTTAGGGTTAGTCAATATTAATCCGGCTGCGTAACATCTGTTTTACTATAGATAATATTGTTTTATTGATTTAATCTTGCATTATTACAATTTAATATTTATGATGTAATACAGAACAATGCGTTTTCGGGATATTGCAAGAGCGTTTTTTGACATAGTGGCAGGTTAGAAAGAATATCATAAAGTTTTCACTTTGTTTAGCTTAGGAGAAAAGACATGAGAGACAGTATTAGAAAAAGAATCGTTGAAAAGGCAAGAGACCTCCTTTTCAAACTTAATGAAGAAGAGATCACAATGAACCTGATCGCCAATGAACTCGGCATTACAGCCCCGACGCTTTATCATTATTTTAAAGGCAAGGATGAACTTCTCAATGCTGCGAATCAGCTTATCACAGAAGAGATCTCGGCTCAGCTTGCGATCAAATTCCCCCCTTCAATTCCTGCCGGAATGAGAATTGTAACAGCTACAAGCCTTGTCGCTGAGTATTTCATGAAAACCGGGCTTCCGGCATCCTACCTTGTTGAAGATCCCAAGGACAGACCTGTTGTGCTTAAGGAATTCAGGAAAAAATTCACCGAACTTTTTGCACAGTACCTCAAAGATGACAAAAAAGGAACAAGGAAAGCTGGTGCAGAGCAGACAACAATGCGTTATCTGGCACTGATCCAGGCTGATATAGCTTATCTCAGAAATTCAAAGAAAGAGCTTTCAGAAGATTTCGCTGAAAAAGTATTCTCTGTCCTTTTTTAAGATCTAGAAATTATAGGTGTAGGAAACTTTCGCACCGTTACCCGAAACATTCAGAGTAAATCCTTCCGCTCCGGGGACAGGTCTTTTTATTGAGATCAGAACTGCACCGAGAACTATTCCACCGATGCCTATTCCCATTAAAGCATAGCTTGCTATATATGTCGTGTCTGCATCAGAATAATAACCCAGCCCTTCCTGAGCAGAACCTACTCCGTAAGCAATAACTCCGCTTACAAAAAGGACTCCGCCGACAACGAAACCTGCGATGGCTCCGCCCTTGTAAGGTCTGTATCTTTCAAATTCCATTACCGGATTAATATTGAGGTCTCCCGGATTTATCCTTATCGTGGTCTCCTCGAATCCGGCCCTTTTAAGTGTAAGTTTGTTATTGACAGATGAAACAAAGAATGATCCCGGTGCTGTTCCGAGCAGAGTCTTTCCGTTGAGTACGCTGACACCTGTTATGGTCATTCCTTTGTGCGTTACAGGAGTTATCGTGACACCTGTACCGGTATCGGCCATCTGGAAAACTATCTTCTCATCGCGGTAGAAATCAATGGTCTCTTCCATCGGTGACATGTTCCTGCTTGTCATTTTCACCGTGTGTGTTCCGCCCTGAACTGTCTGCTGACATGGCGTGGACTTGCAGACTCTTGTTCCGTCGATGAAAACTTCAGCTCTCTCGTTTGCATCGAAGACAACTCTGAAGCTGTCACTCGGGGAACCGGCAAAACCTGACGGCTCAGGCAGACCTGAACCTGCGAGCTCACCTTTTCCAAGCTGAGCGATCTGTTCAATTACATCTTCTATTGCGGAAAGAAGCGACGAAAGGTCGTTCTTGTCGAATGTGAATTTTGCCGTTCCGCCGTTAGTTGAAACCTCTCTTGCGATATCAACAAGTTCAGCGCTGAGCATGCAGTCGTTACCGAGACATGATATCGTTGACCGGAGTATCGAGTCGGCCGCAAGAGCTCTTCCGAGCGGTATCTGCGAATCTTTGTCGTAATTCTGGTTGTAGCTTTCCTTTTTCTCCTTGCCGATGATGGCTTTCATTTTTTCCTGCTGACTGGACCTGTCGATGACCATGAACTTGCCTGTAGCAGAAAGTTTTCCGCGCATCATCTCTGTGGCGTTCTCAATAAGTTCTTTCGACATTTTGTTGGATTTGTCGAATATGTCCATTACCGCGACTTTAGGTTTTGCCGCAAATAAAAACTGACAGACCGACAACATGACCAGAAAAACTAAAATCTTTTTCATAGCATCTCCCCAAAATAAAAGCTCGCGAAAGGTTAGCGGATTAGTCCTGTTTTTTCAAGATTTTTATGTCTGGAACACAACTATTCCTGTGATGCTGTGTTCGGGGACGAGTTGAAATGATGTTGTGAGGCTCAGTCCTATCTTTCCGGCCTGGAGCAGCATCACAATTTTCTGCTGGTCGCTGATATCAGGCCACGCCGGGTATCCTGGTGAAAACCTTTTTGTTCTTTCTATGCCAAGCTCTTTTTTCACTTTTTCATTGACATATCCTGCGGCCGATTCGGCAAGTTCACTGAGAAGTCCGTTAAACAGGAAATAGTCGAAATATTTGTCTTCACTGAAGATCTTCTTTGCAATTTCCGCACCTTCACTGCCTGTGGTTACGGCAAAAAGCGGATAAGTTCCCTGAACATAGCTCACATTCACGCTGAAATTCTGCACGGTCTCTTTCGTAAAATATCCGTATGAGGCTTTGACATTCAGCGGAGAGAGATCATATTCCGCAAGCATTCTTTCAAGCTCTTTTTCACCTTCTTCAATCGAAAGTTTCCACCTTGATCTGAAAAGAACACCTCTGTTCAGATGTGAAAGAAGTTCAGAAAGCGGAATGTTTTCAATGATTCTGACAGCGCTATCCATTCTTGAGCTTTTCCATTATCCTTATCGCATCAAATGCGTCAGTTGCGTAGTATGCACCTTTAACATTCAGCGGGGAGACCTCTTTTGCAATGAATTCAGAAGTAAGGGCGGCCCCTCCGCATATCAGAGGTATTTCAATTCCGCTCTTTGAAAAATGATCTGCAACGGTCTTCATTTCAAGGGCGCTTTTAACAAGCAGAGCGCTCAATCCGACAGCATCAGGTCTGAATTCAATAGCGGCGGAAGCGATCTCCGCGGATGACTTATCGGTCCCGATGTTATGGACAGTGTACCCGTTATTAGTGAGTATGATGTCGACAAGATTTTTTCCGATATCGTGAATGTCGCCTTTTACCGTTGCAAGGATGATCGTCCCTTTTTTCTGGGCATCCGAGCTTTTAATATGCGGCTCAACGAGAGTGCAGGCCTTTTTCACGACTTCAGCACTTTTAAGAACGAACGGGAGCTGAGTGCGCCCTTCCTGAAATTTAACACCGACCTCCTTCATCGCTCCGAGAAGCACTTTGTTAATTATTTCAAGAGGTTCCATTCTGCCAAGAAGGTCTGCGACAGTCGACTCGATCTCTTTGCTTCTTCCTTCTATGACTGCCGTATAAAGTCTTTCATCAGGTTCAAGGACCGATGCTGAGGAAACAGTTTCGGCAGAATTGTTCTTCTCAAATGAATTTATGAGCAGATGCAGCGGATCATACCCTTCACATCTTCTGTTGAATATAAGGTCTTCACAAAGTTTTCTGACCTGAGGATCTATCGAGTCAAGCTGTACAACCTTGCCTGCATGGAAAATTGCAGCATCAAGTCCGTGTTTCACGGCATTATAGAGATATACCGAATTGAGGATCTTCCTTGCTCCCGGTTTAAGCCCGTACGAACAGTTGCTCACACCGAGAAGAGTGATAATTTCAGGCATCTTTCTTTTTATTTCACTGATCGCATTGAATGTCTCTACCGCCGCATTGAAATATTTTGCGTCACCTGAACCGAGTGTGAAAGTAAGAGTGTCTATCATGACATCAGAGCTTTTCAAACCGTGCTTTTTTGCAATTTCGACCAGTCTGCATGCCGCTTCGACCTTTCTTGAAGCCGTTTCAGCCATTCCCGATTCATCAATTGTAAGAGCGATGACAGATGCTCCGTATCTTGCCGCTATGTCGAGTATCTTCGCGGCTTTTATTCCCCCGTCCTCAAGGTTTATCGAGTTTATGAGAGCCTTTCCGCTGTAGCATTTCAATGCCGCCTCTATCGTGTCAGGATCTGTAGAATCTATGCAAAGCGGTGTTTTCAGGTCGCGGTTTATCATCCTTACCATTTTCACCATGTCGTCAGTTTCGTTCCTTCCTGCATAGGCCACGGTGAGATCAAGCAGGTGCGATCCTTCGGCTTCCTGCGAGAAAGCTATTTCCATCATCGCGTCATGATCGTTTTTCAGCAGTGCTTCCTTGAAATCTTTTGAACCGTTCGCATTCGCCCTTTCACCGATGATTAACGGTTTGGGGTCCGCATTGAGCTCTACTGCCGCAAATGTCGAGCTGACACAGGGAACCGTTTTAGGATATTGCACTTTTTTCTGCGGATATCCTGCAATGATCCTTGCGGCGGCTTCAAGATGTGCCGGAGTGGTTCCGCAGCATCCGCCGACAAGCTCGACACCGTATTCTTTAACGAATGTTCCGATATGGCTGGCGAACTGTTCAACTGTAAGAGAATATTCAAGTTTTCCGTTTACAAGCTCAGGAAAACCGGCGTTTGGAAGTATGGAAGCTCTGAACGGTGATATTTTTTTCAGATTTTTCACACTTTCGTGCATTGCATCCGGCCCTGTTCCGCAGTTCATTCCAAGAGCAAAAAGATCATACGGGGCAAATGCCGTCACAACGGCTTCAAGCGGAGTTCCAAGAAGCATCCTTCCGTTTCTTTCAATGGTTACCTGAACGATCACAGGCACCTGCCTTGAGTATTTCTTCATGGTGTCATATGCGGCGATAAGCGCACATTTTATCTGAAGGATGTCCTGACAGGTCTCGATCTGGATGAGGTCGATCCCCCCTTCGATAAGTCCTGAGATCTGAACGCAGTATGATCTGTACATCGTGTCAAAGTCTGTCTGGAGAAGTGTCGGAAGTTTTGATCCGGGCCCGACTGAGCCTGAAACAAAACGGGGTTTGTCATTAGTTGAAAATCCATGCGCCACTTCACGGGCGATCATTGCGGCGGCTTTTGCAGTTTCAAACGCCTTTTCCGCGATCCCGAATTCGGCAAAAACAATAGGATTCGCGCCGAAGGAATTGGTCTCCACAATGTCGCATCCTGCTTTAAAATATGCCGAATGAACTTCTTTTATCACATCAGGGCGGCTTATGGAAAGATAATCGTGACAGTTCATGTGACCGTGGTAATCGTCCTTTCCGAGCCCGTAATTTATGAGAGAAGTACCCATCGCACCGTCAAAAAGAAGCACTTTTTCTTTTACAATTTCAGTTATTTTCACCATTTTCAACCTCCGCAGTAACAGACTGCTGATATTAATTAGTTAGATGTTGAAGTCAAATAACCTGTTTGTTTTTCGTACTTTTCACGCATCATTTTTCTCACCACAGACTTTCCCTAATATTAATTTGACAATTCAACTCTTCAGTTTTATTATCTCAAAACTGGAGGCAACTTGAAAAAGCATAATCCGCACGATCAGTTCTTCATTCAGACTTTCACGGATGAGAATAATATGCGGGTATTTCTCAAGAACACTCTGCCGCCAGAACTCATTGAATTAATTGACTTAAATATTATTGAATATGAAACCGACACCCACATTGATCCGGCTTTGCACAAAAATGTGACAGACCTTGTCGTGAAAACTCTGGCGAATTCCGGAATGCCGGTTGACATATATTTTCTATTTGAACACAAGTCGGTTTATGACGACAATATCCTTTTCCAGATCCTCAGATATATGGTCACTATCTGGGAAAAAGATCTGAAAGAAGGAAAAAGTCCAAGGATTATAATCCCGTTCATTTTCTATCACGGAAAAAAGAAATGGGAAATGAAAAAACTCAGTGAAATGCTTACGGCCTAACCCGTTCGATTTCAAAATAAAAAGAACAGAAAGTTAAGAAAAAACTTTA
>JAKLDO010000134.1 GCA_022703485.1 bacterium
ACATCTCCGGCACTATCAATTGCAATTCCCGTCGCTGAATCAACTTCTTCTGAACCCCAGATCCGTGCCCACTGTTCTTCAAGATCGGTATTAAGTTTTATTACAATATTGTCTTTCAATCCAAAAACATTTAGCCCTGAGTAATTAAAATTTGTTTTCCCTATTACATAAACCCCGTTTTTGTTGTCACCATTTATGCCCATTCCTTCTATTCTCTCACCAAATTGCTTAATCAGCACTTTTTTCCCAGAACCATCAAATTTTGCAATAAAAATATCACTATTGCTTATAGTCGATTCCTTTTCCTGATCAATCGACCCGAGTGTTCCGCCTGTCAGGTAGATATTACCGTTTCTGTCAGCCCACAACCCATTCACCCAGTCATCATTATCCGAACCAGCCGTTGATGCCCACAGTTTTTTTCCGGTTTTATCAATCTTCATTACAAATATGTCACCGACTCCAAGTTTCTGATTTCCTTCAAAATCACCCCATGTCGTTCCAGATAAAATTAAATTTTCATCAGAATCTATCTGCGCTGTTGTCAGATCATCCCATTTATCAGATCCGTAATTTTTTACCCATTCAAGAGTTCTGTCTGCTTTGTATTTTGCGACAAAAACATCCTTTTCACCTTTACTTTTTATTCCTTCGATATTTCCCCATGTATTACCGGAAACATATAGATTCCCTTCACTATCAGTATATGAAAACACAATTTCATCATCTTTCGTTGAACTGGATTGAATTGTTTCCCGTTTAATTTCCGAACCACTAGTTTTAGTTGTATCAAATGTAGTGCCCAGATAGAAATAATCGATCTGTTTAAAAAAAGCATCTGTGTATGTAATTTGCATATCATCTGAATATTTTATAGAATTTCCCATTATCAAAAAGCCTTTTTCTGTTTCTTCCAAATCATGACAGTCAACTTCACCAGAACACGGAACTATTAATTTCTCTATCAAGTCACCGTTCTTTTGATCATAGGCAAGAACAATAATGTCACTTTTAGAGTTCATTGTATAATAGTTATCTATATCAAAAAAAATCCCTGCAATTATTACATTCCCTTGTTTATCAACCAACATACCCTTGTTTACAATTTGCCTAAAGTTTCTGTTTTCATCTTCATAAATCTTTTCCCAAATTAATTCGCCATTTTCATAATATTTTCTTAGAACAATTCTCAACCCCCCGAAAAGACTAACATTGCTTAAAACAAAAACGCTTTTATCTGTTTTATCATAAACGACATTCATTCCGGCTTCGTTAGAAGTTAAATAACCGCTCCCCCACTGTTTAGTCCATAGCACATTTCCATCACTATCCGTTTTTATGAGAAATGGGTCCGAACATCCGGCAGATTCTATATTGCAATCACCTTTTTTGTTGCTGTTTGTATTTCCATCAAGATTTCCCATCGTATTTCCGGTAATATAAACATGCTCCGAATTGTCCTCTGTAATATCAAAAATATAGTTGTGTCCTTCCGCTCCCCAGACTTTTTTCCATATTATATTTCCTTCTATATCGGCCTTTGCAAGATACAGTTTGTGATAAGTCATCGAACCATCCTCATTCCATCCACCGGAAAATCCACCCAGCAACAAAGCCTCACCTGACACTTTCAGAGTATCAACACTTTGCGGTCCTGAAGTAAAAAAAGTATTGTCGCTCCACATCTTTTCCCATACAACTGCTCCTTTTTCATCAACTGATGCGAGAAACATTCCGTAAATATTCATTCCTTCTCCTGAAATATAAATCATTCCGCTATCTGACACATCCATGCCGTGTATATACACTCCCTCAAATATAGTTTTCCATTTAACTGAGTAATCTCTGCCGATGTATGCGACAAAACCGAGATCTGATTCACTACTGTATTCCGCAACAATTGTTCCTGACAAAAGATATCCGTCTTTATACTTCATCATATTTAAAATGTGATCAACAGCACCCCAATCTATGATACCATCCCACGGTTCATAGTCAGTATCACCACAACATGGGTCTTCTAACACATCTTCTATTTCATCCGCATCATTAAAATCAGAATCATCTTTCTGTGATGAATTTTTGCTACATGAAACTAAAACAATAAGAATAACTGCTATCCAGAAAAGTCTTTTCATAAAGTGCAAATCATTTCTCAATCACCGTGACAAAACCGTCTTTTCCGCCTTTATTTTCGTTGTTGTCAAGTCCGCCGGTTGTGAATCCGCTGATCATGATCTTTCCGTTTGAGATATTGATACTGTTTACAGATTCTTCTCCGGCTGTGCCCCAGATCTTTATTTCATCCAGATTTCCGGATGTATCTGATTTCATTAAAAATATGTCTGATTCTATTTCACACAGCCTGTTTTTACCTGCGGTTCCCGAAATATAGATATTATCTTTTTCATCTATAACTATTGATGAAGCCCTATCGCCATTTTCCGTTCCGAACTGCTTTGTCCATTTTTTCTTTCCTGTGCTATCCCACTTTGTCAGATATGCATCTGGGCAATATCCGCCGGGACAGTTAGCTCCGAGTTGGATATTACCGTCAATCGGACCGAATGTATAACCTGTGACGAAAACATCTCCGGCACTATCAATTGCAATTCCCGTCGCTGAATCAACTTCTTCTGAACCCCAGATCCGTGCCCACTGTTCCATAAGGTTTTTATCATCCAGTTTAAAAATTATGCTGTCAGGAACTCCGGCATCAAAAACTGACTGATCCCCGTAATCTATTTCCGCTCTTCCTACAACAAAAACGCTCCCATTATTATCGCCTGCTATTCCCATTCCTTCTATTCTCTGTCCCCATTGCTCTATCAAGACTTTATTCCCGTCCTTATCCCATTTTCCGACGAACATATCACTTCCATAACCACCGGAAAATTCGTTGTTGTCTAAGGAACCCCATGTTCCTCCAGTAACAAAAATATTTCCGTTTCTATCAACATAAATACCATTCACCCACTCATCATTGTTAGACCCGGTTTGATCAACCCATATTATTTCACCAGAACTATTCACTTTCATTACAAAAACATCACCGACTCCCAAACGGCTTTTTCCTTCAAAATCCCCATAAGCTGTTCCCGCCAACATAATGTTATTATCTTTGTCAGTTTGTGCCGCAGCTAAATCATCCCATTTAGATGAACCGTATTGTTTTTTCCAGACAAGTTTTCTGTTTTTATCATACTTAGATATAAATATGCTTTTTCCGTCATCACTTCCGAGAATATTTCCGGCAAAGAAAATATTATTTTCTGAATCTTCAAAAGAAAAAACTATTACATCTTCATTAGCATCACCTGAAGATATTGTTTCTCTCTCAAATTCATCACCCGTTGTTATCGACTTGTCCTGTTGGCTATTTGTAAAAAGACTATCAATTTTTTTTATGCCAGCTTTATAAACTGGCTGGATATCATAAATATCCGGACTGAGCTGATTAAATGCCACAATTTCATGCCCGAAAGCATATTTTATGTTGTCAAAACTCTCCACAAAACCGCTAAAAAAAACATTGTTTACAAGTGGATATTTTAGCTCTGACATCAAAGTTCCATTTTCAATGTTAAAAGATAAAATTCTTCCTTCTTTTTTACTAAATTCATTCTCAAAAAAACTATCTGAAATTTCTATATGGCTGGTTGCTACATCAATAGAAAGAGCTGTTCCTTCAAAATAATTATTTCTTTTGCTGTCATGTATTCTCTGCCATATAAGTTTTCCACTTTCATTAAATTTTCTGAGTATTATTTTGTTACCTCCGTAAATCCTTGAATAAGACAAGGTGTAAACACCTCCATTATTATCTACAGCGACATCAATTCCGAAATCTGTTATATTAATATCCTCACTTCCAAACTGTTTTGTCCATAATATTTCACCATTTTTATTCATTTTTATTAAGAAAGGATCAGGGCATGAAGATCCCTCAGGTCCCCATGGAAGTTCACCGCAGTCACCTGACTTGCCGGCATTTGCATTTCCATCAAGACTGCCGACTGTATAACCTGTCATATAAATGTTTTCCATGTTATCTATTTCAATGGAACCCACAACAGATCCGCCAGGTCCCCATGTTTTTTCCCAAATTAAATTTCCTTCATAATCGATCTTGGACATATATAATCTTACAAAAGTGACATGACCTTCTTCATCCTGTCCAGATGTCATTCCACCAGCATAAATTCCATCCGCAACCGGTTTTATTGAATTGATTCTGTTCTCTCCGCTAACATAAAACCCGAGATACTGCCACTCCTTTCTCCATACGATTTCACCTGAATCATTTATTTTTACAATAAGGAATTCTTTGCTGTTATTTGTTCCGGCGGCATAAACAGAACCATCTTCAGAAACAAAAAAATCCCCGAAATCTTTTCCGTAACCCGCTTCTTCACAAACTGTCATCCATTTAACTGAAAAATCACTTTTTAACTTTGCGATCATAGTATAATTGACATTCTCATAATATCCGTCGCCATAATCATACGGTTCGACATAAAAACCAAGAACCGCAAATTCATTTCCAATGCCGGTTATTTTTGTCAAGTATGTATTGTCTATCACAAAATCCCATCCATTATCTTCATCCGAACACATATCATCTTCTGAATCATCTGTCTCTTCATCTATTGTCTCTGCGTCGTTCGAACTTGAATCCGTATCATTAAAATCCTGATCGGAATTGCCACATGAAATAAACAACAAAAACAGTACAAATAGAATTAACTTCATCTTCCCTCCGAAGAAAATGTGCCCTCTTTTCGAGGGCACAAACAAATTCAACTACCAAGAGCACGGATTATCAAGTGCTGTACTGCATAAGTTCCAAATTGGATCAAAAACTTGTGTTCCTGAGGATAGAGTGCTCGTCCAACCCATATAGATTCTTGTTGGAACATAAACCCAACCAATTCCCGGAATATATGTTCTTATATTGACAATGGTATATGGATTTACACTGAAAAGAATAGAATATGCAAAATTGCTTGCACATCTGCTACAAAGTGTTGATTCGCTAGTGTCACCATAATGTATATTTATCGAGTTGTTTGTTTCGTCACAAGATGCGACATATGTTGCAGTTGAACCACCAGGGCAATGACGATCGCGAGTTACAGTTGCCCATCCCGGGTTGCTTTGATTATTATTTGCGTTTCTTTCCCATTTATATAAATAACCATCGCCTCCAACCAGCGTTGTTCCTCCAGCCAAAACCATTTTTGTTCCTGATGGTGCCGAGTAGTTCCAATAAACATAGTTTTCAATATCGTTACTCATTAATGTAGAATATGTTTCATATGAATTCTCAGAAAATTGAATTGACATTTCTACATCGACCACAACATTTTCCAAAAACTGAATAACTGTCTCAACACTTAGCATTTTGGCATCTTTGGGAAGTTCTTTTACCGCTCCCTTATAATCCACTTCATACTCTATTCCATTTTCATCCATGTAGTCAAAAGCATCCTGAGCATCTTTATCTTCCTGCTTAGCATTTTTCTCAGCACTCTGTGCGAAAATTCCGAAAGAAAAAAGCATTGCAAATCCGATTATCAATATCTTTTTCATCTTCAACTCCAAAAATTAATTTAAATTAAAACCCCTAAATTTCAAAAAACAAGTTTA
>JAKLDO010000135.1 GCA_022703485.1 bacterium
TATACCAAAGAGGTTGTTTTTATTAAAGTTTTTTCTTAACTTTCTGTTCTTTTTATTTTGAAATCGAACGGGTTAGGCTAACATTATTACAATAAATATAGTTCTATGCTAACTGTTTAATGGTGTCAGTATGGAAAAAAAGCTGGTATCGATAGTCATTCCCGTTTACAACGAGGAAGGTATCCTTGAAGAGGCTGTGAAAAGACTTAAACTTGATCTTGAACCCTTCCGGAACGATTTTGACTTTGAGCTTATACTTGCTGAAAATGGAAGCTGCGATAATACGATCGCCAAAGGTGAGGAGCTTGCCGCACAGGACCGGTTCGTTTCTATTTTCCACTATCCGGAACCTGATTACGGGCTTGCATTGCAGGCAGGGATAAGGAAAGCGAAAGGTGAAATAGTTATCTGTGATGAGATAGATCTGTGTCTGCCGGAATTTTATCAGAAGGCTCTTGATCTTTTCAAAAGAACGGATGTGGAAATGATAGTCGGATCAAAGAGAGCCGAAGGTGCAAATGACCAGAGACCCGTAAAAAGAAGGTTTGCCACATGGGTTCTCAATGTAATGCTCAAGATCATTCTGGGGTTCAAAGGTACCGACACTCACGGTGTGAAGGCTTTCCGTAAAGCGCCGCTCATACCTGTGCTTGATAAATGTCTTGTAGGGAAGGACATATTTGCAAGCGAGTTCGTAATACGGGCTGAAAGGATGGGCGTGAATATCAGAGAGATCCCTATATCTCTTGATGAAAAGAGGGCGCCATCGATAAAACTTATGAAAAGAGTCCCAAGAGTGCTTTCCAATCTTGCTTACCTGTTCTGGAATATCAGGATCAAAAACAGATAATGAAAATAGCAGCTTTCAATATTGATGCAGACCCTGCGGTCTGTTACTATTCGATCCACGGTCTGTCTCAACCCGTAATAACTGATGATCCTGTATACTCATCAGGGCTTAGGCGGTTTCTTGACCTTCTTGACAGCGAAGGGATAAAAGGGACTTTTTTCATAACGGCTTTCGGATTTAATGAAAAGAACATCCCTGTGCTGAAAGAGATCGTTGACAGAGGTCATGAAATAGGAAATCACTCTTTCTCTCACGATTACAGACTGACCCTTATGCCGACCGGTGAGATTGAAAAAGACATTGCTGAAAATCACAAGTTCATTGAGCAGGTGTCAGGGTACAGATGCACCGGTTTCCGCAGTCCCGGTTACAATTCGTCACCCGGAATAATATCCGTACTTAAAAAAGCGGGCTATTCATACGACTCATCTTTTTTCCCTTCACCTCTATACTATGCTGCGAAATGGCTTCTGATGAAGCTCAAGGCTTTTCGCGGACACAGATCGATGTCCATGATATATTCATTCATGGATTCTATAGGAGGGTATAAACCTGTTTTTATTGATAAAAATGTAAGAGACATCGTTAAAGAAGGGAACTTTGCAGAGATCCCCATAACAACACTTTTCCCCCCGCTGGGCGTTCCTCTCATCGGGACATCCCTGATAGCTTTTCCTTCTTTTGTGCTTAAGATCATGATGAAAGTGTCGCTCATGAGATCTTTTATAAATATCGAGACGCACGGCATAGATCTCTGTGACAGGGCGGAAAGTGATATTTTTGCTCCTCTTGCCGATGTTCAGCCCGATCTTAAATATGATCTGGAGCACAAGCTTGACAGATTCCGCGAGACCATAAGGTTCTACAAGGATAACGGTTACGAGTTCAAAACTCTTTCACAGATAGCTTCGATGAAAAAGGAAGGGCATGAGTTTTAGGAACGATTTTCTTGAAAAGCTCTTTCACAGAAAGGGCGGTATAAAGCTCGGTCTGGGCAGGATCGCATCGGCCTTTCCGCTGATCATGGAAAAAAAGATACCTGTATACCATGTTGCAGGGACAAATGGGAAGGGGACTGCCGTATATGCCGTTTCACATATTCTGACCTCTAACGGATATGTTACAGGAAGGTTCATCTCCCCCCATCTTTATGACTACAATGAACGGATATCGGTTGACGGGACGGATATAACCGATCCTGAAATAGTTGATATCTACAGGTATATTGAAAAGAAAGTGCCGGATTTTGAGGAGCTTTCGTTCTTTGAGATAACTCTTCTTATCGCCTGGAGGCATTTTGAGATGAAAGGCTGTGACAGGGCCGTCATGGAAGTGGGGCTGGGCGGAAGGCTTGATGCCACCAATGTCATTGACTGGCCTAAAACGGACATCATCACCTCGATAGGTTTCGATCACATGCATATTCTGGGAGACACTCTTGAAAAAATAGCTTTTGAAAAGCTCGGCATAATCAAAAAAGGTGATCTTGTCATTCTCGGCTACGGTCACGGTCCTGAATTCGGCGGCTGGCTTGAAAGTGAGGCTTATTCAAGAGGTGCGGACAAAGTCCTGATAAGCCGCTGTCATGAAATTCAGACTGACATGATGGATCTGAGCGCTGACCAGAAAAATAACATAGCTCTTGCTTGCTGTGCCGTTAAAATGACAGAAAAGGATATAACTGTCCCTGATTTTTCACAGATTAAACTGCCGGGCAGATTTGAAGAGATAATGCCGGGAATAATAATTGATGTCGCACATAATTCTCCGGCGATAGCTTCAGTTGTCAGTCATATCAGAGCAAAGGGGCTCAAAGTGACGGTCCTTTACGGAGCAATGAAGGATAAGGATATCTCTGCGGTAACTGAAATCCTTGCAGGCATTACAGATGACATATTCGTAGTATCCCTTGATGCGGAGAGCAGAGGTGCACAAGTTAAGGACATCGTTGAAAGGAGCGGGGAGGCTGTAAGGCCCAAACTCAGATATTTTGAAAATGATGAAAAGACTATCCTGGCCGCTTTGGGATGTGCCGGAGATAAAGGACATAAATTGCTTGTTACGGGAAGTTTTCATACAATCGAAAAGTTTGTGAGATCCGGCATCGGATTCGATAAGGTGATACGATGAAAATAGAAAAGATCTTCCTTAAGAACTTCCTCATTATCAGGGATTCAGTAATAGAGCCTTCCCGCGGATTGACAACTGTGACAGGTGAGACCGGCAGCGGAAAGAGCCTTTTTGTCTCGGCGATGAAAGCACTTCGCGGTGAAAGGATAGGAAAGAACCTTGCCGGAAAATGGGGCGGTACAGGCGAAATATCGTTTGAGATAACGCTTCAGGAAACAGATGGCACCATAATGGCGGGACTGTCCGGACATTCAATTGAAACTGAGGAAGGGGCTCCTCTGATCGTAAGGAGGTTGTTCGGTGAAAAGAACGGGTCTTACATAAACGGAGTTCCTGTCACTGCAGGTGTCGTTGCAGATATTTTTGCAGATTCCGTTGAAATAGGAAGTCAGTTCGAGAACAGGGAGCTTTTCAAAAAAGATTACAGGATGAAGATAGTCGATTCCAAGTCGGGCAGTGAAAAACTTCTTGGTGAATATGTTAAAATATATGAGAAAATAAAGGCGTGTCTGAACGAGATAAGTGAGCTCAAAGAAAAGGACGATCCTTCGAGAAGGGACTATCTTGAATACCAGATAGCCGAAATAGATAAGGTCTCAACCTTTCCCGGAGAGGATTCTGAGCTTAGAGAAAAGATGGATTTCGCCGCCAACCGCTCAAAAATACTTAAATATTCAAGTGAGCTCGCCGGATTGATGGCTGAGTGCGCAAAAGATCTGTCGAGGGCGGCCTGTGTATCGGATGATATAGCTAAACTGGCAGACATCGCCGATATTTCGAAAAGAATAACAAGCGCATCCATCGAAGTTGATGACATTAACAGGTCTCTTTCACCTGTTCTTTCAAAATTTGATGAAGATGTCGATGCAACTGATATCGAGGCGAGATATTCACTTCTTTCAACGCTGCTCATGAAGCACCATGTACAGTCTTCATCTGAGCTTCTTGAAAGGTCTGAGCAGATGAACGCTGAACTTTTTGAACTGAACAGAATACCGGGAAAAGTTGCAGAACTTGAAAAAGAGTGTGACCAGCTCACATCTAAAGCAAGGGAGAAAGCGCTTCTGCTCAGGAAGAAAAGGGAGCCTGCCGTTGCGAAGCTTCAGGATAGCGTCCTCAAATATCTTGCAAAGTTCGGGATGAAGGGTGTCAGGTTCTCGGTGACTCTTGAAAAGCTTGATGAACTTAATGAAACCGGTCTTGATGCTGTCGAGTTTGCAGTGAACACCATCGGTACGGGCGATATGTTCCAGATATCATCGCTTTCAGGAGGAGAGCTTTCAAGGCTTCTGCTTTCAATAAAACTTGTCGATGATGAGAGCGGAAAGGTGCTTCTTTTTGATGAGATCGACAGCTCGATAGGCGGTGAAACCGCGAGGAACGCCGCAAATGAAATGAAAAGGAATTCTGATAAAAATCAAATACTTGTTGTCACACACTTCCCCCAGACGGCTGCGGTCGCCGATACGCATCTCCTTGTTGATAAAACGGCTGAAAAAGGAGAGATCTTTGCATCTGTGAGAATGCTGGAAAGGGATGAGCGGGTGCGTGAACTTGCGAGAATGATGGGTGAAAGCGGTTCAAAAGACTTTATTGCGACAGCAGAAAAGATGTTAGGAGGTGACAATGAGTAGAAAGATCGCGGTATGCATTCCGACCTACAATGAGAAGGAGAATATCATCAAAATAATCGAGGCTGTCCACGCTGAGCTTAAGGATGCTGACATTCTTGTGGTGGATGACAACTCACCTGACAATACGGCCGGGATCGTGAACGAATACATGAAAAATGCCTCATTTGTATCGATCAAAGTTAGAAATTCCAAGGAGGGTCTGGGCGCGGCATATGTCGACGGGTTCAACACGCTCATTGAAAGAGGCTATAATGTCATAATCCAGATGGATGCCGATTTCTCGCACAAGCCCGAGTATCTTCCTGAAATGATAAAAAAGATAAATGAAGGTTACGATGTCGTGATAGGTTCAAGATATGTAAAAGGGGGCGGAACAAGGAACTGGAACATCATCCGCAGGATAATTTCAAGGGGCGGCAGTCTGTACGCTTCGACGATACTCATGCTCGGTGTTCACGATGTGACTGCCGGTTTCAAGTGCTGGAATGCAGACACTCTCAAAAATGTCATCAGCACACCTCTGGTCCTTTCGGGTTTCGGTTTCCAGATCGAGATGGCCTTCCGCACCAAAGTCACAGGCGCAAAAGTCTATGAACTTCCGATAGTCTTCCCCGACAGAGAGGAAGGTGTCAGCAAAATGAGCGGCAAAATATTCAAGGAAGCCCTTTTCGGCGTATGGAAACTCAGGATGATTGGCAGAAAGATCATTTAGGCCTGTCTCATTTCGAGATTATTCCCATAAAAAATTTAAATCTGAAAGTGCTCAAGTGAAACTTCATGCATATTTTTTTCAGTGGAGGGGAATATGAAATTTACTGAAAACACTAAGTCAGACAGGCTTGTCCTTATTTGTGTGATTGCTGTAATGCATAGATAAATAAAGGATATTGTGAATTTTATGATCG
>JAKLDO010000136.1 GCA_022703485.1 bacterium
GAATTTCTCACCTGCTCCCGGAGTTGCATATTTATGAAAGTTCTTATTTATTCCTAAAACAATTTGAGAATATGTGAACAGTTTCGGAATATATTCATCAGACTGGTTTCTAATGGATTGAGAAACAGCTTCATCAATTTTTATGTGAGGGGCTTTGCACTCAATAACACAAAACGGTATTCCGTTCACAAAAAGAACTATATCAGGCCTTGCAGTTTCAGAGCTTCTTGATCTTTCAACGCTGAATTCAGCTGTAACATGAAAATCGTTTCTTTCAGGATTCCGCCAGTCGATATATTTTAAAGTGAAACTTCTTGAATCTCCTTCAACAGCCTGTTCAAGAGCGGTTCCAAGCGTGATAAGGTCATATATTTTTTCATTTGTCTGCAAAAGCCCGTCATATTTGATGTTTTTGAGTTTCTGAATTGCAGACTGAATGTTTTCCTCACTGAAAAGATATTCTCCCCCTTTGTGATTTATCCTGTTTATCTCTTTCAGCTTTTTACGCAGAACATTTTCAAGGATCACATTTGAAAGTTTCTCCTGCCGTTCTTTCAGAGCCTCTTTCGGAGAAATGAACTCATATCCCATGTTTACCAGAAGCTGTAACGCAGGAATCTGGGAAATGTGTTTTTCATTTATGTTGAAACTGCTCATTTATTTTCCTTGTTTTTAACTTCGTTTGTATTGTTTGGACATTGATTTTCAATTTTAGCATTCACATTAATAGCTGGAACAGAATCCATTTCTACTTTAACTGTTTTTTCACTTGATTGTGGAATTTTAACAATTTCAATTTGTTGAACATTACTAACAATAGGTTTGGGCTCTTTGTTAAAGAAAATGAAAATACCAGTCACAATAATTATTGCTGCAATTATTCCGTAAAAGCTCAATAATGTTGATGAGAGCATTACTGAAAATTGAGTTTCAAGTTTTTTTGGTTTTTTGTCTTTTTTAATTTGGAAAAGTTTGTCTTTAAATCTATGAGGATTTAAGTTATACATCAGTTCTGCGTTTTTCTTTGGTCGCTCTGTTATCACCCATTCATAAAGTTTCCGATACAATTTTTCAGTATAAAGAAAGAAGGCATCCAGCCACCAGAAAGCAATTAACGGAAGAAGAAGCATTAAGCAGAGCAAAAGAGGATTTATTTCTTTATCAACCAACGCCAGAACTATAGCAATTATTGAAATTGTCCATCCTTTAATCAAAAAAGAATTGCTCGCCATCCTAGTTATGCATGATTGAATAAGATCAATTTCTTTGTGCAAGTTTTCTTTGTCTAAAGTATTCATCATTTGCTCCTTTAAACTGTTTTTTGAACATTATATTCGTTAATATTTCTTTCTGCTGCTGAATCAATCCACAAATTAGGATTCCTCAAGAATGTTTCCCAATCTGTAGTTAATATATATGAACAATTTGCGGGGTAGATTGTTGTGCTATGATTTGAGCAAGCTATTATTTGTTCATGCTTTTTCTTATGATTGAACATGTTCCCGCCAATAATATTAAATACTTTTTGAGTTTGAAAGATGATCGCATTGCAGCAAGGGCAGTTAGAAGGTTCAAGATAGTAATTGTATGAGCCATATCTATCCGGAAGTACTATAGAAAGAATTCCATTTGTGCGACTAGTTCTATCTGCACGAGTTTGTTCACGAAGAGAGTAAGATATTTCCCATGGTATCCACTGATCAGATTCAGGAAGCGTTCTATCAACCATATTTGGAGAAATTAAAATTATGGTTACTGAACTATCAAAAATTTTATCCCTTAATTTCGATGCTATCGTGGATTCCTTAAATGAACTTAAATCTTCTCCATCTTTCTCTCCTTTGTTGACATGTTCAGCACCAATTTTTTCTTGAATAACATCAACATAATCTCTCACCTTTGTTGGATTATAAAATTCTTCAAGTTGCTCCTTTAATGATTTTACAGAAGTATCTCCATATTTATAAGAAACAAATATCTTCTTACCCATGTCAGCCTCCATTTTGTCAATAATTATCCATTTAAGATTTCACTACCTTTATTTTTATAAAGCCAGTCCAAGGCCTTCTTATCTTTGAGAGATGTTCTTTCCCATTCTTCAAGGCATTCAACATTCAACGGAATAAGTCGTTTTTCAAAAACAGGATATGACATTTGAAACTTTGTATCCTCGCAAATAGGTTTACCGGAATAAGATGCCATGGTTCTTTTATAACGAGTTGGCGGTGAAATCTCAATAGTGTCAATTGTTGCCAACTCATGAAATATCCAAGGAGAAAAAGTTTTTTTTATGGAGTCTTTTATTGAAACAGAGTTGTCAGAACTTAAAAAAAATATGCACTCAGTTTTATTAATCATTCTGGTTAGAGAATATGTCAGAAGCATGTGAACATTTGCTGTTGTTATATTTCTTTTTGAATAGCTAAAAGTTGATAGTTTTTTTCTGTTTTCGTCATAATTCCGAGCATATTTTTCATCAATATCTTTAAGTAAGTTGTCTGCGTAACCCCACACTTCAGAGTCAATAAAGGATTTAAGTTGAAAGCTATCATATAACCAGGAGGCACATTTTTTCGCTAACGCTGAATCTTTGCTTGAGTGAGAAATGAAAATATCTGCTTCAACAGCAGGAAACCATTCGTCCCATATTTTTGCTGCATCCAAAACCGTGTCTTTTGACTCTGACAAGATAAAATCTGTCATTTTGGCCATCAAATCAGAGGTGTTTATATAAGAGTTGGGATCTATATCAATTTTATTAAAAACTTCCGCTTCCGTTTTAAATGCTCTGTACATAACGACTCCTACTTATTTATTAACTTCTTTTCTCACTCTCCACTCTCCAGTGAGCAATTTCTGCATAAGTCCCTGTTTTTGTTGCTTGTATTTTTCTGACAGTTTTTTTAGAAGGTTGATTTCTTCTTGAGCAGAGTTGAGTGTTTCCGCGATTTGTTTTTGTTCTTCAATGGATGGAACAGGGATTTTTATAGTTGAAAATTCATTCCATCTTAAACTTCCTCTTCTATCAACGGAAGAGCTTGTGCTTACTTGGAATATGTGTCTAAATATTTCTGTTTTTAACAATTTGTAAAGAAACGGTGGATAAACTTGTTCTTGGTTTGTTTCAAAAACAACATATATAGGACTCACAATTCCTTCATCACAATGCTCAAGAAGTCCAATTGATCCCTCCTCAACATGATTTGACGGATAAGCGAACTGCCACTTTTTCACAACTTTATAGTTTGATGTATCATCACTGAAAACTTTTTTTCCGAAATAATCAAGTGAATTAACTAATCCATCATATTTTGAGCATGAAAGAACAATTGCATTTGAATTGTTATTTCGAACAGAAACTTCTTTTGCAACTTTGCCAATTTTTAATAATTCCCAATCTTTGGAAAAGCTAAAAAAAGCTCCTTTTTTTAAACCGGAACATTTTAAGCTGACCCTTTTGTGTCCGAACAAGAACCATTTGGACATTTGCTTAAATCTTTTCTCCTTCTCCTTTATCAATTTCTCTGTTTTTTCAATTGCTTCATCCCAAGTTGAAAGAATATCTGCGATCGCTTTCTGTTCAGGGAGGGGAGGAAGAATAACTTTTAAACCGCCCAAATCAGATTGATCAATAGTAGTCATCGTTGCTATTTTTGAGTGTTGTATAAAATACTTTCTAGCATTGAATGATTTACAATAATAAAAAAGAAATAGGGGGTCTACTATTTTAATATTTGGACGAACTCTCATAATATGACATTCATACGCAATATCTGAGTCATTTTCTTTATAAATGTTGCAATGAGCTATCCCTTCAGCTTTTAAAGACGACCTTGTAAAAAACAAATCACCAGATTTAACCGAATATCTTTTTAATTCCTTATGTGAAAGATCTAATAATCCTAGAGATTTTGCTTCTATAAACGGTTCATTGTAAAGATCTTTAACATTAATAATTCTATATCCTCTTCCTGTCCTTTTAGGATCATTGAAGGCACCATTAGATATTTTTTCTAAGCAAAGATCCTTTAGCTTCATTTTCATCTTGTTTTCCTCAAAACTTTAAGCTTTTCCTTAATTCTTTCTCAATCTTATCAGCAATTTCCTCGGCCTCTCTCTCAACAACTCTCATCATTGAATCAAAATCATTCAATTTCCCACAGTTTGCACATTTGACCATTTCTCCTTGTTGCGGTTGATAGTTATCATGCGGAACAACGAAATCAGTTGAAAAGCAGAACAAACACTTCATTTTTATTTCTTTTTCAGCGTTCATTTATAACCCCACTTTTGAAAGTATTGCACCAACCGTAGCTCCTAAAAGTGTGTTCACTAAAGGATGTTCAATAAAAGCTTTCAACTTGCTTTTTGCTTCCTTTTTTTGTTCTTCAGTCGCATCTGACTTTTCAATTTGCTCAATCAGATTTAAAAGCATGTTTTCTATGTTCATTATATTGTTGTGACCAATCTGAGCAACACCGTTTGAAGTAAATGTACCAATATTAATGTTGCCAGAGTTTTCAATGACGGATTTATTCTGATTTATAATGGAAATTGCTCTTCCTTGACCGGATTCAGTTAGTATCAAATCGCCAAATTCACCGCCACCCCAAGTCCTTCTTTCTACATATTTTCTTGATATGGCAATTTTCATTACTTCTGAAAAATCGCTAAACATTATTGGAGCAATTGCGTTAAATAAATTAAAATCTTCTTGTCCTTCTGAGAAGTTGAAGAATACATTTTTTACACCATGTCCATATTTTTCCACTTCATCATTCATAAAAACCAGCAACTTATCAAGCCATTTTTCTTTTTCTGATCTATCCATCATTTCCCCTCCGGTTTATTTATGCAGACCATTTCGTGCATGTCCACGATATGGTTTTTCCTGTTTTGACCATTTTGAGCTCTTCCTCAATATGGTTTTTTATCATTTCGTTCTTTTCCACGAGATGATTCATTTTCATATTTAAATCTTCTAAGCTTTCCATATTTCAGACTCTTTCCAATTTGGTGGAAATCCAATTTTCATTATTGGCAGATCATTGTATTTTTCAGTTAGTTTTTCTACTCTTTCTCCCCACTTACTATTCGGTGCAACAATTTTCAAAAGATATTTCAAAATCATAATAATTCCGAAAATTCTATCTCCTTTTATTTCAAATGGAATATGCCATCTGGGATGTTTTCTTTTCTTTGGAATTTTTGGTTTATATCCAAGTTCTCTGTTCCATATTCTTGCATGATGGGCGCACATATTTCTCACCGTATTTATTGAAAACAGCCACGACATAAAAACTTCTTCGCTTGCGCCAAAATCACTAGCAATTTTCTTTCTTATCGGTTGTTCCAAACCTCTGTAAAATGTCAACATCATTCCGAAAGTCATGATTTCAACAACCATCCATATAG
>JAKLDO010000137.1 GCA_022703485.1 bacterium
GCCACAACGATAACATCGCCTACACCGGCATATCTTATCTTCGATCCGCCATAAACCTTGATGCACTGAACTTCCTTTGCACCGGAATTATCGGCTACGGCCAGTCTGGTCATTTCCTGTATCATGATCTATCTCCTGCTTTCACCAATTTTTTCTTTCACGAACCAGGTCTTTCTCTTGCTCATGGGAGCACATTCCTGGATACGCACAACATCACCGACCTTGAACTGGTTCTCTTCGTCGTGAACAAGATATTTCTTTCTCGATGTTATCATTTTCTTGTACAGAGCATGTTTGAAACGGCGTGTAACCCTGACGGCCACAGTCTTGTCCATTGCATCCGATACAACAGTTCCGGTAAGCACTCTTTTTATTTTTTTGTCAGTCATTTTACACCTCAGCCGTTGTTTTTCTTTTCAGTGATAAGGGTCTTTATCCTTGCGATATCTCTTTTTATCTCAAGGATCTTCGATGATTTTTCGAGCTGACCCATGCTTTTCTGCATTCTGAGGTTGAACTGCTCTTCTTTAAAAGACATAAGCTTTTCCTTGAGCTCAGCTACAGTCTTTGCTCTTAATTCAGAAATCTTCATTTCAGTTCATCTCCCTTTCCAATGATTTTTGTCCTGATAGGAAGTTTGTGGGCTGCAAGGCGGAAAGCCTCTTTTGCGATTTCATCTTCGACATCGCCGAGTTCAAAAAGAACTCTGCCGGGTTTGATTACACATACCCATTCCTCAGGGTTTCCTTTACCTTTTCCCATTCTAACTTCGAGAGGCTTCTTGGTGATAGGCTTATCGGGGAATATCCTTATCCACATACGTCCGCCTCTTTTAACCGCTCTCATTATAGCAACACGGGCGGCTTCTATCTGTCTGCTGTTTATCCATCCGCACTCAGTAGCTTTCAGAGCGTACTCTCCGAAATCTATACTGTTGCAGGAGGTCGCCAGTCCCGACCTCTTTCCTTTCATCGTCTTTCTGTGTTTAACCTTATTCGGCATTAACATGGCTTATACCCGCATCATTTGTTTTTCTGTTTTCTTTTATTTTCGACTTTTCTTTCTGTGATGTCACCTTTGGACATCCAAACCTTCACACCGATGATTCCGTATGATGTTCTTGCAAGAGCAGTACCGAAATCTATGTTCGCTCTGAGTGTGTGAAGAGGAGTTCTGCCCTCCTGATAACGCTCTGTACGGGCGATCTCAGCTCCTCCGAGCCTGCCGGAAGTCTGGATCTTTATACCCTCGGCGCCGCTTTTCATGGCCTGGCCGATAGCTCTTTTCATGGCTCTTCTGAAATGCGCTCTTCTTTCAAGCTGTTCAGCTACACTTTCGCTTACAAGCTGAGCATCTATCTCAGGTTTTCTGACTTCTTCGGTCTGGACGAAAACATCTGTGACGTCCTTCGCGATCTTCTGAACCATTTCCTTGATCTTTTCTATACCCACGCCTTTTCTTCCGACAACAATACCGGGTTTCGCAGTGTGGATAATGATCTTGAGCTTCTCGCCGGAACGCTCAATGTCTGTCTTGGCGATACCAGCAGGATAAAACTCCTTTTTTATCGCTTTTCTTATCTTGAGATCTTCATGAAGCCACTTACTGTAATTTTTATGGCTGTACCAAACTGATCCCCAAGTACGGGTCACCCCGAGTCTAAGCCCTATGGGATTAACTTTCTGTCCCAAAGTTCACCTCCGTATATCAAAAATCTTATTTGTTCTGTGCAAGCTCAATAGTTATATGGCTTGACCTCTTTAAAATCCTGGCGGCTCTGCCCTGCGCTCTCGGCACGAAACGCTTCATGGTCTGACCGTCATCAACAAGAATAGTCTTGATGTAGAGTGTGTCAGGGTCCATATTGAAGTTGTTCTCAGCGTTCGCTATTGCCGAGTCCAGAAGCTTTTTCATAGCCAAAGCGGATTTTCTGGGCGTAAACTCAAGAATGTTCTTGGCATCCCCTGCGCTTTTTCCTCTGATGATGTCTGCAACTTCTCTTACTTTGCGGGGAGACATTCTGAAATTTTTGAGCATCGCTCTAACAATCTTCGCTTCCATATCGCATCTCCAACGATTAACAAAAATTTAAGCGGCTACATTATACATGCGCCTAACCTTTTCGCAAGAATTATTTCTTGCTACCTGAATGTGACCTGAAGGTTCTCGTCGGCGAAAACTCTCCAAGTTTGAACCCAACCATGTCTTCAGTTATGAAAACAGGTATGAATTTCTGTCCATTGTAGACCGAGAAAGTGAGTCCGACCATTTCGGGGATAATAGTCGATCTTCTTGACCAGGTCTTGATGGGTTTTTTATCACCGCTATCAACAGCCTTTATTGTCTTTTTCCACACATGTGAATCGACGAAAGGACCTTTTTTAACAGAACGAGGCACTGGAACCCTCCTAATATTCTACAGTTATTACTATTACTTATCTCTTCTTCTAACTCTGAACTTATCAGTTCTCTTATTATTACGGGTACGATAGCCCTTGGTCGGTTTTCCCCACGGAGTGACCGGGTGACGACCACCGGATGTCTTACCTTCACCGCCGCCGTGCGGGTGATCTACCGGGTTCATTACAACACCGCGGTTATGAGGTCTTCTTCCAAGCCATCTCATTTTGCCGGCCTTGCCTATTTTGATGTTGGATATCTCCTGATTACCGACCGTTCCTACTGTGGCCCTGCATTCAAGGTTGACGATCCTTATCTCGCCGCTCGGCATTCTGACTGTTGCATGTTCCTTTTCCTTTCCAAGTACCTGAACTGCGGAAGCTGCGGCTCTTGCTATCTGTCCGCCTTTTCCGATCTTAAGTTCAACATTGTGAATGTAGGTACCTACAGGTATGAACTTGATCTTCATTGAATTGCCGGGTTTTATGTCGGCTTCATTTTCACCTGCTGCAACGATCTTGTCGCCCACATTGAGCTTATCAGGAGCGATTATATATCTCTTCTCTCCGTCAAGATAATGTACGAGCGCTATCCTTGCATTTCTGTTCGGATCATATTCTATTGCGGCTACACTTCCCGGAACATCGAATTTATTTCTTTTAAAATCGATGATACGGTACATTGTCTTGTTTCCGCCCCCTCTGAAACGGGATGTGATCCTGCCTGCATTGTTCCTTCCACCGGTCTTTCTGATCGGTTCGATCAGAGACTTCTCGGGTTTCGACTTCGTGATCTCAGCATAGTCGCTTGTACTCATGTTCCTGCGACCGTTTGAAGTCGGTTTGTAGATTTTAATACCCATAATTCTTCTCCGAAACCTTAATCTTAATTACTAAACGCCTTCAACAAGATTGATCTCATGGCCTTCTTTAAGCGTAACATACGCTTTTTTCCATGTAGATCTCCTGCCGATAACCCGGCCGACTCTCTTTGTCTTTCCGCCGACTATCACTGTGTTAATGCTTTCGACCTGCACATTGAACACTTTCTCGATAGCTTCCTTGACTTCTTCTTTCGTCGAGTCAAGGCTCACTTCGAAAATATAGTTCTGCCTGCTTGCATTGTTCAGAGCTGTCGATTTTTCGGTCAACAACGGCCTTTTGATAATGTCGAAATGTTTTTCCTTTTTCATTATCTTAAAACCTCATCAATGTATTTAATAGCTTCTTCTGTAAAAATGATGTTCTTGTATGCCATGAGGTCATACAGGTTCACCTGGGTCTTGTGGATAAAAAGGAACTCGGGAATATTCCGGACACTGAGGAAGAACTTGTCTTCACTGTCACCGCCGACTATTACGGCTTCCTTGAGGTCCCATTTTCCTTTAAGAACTGCAGCGGCCTCTTTAGTTTTAATTTCGCTGAAGTTGAACTCTTTGATTACAAAAAGTCCGCCGCTTACAAGTCTTTCAGAAAGAAGAGCGCGCAGAGCAGCCTTTCTTTTCTGTTTCGGCATTGAATAGGAATAATCTCTTGGCTGAGGTCCGAAAGCCGGAGCACCGCCTCTCAAAGTGGATGATCTGAGATTTCCTCTTCTCGCTCTTCCTGTGCCTTTCTGTTTCCACGGTTTTGAATTTCCGCCGGATATCGTGGCATAGGTCTTTGTGGAATGAGTTCCTCTTCTCCATCCGGCAGTCTGCATCTTGATAACTTCAGCAACAAGAACATCCTTGCCTTCATAAGGAACTGCAAAAACTTCGTCGTTAAGCTTTATCTCGCCGACTTTGGTCTTTGATCTGTCAAATAAATCAACAACAGGCATGCTCGCCTCCCCTACTTCTTAATGTAAACGATGCCGCCGGTAGCACCGGGAATAGCACCTTTAACAATTATTGTGTTGTCCGCAGGAACAACTTTAACGATCTCAAGGTTCTTAACGGTAACCTGTTCGTTGCCGTAATGACCAGCCATTCTTTTTCCTTTCCAGATCTTTCCCGGCATGACATTCTGACCTACAGATCCGCCCTTCCTGTGGAATTTAGAACCGTGGGTGTTCCTGCCGCCGTTGAAGCCCCATCTCTTCACAACTCCGGTGAAGCCTCTTCCTTTTGTGAACCCGGTCACCTTTATTTTCTGACCGGCTTCGAACATTGTAACATTAAGCTCTGAACCCAGTTCATAGCCGCTGATCTCTTTTGCAGCCACTCTGAATTCCTTAAGCTTTCTGAAAACACCCTGTCCTGATGCCTTGAAATGTCCGGCTTCAGGTCTGTTGATGTTCTTTTCTTTCTTCATGAAACCGATCTGGATCGCTGTATAGCCATCTTTCTCAGCTTCTTTCTTCTGGATCACATAGCACGGACCAGCTTCAATTACGGTTACCGGCACAACTTTGCCGTCCTCTTTGAAGATCTGTGTCATGCCAACTTTTTTTCCTATAAGTCCAGCAGCCATAGTTACCCTCTCTGCTTTATGACATCAAAATAAAATAACATACGCCCTTTTAATAAGTTTTGATCTCTATCTCCACACCTGCGGAAAGATCTGTCTTCATAAGTTCATCCATCGTCTGATTCGTCGGATTGAGGATATCAAGTATCCTTCTGTGTATTCTCATCTCGAACTGCTCACGCGACTTTTTGTCGACATGGGGAGAACGGAGAACGCAATATTTGTGTATCTTTGTAGGCAACGGTATCGGACCTGCTATCCTTGCACCGCTTCTTGAAACGGTTTCAATGATCTCGCCTACAGACTGATCGAGTATCTTGTGATCGAATGCCTTTAATTTGATTCTGATCTTGTCACTCACTTCATCACCTCTTTATAACTATTCAATGATCTTAGAAACAACGCCTGAACCGACAGTCCTGCCGCCTTCCCTGATAGCGAAACGGAGACCTTCGTC
>JAKLDO010000138.1 GCA_022703485.1 bacterium
AGATATCGGATGCCGTTCTTGAACTTACTTCCAACATAAAACTCGATGTGCGGACAGATAAAATGAGCGTTTCCAATCCCGAGCTTGTCGATACATCACTGTTCATAAAGTCGATGACCCCGGATTCTTCCGACCCTCTGTCGGCATATTTATCTAAAGACACGACAACTTTTTACAAGGTAAGTCCCGGCGCTAAAGTTAATTTTGAAATTAAATTCTACAACGATTTTTATGAACCGGATAAGGCGGAAGCTACTGTTTTCAGGGCTAAGATAAATGTTCTGGGTGACGGTGCGCTTCTTGATACCCGTGAAGTTGTGATCCTTGTTCCCGGAATACATTCAAGGGATGCCGAAGATTAATACAGGAGAATAAAATGACAGAATATGCAGTTCCGAAGCCGCTTTTGCAAAAGGAGTACCTTATCGGCGGGCGTATCCTTGAATGGAAAGGAAAGATGCAGGAAGTACTGTCTCCTGTATTTATAAGGGATAACGGTAAGGTCAGCAGAGTTGTTCTGGGTTCATATCCCATGCTCGACGGTGCTGAAGCCATGAAAGCGCTTGATGCGGCAGTTAAAGCATATGACAGCGGAAAGGGACAGTGGCCTACGATGAGAGTGGAGGAGCGGCTTCGTTATTTTGAAGATTTCGTTGTAAGAATGAAAGCGAAAAGAGATGAGGTTGTAGATCTTCTGATGTGGGAGATAGGCAAGAGCCTGCCTGATTCACAGAAAGAGTTCGATAGAACGGTGGCATACATAATTGATACTATCGAAGCGGCAAAGGACCTCGACCGCGTGTCATCCCGTTTTCAGACCGATGAGGGGATTATCGCTCAGATAAGAAGGGCGCCTCTCGGAGTGGTTCTTTGCATGGGGCCGTTCAATTATCCGCTCAATGAGACTTTTACGACACTTATTCCTGCTCTCATGACAGGAAATACTGTAATTTTCAAGCCGCCTAAGTTCGGAGTTCTGCTTCATCAGCCGCTTCTTGAGATATTCCGTGCCGTTTTTCCGGCAGGTGTAGTTAATACTGTCTACGGTGACGGAGCTGAGACAATCGGTCCTGTAATGCAGTCCGGACTCCTTAATGCTTTTGCCTTTATCGGGACGAGCCGTGTCGCTGATATTTTGAAAAAACAGCACCCTCATCCGCATAGAATGCGCTCGATTCTCGGTCTGGAAGCTAAGAATCCTGCGATAATACTTCCCGATGCCGATCTTGAAAACACAGTGAAAGAATGTCTGACCGGTTCACTTTCCTTTAACGGACAGAGGTGTACTGCGCTGAAAATAATTTTTGTACACCGTAGTATTTCAGACAGGTTCCTTGAGATGTTCGCTGAAGCTGTAGAAGGTTTGAAATGCGGCATGCCGTGGGATGACAAAGTCGGAATAACTCCCCTGCCTGAAACAGGCAAACCTCAGTATTTAAAGGAGCTTGTGGACGATGCTGTCTCAAAAGGGGCTTCAGTTGTAAACAAAAACGGGGGTGTCATTGAGGAGACTCTTTACCATCCTGCAGTTCTCTATCCTGTCAGTTCTGATATGAGAGTTTTTCACGAGGAGCAGTTCGGTCCTGTCGTTCCGGTGGTCCCTTTTGATGATATAAATGAACCTGTGGACTATATAATCTCATCAAATTACGGTCAGCAGGCATCCATTTTCGGCACAGATCCTGAAGTTATAGCAAAAATGATAGATCCGCTTAGCAATCAGGTATGCCGCATAAATATTAACAGTCAGTGCCAGAGGGGTCCCGACACATATCCTTTCACAGGACGCAAAGATTCGGCCGAAGGGACTCTTTCGGTCACCGATGCGCTCAGGGTCTTCACGATAAGGACACTTGTCGCTGGCAAATCCACCAGGCTGAACAGAGAGATATTCAATGATATAGTCAGAGAAAGAAGATCAGGTTTCCTTTCGACAGATTTCATTTTTTAAATTAAAACGATCAGAATCCCTGTCTGTCGGCAATCGCCTACAGACAAATGCGTTTCTGTGATTAATACTTCTTTCCATGAATATCCGGATAAAATTCGGGAGCAGGCTCAAACACCTGAGAAAGTTCAGAAAAATGAGCCAGGACGCGGTGAGTCTCGCTTCCGGAGTCGACAGAAGCTATCTTTCAGAAATCGAGAACGGGAAAGTTTCACCAACTATTGATGTCATCGACAGGATCGCACAGGCTCTTGATGTAGCACCGAAAGAACTTCTTGAAGAATCGGTCGCAGAACCGGAAGTTTCATACAGCGGCAAAAAGCTGAAAGCGTAACAAATCTTTTTGTAATCCCGTAAAAATTTATGTATCATCCAAAAGTTTTTTTCAGGAGGTTTCATGAAGGTCAGATCTGTGATATTCGATATGGACGGGACTCTGCTCAACACTCTGCAGATGATAATGGAATGCAATAATGATGTGCTGGAAAGGAACGGTTTTGTGCGCAGAAGCTATGAAGAATATAAAAATTTTGTGGGTGACGGCATGATGACTCTGCTTAAAAGAGCTCTGCCTCAGGGTACGGGTGACGAAACAGCCCGCAGGCTCATTCCGCAGGTGCTGGAGCTTTACTACGGCAGAGACATGAAGACGATCCCTCCTTATGACGGTGTGACAGAACTGCTTGACACACTTGTCGCGAAAGGAATAAAGATATCAATACTTACAAATAAAGAACACAGATACGCGGTTCTGAACGCTCAGGCCGTGCTTCCTCAGTATCATTTCGAGACCGTTCTCGGGGAAAGGGCCGGAAAGCCGCTTAAACCGGACCCTTACGGCGTTTATGAAATATCAGAGATCACAGGCGTTCCCTTGAACGAAACGGTCTTTGTCGGCGACATGAAAGCCGATGTCCTCACTGGGAAGAACTCAGGCGTTTTTACATTCGGATGCCTCTGGGGTTTCGGAAAGAAAGAAGACCTTGAAGGGGCGGACAGACTTATATCACATCCTCTGGAAATACTTGATATAATCGACTGAACTAAATTCTGGAATTCCCAATAGAAAATAGACACAATTTTTACGCAGCCCCTTTCAATGTCCAGTTTACAAATTCAGTCGCCTTCGGGCTTTATTCCAAGATTCTCAATCATCAGGACGACCGCTTTTTCTGTTGCCACCGGACGGTGCATTGTTCCTTTCGGGACACAGATCCCTTCGTACTGCTTTAATTCAAAGGCCCCTTTCTCCGTTTCAAGAATCAAGCTTCCTTCAGCACAAAGAACACTTCATCATCATTATCATGCCTGTGCATATGAAACTCACCTTCGAATATCCCTAGACGGAGGACCGATGAATTCACTTTGCACAATGTCTGATTAAACCATTTGTCTTTACAGTTTTTAACGATCTCAGGGACCTTTATCTTTTCCAGATAATCATATTTGATGTCCATATTCAGCTTATAGACGGTTTTATCGCTCAAGTTGGTCTCCACCGGTGGTTAATAACTGTCTTTCAAACTACTAAATTTATTGAAATGAATCAATTATTCCTGCGGAGCGGGGGAGCCGTCTACGCATAACCGGGACGAAGCAGAGGGAAAAGGGGAAGTTTATTTGAAAAGAAGTATTTATTTGATAAACTTTCAAAAATTGTACCAGAAGAGGTGTTTTATGAAGTTATCTGCAAAATGGCCTTTCAGGCAGGATGATCCTGAGTGGGCAAAATGTGAAATGTGGCATCGTCCGACAATTATTGAAATTCTTGTTTCTAAAAACAGATTGCCTGAAAGCAAAGCCTCTGAATGGATACGAAAATTCAAAGGCGACAAGCCGGATAGGCCTGGCAAGAACAATATTGAAAATGAAGGGTGCCTTATAACATCACTTGCAATGATCCTTGTGCTGCTTGGCGGCAAAAAGTTTCAGAATAAAACACCGGAATATTTAAATAAATTTGCTATGAAGAATTTATATTATTCCAGAAGCGGAATTTCCCTTGTGCCTCTATATGCAGATATTCTTTCAGAAATCACTGATGGAGCAGTTCAGCTTGCCGCAAAAGAAGAATATCCATGGAGTCCAAAAGAATCAAAAACAACAATGTCCAACTCCACTATAGCAAAGAAGTATCTATGTTCAGCGGAAAATATCCGGAAAAATTATGCATTGATGATAAAAATAGGGACATATGATGATGCTGTTGCATCCCATTATCTGTTAATTGATCCGGATAAGCAGGATCTAACTGATAATCCCAAGGTTCTAGACCCTGCAATGCCCTTAGAATCAAAAAAAACAATATGGACACTCTCTGACAGCTATAGACAGATCTGTAAAGATCCTGACATAAAAAAGGAAATTTTAAAAGAAGGTGTTGATGAAACCACAATCAGAGGGATTTGGCTGTTTGCCAAATGGGAAAATTCCTCGTCAGAATCACTTCTCGGACCATTTTTCAAAAGTTAAAGTCTGATCTTCTTTTCCGGACGGGCAAAGAAATATGTTTCTTTGGGATAAAACTGGTAAACCCCTTTTTTCTTTGGTTTTCCAACAGTGCATTCTTCTATTTTAAATGGTAAAAAGTTACTTGAATCATGAAGAGTCAGCTTCGAATCCGAGGCTTTTGTTATAATTGAGAAATGATCGTCTTTGCTATCTTCAAATCTGACAAAAACACATCCGCCTTTATTTTCATCCAGAAATTTACTTATTGTATTCCAATATTCATTTAAAGACGGTGATTTTCTTTCAAAAATTATTGTTCCATCACTGAGAAATTTAGAGAAAACATTTTTTACAAGCTTTCTGATCCATAAAAATGAAAGACCTTTTAATAACGCAGTTTCCAGTTTATTGTTTTCATTGAGGTATTTGATGGATTTTGTGAATAATTCTTCACATTCATCCTCGGTACATCCAAAATAGCAACATGCATTTATCAGGCTGTAAACTCCGCATAATCCATCAAGATCACCCTGCTTAAATATCTTAGCCATTTTAACTCCATTGAACTATCTTTGCGCAAAATATTAGAAAGAATGTACACAAATTTTTTGAGAAGTTCAAATTAAATGGGGAGGGGAACCTCCTTCACTAAAGTTGTGGCGGTCAAGCCGTCGTCGTAGAACTATGAGGAGCCAGAGAGAGGCGGTGATACAAAAAAACCCTTCCCGGAGGAAGGGTCTGAAAATTCACAGACGGCTGAATTACAGCTCGCTTTTGAATACAGGCGCCGGTTTAAAGCCGACTGACTTTGAAGCCTTGATCTTGATGACTGCACGGGTTTTCGGGTTGATACCGTTACGGGCTTTTCTGTTCGTCACCTTGAATGT
>JAKLDO010000139.1 GCA_022703485.1 bacterium
CTCATCAAACTCGCGCCTTGGTTGAAAAGGGTTTGGTTTTATTTTGTCAGTGTCGATCCAGAAAATTGAATTTGAATATAAATTATTGGACATGAATTGATTCTAACATAAAAATTTTATTTTGAGCAATTGATTTTAGTGCATTTTCTGTGTAGAATGTGTGAATTGGCCCCCGATTGCCTGCTCGTAAGCTCGCATCGGCAATTCCTAAAGGATTAGGGTCAAAGCAAAGCAGTTTGCTTTGCCCAGGTGGCGGAATTGGTAGACGCGATAGACTCAAAATCTATTTCTCGTGAGAGAGTTTCGGTTCAAGTCCGAATACGAGCACCAAATTATGGCGAGATAGCTCAGCTGGCTAGAGCAGCGGACTCATATCCCGCAGGTCGAGTGTTCAAGTCACTCTCTCGCTACCATCTTTTTTTCCTTATCTTGATATTGCAGGCGCTTTCAATATATAATCCGCATGTTTATTTAGCATATGGAGATGTTTCATGGAAAGAATTGCCGGTATTGCGGGTATCTTTGTTTTCATATTAATTGCATGGGCTTTGAGCGAAAACAGAAAAAAGTTCGATTTTAAAGTCGTGATATACGGAATACTCATCCAGTTCGTTTTTGCCCTGCTGATACTTAAGACCTATCCCGGCAAGCTTGTTTTCGATTTTCTGAACAAAGCCTTTTCAAAGATGATCGATTTCACCGGTGCAGGCTCTGATTTCGTTTTCGGCGGACTGCTTAAAGAATGGTCATTTGCGCTGACCATACTGCCTACGATAATATTCTTCTCATCGTTTTTCGCCGTGCTTTATTATTTCGGAATTCTTCAGCTTTTTGTAAAGGCATTCGCATGGCTTCTGGCAAAGGTGCTTAAAACAAGCGGTGCGGAGAGCCTGTCAGCGGCGGCAAATATCTTCATCGGGCAGACAGAAGCCCCTCTGATGGTAAGACCTTATATTGAAAAAATGACAAGGAGCGAGCTTATGTGCGTCATGACCGGAGGGCTTGCAACCCTTGCAGGCGGAGTTCTTGCGGCCTATGTCAATATGGGAGTAAGTGCAGGACATCTCATTGCGGCAAGTGTGATGAGCGCTCCGGCGGCGATAATCTTTGCAAAGATAATGGTTCCTGAAACAGGTGTTCCTCAGACTTCCGATCTTAAGCAGATAGCCATTCCGATAACTGATAAAAACGCTATAGATGCGGCGGCAAGAGGCGCAGGCGAAGGAGTCTATCTTGCAATAAATGTTGCGGCAATGCTTGTAGCTTTCATCGCTTTCGTTTCAATGTTCAACTATTTCTTCGGATTTTTCGGGACTTCAATGGAAGCAGTGCTCGGCGTGATATTCAAGCCTTTTGCATTTTTAATGGGTGTTCCGTGGGAAGAAGCAGGACAGGTCGGCACACTTCTTGGCCAGAAGACCGTACTGAACGAATTCATCGCCTATGACGCAATGACCAAGATGAATGCAGATGCCGCAACCGCCCTTTCGGAAAGAAGCACAATTATCGCCACTTACGCACTTTGCGGATTTTCCAACCTGGGATCTATCGCCATACTCCTCGGAGGCATCGGCACAATGGCGCCATCAAGACGCAGCGATCTTGCATCTCTTGGAATAAAAGCCTTAATAGCAGGAACATTCGCCTGCTTCATCACAGCAAACATCGCAGGACTGCTTATTTAATTCTGACAGTCAACGACCCAAATGTTGGGGTCGAAGTCCACGACTTTATTATAAAATTCGGAGATGTGGACATATCCGCCTGTGAACGGGTTGTAGGATATTGCTTCACCCTGCATATCTTTTCCTTCCGGCACGAAAACGGGTGTTTTCACAAAGATCTCTTCAAAGAAACCTTTATTGAAAATGAACTCCCTTATTCCGTCGTTATCGGTTGTGTAGATACCGTAAGTTCTAAGAAGAAGTCTCGTGCCGTTCCTGTTGATGTCGGCGCCTGTGACAAGTGAAGGCTGAGCTTCCGCCGGATATCCCGGAACCTCGATCCCTGTGTCCAGCTGTCCTATCTTCTTGAATTCAGTAGCATTTTGAGGATCGAGTAAAGGTGCAAAATAGACCTGAGTGACACTGATCTCCTTTGAGAAAATATAAAGCGTACTGTCAGAATTCACTGCCAGAGCCTCGCTGTTATGGTGCCCGTCCTCAAAAAAGAAAGGATATTCAGTATAATCAGTGACCTCGATCTCAACAAGCTGGCCTGTTGAAGAAATGACAGGCTCATTAAACACAAATATTGAGTAATCGTCTCTATTCAGTGAGTTATCACCGAAATTGCCGATATAGAAACATTCATCTGCACCGCATTTACTTAGTGACATCGCTTCCCAGTCAGTATTCACGGCATCTTTAAGAGTGAGCTTAGCAATGATCTTTCCGTCAAAACCTATACCGAAAAGCGCCGCATCTCCCCCTGAATCGTTATGGACCCATATGATACCTGGATTTTTATAACTAACTGCAATTCCTGAAATTTCTTTAAGACCGGCATCTTTCAGAACAGCCGATGAAACAGGACTTTTATAGCTCAGACACTCAGGGAACACCGTTTCAGGAATGTCCGCATCGTTATCAGTATCATCATCATTTTCAGGGTCATCATCGTCATACGGCTCAGAATCATCAACTGTTTCAATATCATCTTCATCAAAAGCACCGTCAGTCATATCAATATCAGCGTCAGGACCTTCATCCGTTTTGTAAATATCAGGATCGGCTATCAGATCTTCGTCGCCTGTCAATTGATCACGGTCAATTACTTCTTCAGAACTTGAACTGCATGAGACAAATTGGAGAATTACTATGAAAAGTGCAGTGTATCTGATCATTTATCGAAATGAGGGATTATCTTTGTAAAGAATTCATAAAAACCGGAATTAGACATTATTACGGTGACAGTATCACTTGAACTGTTATCGGTCAACCATTTAATAACACTATCGATTTCCTTGATATAAAACGCTTTTTCGTGACCGGCTTCCGCATTGATCTCACCCACAACTCTTTCAGGCGAGAACCTTATTTCAGGCGGGAAGTTATTAAGTTTCGGCGGATGACCTATCACCACTTTCTGAGCCGCCTTGAAGATCTGCGTGTACTCTTTCTCGAACACATTCTGGTTGTTTGAATTAGTAGCCGGATCAAAGATCACGGAAACCTTTTTTTCAGGATAGAACTTTATGAAGGAATCAAGAGTGAGCCTCACTGCTGTCGGATGGTGCGCGAAATCACTGAAAACAAGACCGCCGTTGATCCTGCCGATAAGCTCCTGCCGCCTTTTTATCCCCTTCATTCCCTCAAAAACCCTCAGTGTCTTTTTATCTTCAAGGTCAAATCCTTCGCAGTGAAGGAAAGAAACAAGGGCACCGAGGTTCATCAGGTTCTGATCACCGAAAAGAGGCGACCTGAAAAGGAATTTTTTCCCGTTTTTGAACCTGACCGAGAATTCCATCGAGTTATCGACCCTCTTTTCAAAACTGACAAAAGCATCAGCGGAAACATCAGAGGTCGAATAGGTGAAAAGTTTATTTTCAGGAATGAATTCAAGAAGTTTTCTGTTATATGCATAATCGAGGCACAGGATCACTCTTTTTCTGGTAATATCAACAAGTTTTCTGAAGTTTGCAAATATCGCGTCAACAGAATCATAGATATCGGCGTGATCGAACTCTATTGAAGTTATCACAGAAGTTTCAGGCTTGTAGTGAAGGAATTTGGGACCCTTATCAAAAAAAGCCGTATCATATTCGTCACCTTCTATCACAAAATAACTTTCTTCCTCTGAGTATGCTGAATTGGTTCCGGAGAATTCAGGGATCCCGCCTATCATGTATGACGGGTTTTTGCCGATACCGTCAAGAAGCTCGCTGAATATCGTGGTCGTTGTTGTCTTGCCGTGAGTTCCCGCAATTACAACAGGATGCTTGTTTTCAAAAAGGAACTCCTCCATGAAAGAAGGCATGGAATAGAAAGGTATCGTCCCTTTTGTTATAAATTCGGCCTCTTTCGACTTTCCGCCCAGAGCATTGCCTACTACTATTAGATCAGGCCTGTCGTTTTCAATTATTTCAAAGAATCTGTCCATGCCAAAGCACGGGATGTTCTCTTCCTTAAGCTTTGTGCTGACCGGAGGATAGTATGCAAGATCGACACCGATGACCTCGGCACCCATCTTTTTGCAGGTAAGAGCAAGGGAACTCACACCCGTTCCGCAAATTCTGGCGAAAAGGATCTTTTTTCCGGCTAATGACATCTTTTTATCCTTTTAAGAAATTAATAATCTGAAAATGATCATCAGAACAGGGCTTTAAGGTTAAATCCCCAGTCAAGAACGAAATATTCCTCGGCAAGAAGCCTTCCGCCGAGCTTGCTCTGCTGATCAGAACCTCCTATCCATGGAGTCCTTTCGCTGTCAAGACCGGGAATATGGCTCGGTGAGCCCTCATTTGCATTTGTAAGATAATGTTTATGCCTGTAACCGAATTTTGCATAACCGCCAAGTTCGATATATTTCCAGACCCTTGCAGAAAGCTTCAGCATTCCTGATATCTGAACCCACGGATCTTCGACTGGAAGTTTTGCATAAATATCAGCATCAGCTGTGCCGTCATAGACCCATCTCGCATCAGCTATCGCATTGTAGGCATCGCCTTTGTTCGTGTACATTACCTCTATATCGGTCCTGAGCTTAAAAACCTGTCCGAGATTCTTGTTCTCGTAAAGATATATTTCAGCACCTGTGTTGATCGTGAAAGATTCCTTCGGGTCGTTGTATATCGATTTAGACGAATTGACAGGCAGAGAGAACATCAACTGAAGATACGGTTCGGCGACACTGTATCTTTTGGAAGCCGCCGTCCTGAAATCAAGTTTGAAAAGCCCGTCGCCCATGCTTCCGGCATCACCTGACGGAACAACTATTGAAGATCCGTCCGTACTTGTCGAGCGGACATTCATCCCTTCAGGGGTTTTTACCGAAGCTGTCGGGAAAGTGACATTCATACCAATTAGCCAGCTCATGAACCTGTTCTTTCTTTCCTGTGAAAAAGGCGCCCACTGAAGTCCGAACGAAATGTCACCGAGACCTTTGTGCTCATAATCAAGGTTGCCTGACCACGGGAAAAGCTGCTGACCCGCGAGAGTCGACGCATCGGGAGCATTTACATCATCGAACATCACCATTTTGTACTGCTCGGAAATTATCACAGGAAGCCCGAAAGA
>JAKLDO010000014.1 GCA_022703485.1 bacterium
ATCTCCGCAGAGAGCCTATCTTACACATATGAACCATTCATTTGACCATGGAACTGTCATCAGAAAACTTCCCGGACATATTATTCCGGCCTATGACGGTTTAACGGTCGGAATATAGTTCAAAAAATTGATTTTTTAAAGCCGTGGCTTTAGTATTTCACCAGTTTTTCTATTTCAAGAGGTGGAAATGAATATGTTAAGATATTTTCTGATATTGATGTGCATGTCGTTATTTGCCTGTTCAACGGCCGGTAAGAAAATTGAAACAAAAAGCGTTGATCCGGTTAAGTCCGGCGAAAAAGAGCTTACAGCAAAAGGCGGCAAGCTGGAATTTGATCCGAAGGTCTATGTGATAAAGAAGTATGACATAAACAAAGATAAACAGCCCGACATAGTGAATGTTTTCAAGAAGATATCGGATGATGGCGGCAAAAAGGATGAAACGGTCCTTCAGATATTTGTAAAGATGATGGACCTTAACAGGGATACAAAGATCGATGTGTGGCGGTATTTTGACGAAACAGGTGCAGTTTCAAAAGAGGAGATAGACCTTGATTTCGATGGAAAAATTGATGTCGCCGACTACTATGTTAACGGAATCGTGAGAAGAAAAGAGCTCGATTTCCAGTTCGATGAAAATACCGATACATGGAAGAATTACGATGAAAAAGGGATACTTATCCTGATAGAAATAGACCAGAGCGGCGACGGAAAGCCTGATTACTGGGAATTCTATGCGAACGGCGTACTTGAAAGGATTGAAAAGGATACCGACACCGATGGAAAGGCGGATATCTTCAAAAGATCTCAGGACAAAGGTTTTACAAAGATACTCAGCACAACTGAAAAATTCGAAGACCAGCCAGCTCAGACACCCGTTCCGTCTTCAGGAACAGAGAGCCCGGCAGAGAAGCCCGAGTAGTTTCCGGAAGCAGGAATCTTGACAACCACCCTTTTTGGACTATATTCTGCCTGTTGATTTTTTGCTTGTTTAAAAACTATGAAGCTTTACCTGAGTGAAATAACCGACTCCATTTCAAAGAAAAGAGTTGAATTCACTGAAGAAAATGATGAATACAATCATGGTTCCAGCCTGAAAGGTCTGGATCTGGAAGTAAGCTTCTACCGTGCAGGCGAAACCGTATGTTTGAAATTTGTTGGGAATTTCACGATAGGAACTGTCTGTGACAGATGTGCTGCCGACCTTGAGGTTTGTACTGATGTGTCGGAATCATATTACCTTTTTCCTGAAAAGTCTTCTGATGATGTAGATTATTTCTACAGCGGAGACAGCATAGAGCTTGACGATTTTGTGAGAGAGACTGTCGTGATGAATGTCCCGGGTAAGATACTCTGCAGTGATGACTGTGCAGGATTGTGTCCGAGATGCGGCACGAACCTGAATGATAAGAAATGCGGATGCAATGCAGAAGATGAAACAAACTGAGCATAGTTAGGAGGATTAAATGGTTCCAAAAAGAAAACACACAAGAGCCCGCTCAAGAAAAAGAAGAGGCGGACACATGAAAATGAGCCCGGTTGCTACAATAATATGTCCGAAATGCGGTGAAACGACCGTGCCGCACAGAATCTGTCCAAGTTGCGGAAATTACAAAGGTAAAGAGTTCGTTTCGCTCGAAGAACAGTAAAAAATAAATGTCGGCAACCATAATTGTCGATGCAATGGGCGGTGATGAAGCATGTGCCGTCCCTGTCCAGTCAGTTCTTGAACTTTGCAAAGAATATCAAGATCTTACAGTTCTGCTTGTAGGTACTGAAAAAGATATCCTTTCCTGCATTGACGGGGATCTGCCTGAAAATGTCAGGATCGTAAGCAGTTCTTCTGAAATAGCAATGGGAGATTCTCCGGCCAAAGCCTATCGCGAAAAGAATGATTCTTCAATACACAAAGGGATAGATCTTCTCGTTGAAGGAAAGGGCGACGCGTTCTTTTCTGCAGGAAATACCGGAGCTGTCGTAGCAGTGAGTTATTTCAAAAGCGGTATACTGGAGTCTATTTCAAGACCGGCACTTGCCGCCATATATCCGTCTGTTGATTCAAAAAAGCTCATAATACTTGATCTCGGAGCGACCATTGAGCCAAAAGCCGAAAACTATCTTGATTTCGGGATACTTGGAGAGGCTTACAGGTTCTGCATAACCGGACTTGAGGATTCTACGATCGGGATACTCAATGTCGGAGAAGAGGAGAACAAGGGAACTAAAACAGTCGTAGATGCATCTGAGCTTTTAAAAAGATCGGGTCTTAACTATACCGGATTTATTGAGGGAAACCGTCTTTTTGTAGATCCCAATGTGGATGTGCTGGTCACGGATGCTTTCACAGGAAATATTACACTTAAAACGGTGGAAGGTCTCAACGAAGCCATAAGTCTTATGATAAAGTCAAAAATCGCTCCTCCCAGATGGAAAAGAACAAGAGCGTTCTTTTTCAATAAAATATTCGGAGAGGTTTTTTCACAGTTCCAGTATAATCTTTACGGTACAGCTCTTCTTCTGGGGACAAACCATCTTATTGGCGTAGGACATGGAAGAAGCGATGTCAGTGCTTTCAAGAACGCCATACTAAGGCTGAAAAAACATGCTGAAAGAGATTTTCTCAATAAATTCAAGGAAAGAGTTAAACACACTAAAAAGCTGAAGAGCTGATCAGAGATATTCTTCGATAACTGTCCAGATATATTCCATGCTTGAAAAAGGTTTGAGAAGATATTCCACAGCACCTTCCCTTAGCGCCGCGATCGTATTTTCAATGGAGAGCATTGCGGTCATGACGATCACTTTCTGATCCGGTTTTTTTGCCTTTATCGTTTTAAGGATCTCTATTCCGCTTGCTCCGGGAAGTACGATGTCAAGTATTATAAGATTGAATTTCTCAGTTTCTATTATATTGGCCGCCTCTTCACCGCTTCCTTTTGTAACAACTTCAATTCCTTTCAGCTCCAGATATCTCGACATCGTTGAAAGAAGTTCGAGATCGTCATCAACTATCAGAACTTTTGCTTTTTTAGTCACAACCTGCTCCCTTAATACACCTTGTCATACTTTTGAACATTTTATCTGTATGATCAAATTTGTCAATTTTGGTCATTCTTCCGATCTTTGTATTTTTGCCCATTTGTCTTTCAGGGTCACTATTCTGTTTATAACGATATTGTTTCCTCCGGTATCTGGATCAATGCAGAAATACCCCAGTCTTTCGAACTGGAACCTGTCGCCGCACCTGAGGTTTTTTATATTTATTTCAGCTTTTGCGTTTCTGACGGTTTTTAAAGAATCCGGGTTCATGTTGTCAAGGAAGGTCTTTCCTTCCTCGCAGATCATCGGATCTTCGGCATTGAAAAGATGCTCATAAAGTCTTACTTCAACATCTAAGGAATTTTCCGCACTGACCCAGTGAATTGTTCCTTTGACCTTTCTTCCGTCAGCTGACCAGCCGCCTTTTGTCTGAGGATCGTAGGTGCAGTGAATTTCAGTGATGTTCCCGCCGGCATCTTTTATGACATCAGTGCAGGTGATGTAATATGCCGCCCTGAGCCTGACTTCTTTTCCGGGAGCGAGCCTGTGGAATTTAGAAGGAGGTGTTTCCATGAAATCATCTCTTTCAATGTAAAGTGTCTTCGAGAAGGGAACTTTACGTTTTCCTGAATTTTCATCCTCAGGATTATTGACAGCTTCGAACTCTTCCGTTTGACCATCAGGATAATTTGTTATGACAACTTTAAGAGGATCGATGACACCCATGTATCTGGGAGCTTTTTTGTTCAGATCTTCTCTCAGACAGTGTTCCAGAAGGTTTATCGAGACGACGCTGTCTCTTTTTGCAACGCCGATCCTTTCAGCAAAATCTCTAATGGATTCAGGAGTGTAACCCCTTCTTCTCATTCCGGCTATGGTTGGCATCCTCGGATCGTCCCACCCTTTGACAAAGCCTTCTTTCACCAGTTTAAGGAGCAGTCTTTTGCTCATGACCGTGTTTGTGAGATTAAGTCTTGCGAATTCGATCTGACGCGGTTTCTTTTCAATACCGATAGCTTCAAGGAACCATTCGTAAAGAGGCCTGTGAGATTCAAATTCCAGTGTGCATATGGAATGGGTTATGCCTTCTATCGCATCGCTCTGACCGTGAGCATAATCATATGTAGGATAAATGCACCATTCGTTCCCGGTGTTGTGGTGTTCGGAGTGTTTTATACGGTACATGACAGGGTCTCTGAGAAGTACATTCGGATGTGCCATGTCGATCTTTGCACGGAGCATGTACTCTCCTTCCTTGAACTCACCTTTTTTCATTCTTTCAAAAAGATCGAGATTTTCTTCAACGGAACGGTTCCTCCACGGACTTTCAGCGCCGGCTCCTTTCGCCGTACCTCTGTCCCGCCTTATCTCTTCGAGGGTCTGACAGCACACGAACGCTTTACCTTCTTTGATCATTTTTACAGCCCATTCATAAAGCTGCTGAAAGTATGATGATGCATAAAAAAGATTTCCGCCCCAGTCAAAACCGAGCCATTTCACATCGTTCTGGATGGAGTCGACATACTCAACATCCTCTTTTTCCGGATTTGTGTCGTCAAACCTGAGATTGCACTGCCCTCCGAATGTTTTTGCAAGACCGAAATTAAGGCATATCGACTTTGCATGACCTATATGAAGGTATCCGTTCGGCTCAGGCGGAAAGCGGGTAACGATCTTCTGATGTTTACCGGAGGCAAGGTCGTTCTCAATAATATCTTTAATGAAATTGCCGGCTGCCGTTTTTTCCTGATCTTCATTCAGCAGGTTTCTGATCTCTGTCATTTTACACCTCGGACCTTTAATGTTTCCTATGCAGTAAGTATCTGCAGAGGGCAATTATAACCGTGATTTTCATGCGGTCAATTTAAACAGGGCATGAATTTGACTAGTTTAATACAACACCTTATAATGCCTTGCAGTTGATGGGGGACACAATGGGAAAAAGGAAGCTGATAAGGGTTAATTATAAGGTCGATGCCGTTGTGAGCATCAACAATATCAGAAAAAAATGCAGTGTGCGGGACATCAGTCTTGCCGGGATATATCTCATTCTGAACCATCCGTGTGAAGTCGGCGACAAGGCGACGATAACCGTTCAGGTGGTATCTGATTCGACATCAGGAGAGATTGTACTGACGGGATCTGTCGTAAGGAAAGATTCTGACGGAGTAGCTTTTGAATTCTCTGAACTTCCTCTTGATTCATATCTTTTTCTCAGAAATGTACTTGTCTACAATCTTGGGGACCCCGAAAGCATTGATTCGGAATACAGGCGCCATCTGGCATCCAGAAAAATGAAAGCCGGTCATAAATGAAAAAATATTTAAAGACAGCCGTCTATTCTGTTCTTTTTACAGTTGTCTGCTCTCTAATAATTTTTACAGATCCGCTTGTCCAGTCGGTTCTTCCGCCATTGATCGCAATAGGCCTTGCTTTCATCACAAAACAGGTGATCATCTCTCTTTTCTGCGGTGTCTGGTCAGGAGCCGCGATAGTGCTTCTCAACAGCGGTAACGGCGCTGTCTTTTCATTTTCATCAGGATTTTTAAAGACCGTTGATACCTATGCAGTGAGAGGTCTTAATGATGAAAGCCACATCATGATAGTGCTTTTTTCGCTCATGATAGGAGGAATGGTGGGGATAGTAACTGCTTCGGGCGGAATGCACGGAATAGTTAACGCGCTGTCAAAAAAGACTGATACCGGTCCGAAATCACTGATGCTTTCATGGGCGGCCGGAGTGCTCATATTTTTTGATGATTATGCGAATACCCTCATTGTCGGGAATACGATGCGCCCTCTTACGGACAAATACAAAGTAAGCAGGGAGAAGCTCAGCTTCATTGTCGATTCGACTTCAGCTCCTGTTGCATCTCTTGCACTGCTGAGCACCTGGATAGGATATGAAGTGGGGCTTATAGGTGATGCATTGAAAAATTCGGCCCTTAATATAGATCCCTATTCGGTTTTCATTTATTCACTTCCTTACCGTTTCTATGCGATAGTTCTTTTAGTGTTTATTCCGGTATACATTTTAATGAAAAGGGATTTCGGACCGATGCTTGAAGCTGAAAAAAGGTCGGGTTCGGGGGAGACTGACGGAGAGCGGTCTGCTGCAGGCGATTTCCGGGGGTTGAAAATTCCCGATATGTCAAAATGTAAGTGGTACAATGCCGCGATCCCCGTAATAGTCCTCATCGTTGCAACAATGGCCGGAATTATCATCAGCGGTCTCTCAGCTCTTGATGGTAACGGGCATTCAATAAAAGAGATCATTTCAAACGCGAACTCTTTTAAAGTTCTGATATGGGGGTCCCTTATAGCATCGCTTACAGCCGGAATACTTATGGTCTTTTCAGGTACAGGCACGGTGACGGATGCCGTTTCTTCGTGGGTGGAAGGGATAAAATCAATGATCACCGCGATGATAATCCTTGTTCTTGCATGGGGTCTCGGCGGAGTTATCACAGAATTGAAAACTGCCGAAAATCTTGCGTTTTTCCTGTCGGACAAACTTCCTCTGTGGGGTTTTCCGGCGATCGTCTATATCACTGCCTGCATAGCGAGTTTCGCCACAGGCACTTCATGGGGCACCATGGCGCTCCTTTTTCCGACAGCCTTGCCTCTGGCCCTTGCAATGACGCAGAGCGGCGGTGCAGACCCGTTATCATATATTTTCATTGTGACAGGTGCAATTCTTACCGGAGCGATATTCGGAGATCACTGCTCACCGATATCCGATACCACCATAATGTCAAGCATGTCAAGCGGGGTGAGTCATATCGAACATGTCAGAACTCAGGTGCCTTATGCTCTGGTCATCGGTTCGGTCGCACTTGTTTTCGGCTATTTTCCGGCAGGCTTTTTCATCGATCCGTATTTTCTGATAGCTGTCCAGCTGATAATAGTGTTCGTGGTTTTCAGATATTTCGGGAAAAAGACCGGAGTGTGATCAATCCTTTTCCGGTCTGTAGTTCGGAGCTTCCTTTGTTATCGTAACATCATGGACATGGCTTTCGCGGTATCCTGCATTTGTGATCTGGACGAATTTGGCATTTTTACGCAAAGTCTCTATGTTCGGTGCGCCGAGGTATCCGAATCCGGCTCTGAGCCCTCCTGAAAGCTGGTAGATAGTGTCTGATATCGGTCCTTTATGTGCAACGCGGCCTTCAATTCCTTCCGGAACGAATTTCTGTTCGTCACTTACATTATCCTGGAAATATCTGTCCTTGCTCCCTTTTTTCATGGCGCCGAGAGATCCCATTCCGCGGTACATTTTATATGACCGGCCCTGATAGAGGACCATTTCGCCCGGAGCTTCGGTGGTGCCTGCGAACATTCCGCCTATCATCACTGCGTCGGCTCCGGCAGCGATCGCTTTAACGATGTCGCCTGAATATTTTATTCCGCCGTCGGCAATGAGAGCCCGTTTCCATTTCCTTGCGACAGGTGCGACATTCAATACCGCTGAAAGCTGAGGATATCCTACTCCTGCAATAATCCTTGTTGTGCATATCGAGCCGGGTCCTATGCCGACTTTGACGACATCAGCCCCTGCCTGGAACAGGGTTTCCGCGGCTTCAGCAGTTACAATGTTGCCTACTATGAGATCGACTTCAGGGAAAAGCAGTTTGAGCTGCATTGTTGTGGTGATGACATTTCTGGAATGACCGTGAGCCGAGTCAAGGACAAGAGCGTCAACTCCCGCCTGAACAAGCGCTGAAGCTCTTTCCATTCCTTCTTTTGACGGGCTTATCGCCGCGCCCACTACAAGCCTTCCGAGCAGATCTTTAGCAGAATTGGGGAATTTTTCCTGATTTTCGATATCTCTTGTTGTGATGAGTCCTGCAAGTCCGCCGTTAGCATCGACCACAAGAAGTTTCTCGATCCTGTGTTCGTGCATCAGTTTTTTTGCTTCGCTCATCGGAAAGTTCTCTTTGACCGTCACGAGCTTTCTTGTCATGAGCTCTCCGACCTTTTTTTCCATATTCGTCTCAAAACGGAGGTCGCGGTTGGTTATTATTCCGACCAGCTTTTCACCTTCAGTCACAGGAATTCCCGATATCCTGTTGCTCTGCATCATTTCAAGTGCATCGCTGATGCGGGCGTTGGGTGATATTGTGATCGGATTTGTTATCACACCCGATTCCGACCGTTTGACCATTTTGACCATTTTCGCCTGTTCTTCGATGGTCATATTCTTGTGAATGACGCCCATTCCTCCATGCCTTGCCATTGCAATGGCAGTGTCTTCTTCAGTGACCGTGTCCATTGCGGCGCTGATCAGCGGAGTGTTGAGAAGTATTTTTTTGGTAAGACGGGACGAGATATCGACCTGATGCGGAAGAATTTCGGAATGATGAGGCACAAGAAGAACATCGTCAAAGGTTAGTGCAGTTTCAATTTTGTTATTATTTTCCATAACTTGCCTCCAATATTAATAAACAATAAATTGGTGCTATTCTAATTACTGCCGTTTTGAAGTCAAGCAATATGGAGCATTGGATTTTTTAACTTGAAAGCAGTTTTGATTCGTGGTATTGTGTGGATGGTAAAAAATTGAATGCAAATTCGAAATAATAGTTGCGGAGGTAAATAAATGACCGTACATAAAATGATAGTTTTTGAAGGAAAAAAGATCAGAAGAGTCTGGCATAATGAAGAATGGTATTTTTCTGTTGTTGATATTGTTGAGGTGTTGTCAAATTCGCCAACACCAAGACAATACTGGGGTAAAATAAAGCAAAGAGAGTTTGTTGAACTTGAGTTGTCCCCAATTTGGGTACAACTGAAATTGTTGAGTTCAGACGGCAAAAAGTATGCAACAGATTGTGCAAACACAAGAAATATGTTCAGAATAATTCAGTCGATCCCGTCACCGAAAGCAGAGCCGTTTAAACAGTGGCTTGCACAGGTTGGATATGAACGGGTTCAGGAGATTGAAAATCCGGAACTTGCTCAGCAGAGAATGAAAGAAATTTATGAAAGAAAAGTTATTCCAAAGACTGAATTATCTTTCACTGGCAGGTGAAAACGAGCATGATCAGATCGAAGAAAAAGACAAAACGGAAGAATAAAATATCTTTAAAATCCCGATTCAACGACAAATTGACTTATGAGTTGTGATTAAATATATTAGGGCAGTATTTTTCCACCTTGAAAATTCCGGAGGGAATGATGTCACAGATCAATTACAAAAGTGCAGGGGTTGACATAGACGAAGGAACAAGAATGGTCGAGAAGATCAAGCCGCTCGTGAAGCGGACAATGAGGCCTGAAGTGCTTGCGGGCATAGGCGGTTTCTCATCGCTCGTATCCATTCCGGAGGGGATAAAACAGCCTGTTCTCGTCAGCGGTACGGACGGCGTCGGGACGAAGCTCAAATTCGCGTTCAACGCTGATATCCACAACACCATAGGCATAGACCTTGTTGCAATGTGCGTCAATGATGTCATTGTGTGCGGTGCGGAACCCCTTTTCTTTCTTGATTATTTTGCGACAGGAAAACTGAGCGCCGATGTAGGTGCCGAAGTTGTTGCAGGGATCGCGGAAGGATGTCATCAGGCGGGATGTTCGCTTGTAGGCGGAGAGACTGCTGAAATGCCGGGATTTTATGAAGCAGGAGAATACGACCTTGCAGGGTTCTGTGTCGGCGTAGTCGACCGTCCGAAAGTCGTTGACGGTTCAAAAATAAAAGAGGGTGACTGCATTGTCGGGATACCGTCAACAGGAGTTCATTCCAATGGCTACTCGCTTGTAAGGAAGATAGTGTTCGACAAAATGGGACTTTCTGTCAACGATAGAATTGACGAGCTCGGACTTACTGTTGCACAGGAATTTCTCAAACCGACAAGGATATATGTAAAGGAAGTGCTTGAACTTCTTAAGAAATTTGACATCAAAGGTATGGTCCACATTACCGGCGGCGGATTTTATGAGAACATCCCGAGGGTCATTCCTGATGGTCTCGGTGCAAGGATAGACGGTGATTTTAAAGTCCTTCCGGTCTTTAAATGGATGAAAAAATGTGCAGAGCTCAGCGAAAGGGAAATGTTCACCACATTCAACTGCGGAACAGGTTTCATGCTGATAGTTCCGGAGGATCAGGTTGCAGAACTGCTCAAGAATTCAGACAGATACTATGTCGGAAAGATAGTTAAGACTGATAAGCCTGAAAGGGTCGAGATCGTAAAGAACTATTTCTGATATCAGATGTGCAAATAATTTTTTCAAAGGAGACAGCCTTGAAAAAAATCATGATATTGATGACATCGGTGGTTTTTTTGCTTTCCGCTGCATGCTCCACTTCGCAGCAGAAGTCCTCAAAAAGGGATGCGGATAATCTTAAACTGCTTGAACAGAATGTTGAAAGCACAGACTCTTTCTTCAATCATGGAAAAGATCACCTCGTTAAAAATGAATTTGATAAAGCGCTCGAATCATTCAGCAAAAGCAAATACTCGCAGGCGCTTTTCTATAAAGCTATCGTTCTGGGCCAGCTCGGAAAGCCGGATGAGGCGCAGTCAGCGTTCAGGGAGTGTGTTGCAAAGGACATTCTGAAGAACGAATCCAACTATAATCTTGCAATGATCTCATACGATAAAGGTGATGCCGCTTCAGCGAAAGAGCTAATGGAAGGAGTTGTGTCGGCGGACCCTGAGCACACAGGTGCGCTATTTTTCCTTGGAAATTTGAAATATCTTGAAAATGACATGGATGGAGCCCTTTCATACTACGAAAAAGCTCTGAAAACACAGCCCGATTCGACCGACCTCTGGGAGGCGGTTTTCTCGGTGAGACTTCAGAAAGAGGAATTCTCCAAGGCATGGGAAATAAGGGAGAAGCTTGACAGATCGAATTTAGAGACAGTGCAAAATGTGCTGAAATTAGCTGAATTAACGGGTAATTACCTTAAGGGTTCAGAGTTCGTTACTGACGAGCTCATGAAAGACGGCAATATAAGCAAAATGACGAGAATACTTCTGACAAAGGGCGGAAAGTTCGAAAATGCCTTGAAAAATGCTGAGAAAGAGCTTGAAAGTTCAGCTGAAGGGTTTGTCATGATCGACAGATCGACGGAAGCTGAAGGGTCATATGTGATCGGGGTTGACAGAAATTCGGTGTTCATTGTCTGTTCAAAAGATCCTCAGAAGTTCGTTCCTGTGACAGTGTCGGGAGGAAAAGTTTCAATAGAAGGTTCAAAACTTCAATCCGGTGTATCGGAAATATCCAGTCTTGCAAAAAACTTCTGTCTCGGAAACTACTGATAATACAGAATAAAGCAATTTTTTTTGTATTAATATCTTTATTTTTGGGAATTTTACAATACTATGGGCTGTTACTTGTAATAACCTCTTTCAAAATTGGAGGAAAGTATGTTCTCAGTGCAGAGTCTGCAGCAGGCGGTTTTTTCGGCTCACGGAAGTATGAGCATTGCCGACACTTTCAAAAATTCTTCAATGATGGTCCTTTTCATAATGGTCCTGCTGATATTTTTCAGCGTGGTATCATGGGCATTGATCGCATATAAGTTCGTTCAGTACAGAAAAGCTATGATAGAAACTGAAAAATTTGTCGCTGTCTTCTGGAAGAACATAGGTCATGAAGAGATATTCCAGAAAGGTTCAAAGATGAAGGATTCTCCTGTGGCAATGGTGTTTTCAGCAGGATACACCGAGTTCAAGGAGACAAAGCAGATATGGGAAGGCAAGGGACTTGCTGTCATAGGTTCAAAAGTGGACGAGCTTGCCCAGAATGTTGAAAGAACAATGAGAAGGGAATCTCAGGCGAGAGTTCAGCTCCTTGAAAACAGGCTGCAGTTCCTTGCAACAACGGCAAGCGCCTCTCCGTTCATAGGTCTTCTCGGAACGGTTTACGGAATAATGAACGCCTTCGAGGAAATAGGAAAAACGGGAAGTGCAACTCTGGGTTCGATCGCCCCGCATATTTCTGAAGCGCTTGTAACGACCGCTTTCGGACTTATTGCGGCGATACCCGCCACAGTTTTCTACAATTACTTCCTTTCATTTCTCACCAAGTTCGAAAATGAGTCTTCAAATATAACTTCAGACTTCATAAATCAGATCAAAAGGAGCAATGTCTGATGGGAATGATGAACGGGAACGGCGGCAGAAGGGCTGTAAAATCGGACCTTAACATAACACCCATGGTCGATGTGGTTTTCGTCCTGCTCATAATTTTCATGGTCGCAGCTCCGATGATAGAACAGGGTGTTGACCTTGATCTTCCGCAGACAGAGACAGTTCCCATAGAAAGCCCCAAGGATAAATTCATCATAAGGGTGTTCAAGGGAAAGAAAGAAGCTAACAACCAGATATTCATAGATAAAACGGCGGTGCCGATAGATGATCTTGAAGAAAAGCTGAAAACTAATGAAAGGATAAAAAGCGAAAAAGAGGTCTTTCTCCATGCGAGCAAGGAACTTTCATACGGATATGTCGTAAGGGTCATGGCGATAATGAAAAAAGCGGGAGTGAACAGTATTTCACTTGTCACGGAGCCGCTTGAAGGGGAGAAGTAGTTTAATGCAGGGAACGGAACGGACAGTTACATTCATTTTCGGGAACAGGTACAGCGAAAATGAAAACAAGACGGTGAAAAGGTTCTTCGCATTTTCACTTGCTGTCCATTTTCTTCTTTTTGCCGTTTTTGCCTCGGGCCTCATTGAAAGAAGCAGGAAAATAGAGTTCAATTCAGTACAGGCGAGGCTTGTGAAACTCGGAGTTGAAAGGGACCAGAAGCTCCTGCCGAGGATAACCAAAAAAGATACCGCGAAAGCTCCGGTTAAAGAAAAGGCGAACTCAATAACACCTGCTGATAAAAAGAATGAAAAGAAGGACGAGAAAAAAGATTCGAAAGCTCCTTCTCTTGCGGAACTTCTTTCAGGAACGATGAAAGAGATAAAAGAGGACGCGAGAGCTGAAACGACAAATGAAGGCGCGGCTGACGGAGTCGAGGACGGAGATGTGACAGATCCTGCGCTTGCACTGAAAGCCGATATGTACACAAGGAAGATAAGCGCTCTCATCAGGAACAACTGGAAGATCCCGGCGATAATCCAGAACGATCAGCTTAAAGATCTTCAGGCAAAAGCTTTTTTCAGGATAACATATTCCGGCGAAGTTTACAGCGTTGAAATAATCGACTCTTCCGGGAACAATCTGTTTGACTCTTCAGTAATTGAAGCTATAAAGAAAACAGGGACTGTTCCGCTTCCGGAAGACAGGGAGTTGAAAAAACTAGTTCTACAGGAGGGTTTCGAATGTCCTTTCATTCCAGGATCATAATTGCGGTTTTTATCATACTTATTGCAATTCCGGCTTTTGCACAGATAAAAGTCGAAGTTACAGACGGTTCAATATCGCAGTACAACATGGCCGTGGCGGCTGTCAGTGCAAAAGAACAGGCTGATGCGGTGCTTGCCAACGAGATCACCGAGGCGATGAAGATGACACTCGATATAACAGGGTATTTCAAGATACTCGATCCCAAGTCTTTCCTTGAAAAAGCTGATGTTCCGGCCGCATCGACGGACTTCAAAAGCTGGATAAATGTAGGCGCCAACGGCCTGATCAAGGGAACTATAAAAGGGTCTGACAATGTTGAGCTTGAACTTTTCTTCTTTACCGTGGCTGACGGAAAGCAGGTTCTTGCAAAAAAATACAAATCATCGGCAAAGACGATAAAAAAAGCGGCGTACAGGTTTGTCAATGAGCTGGTAATGCTTCTTACGGGAGAGGATTTCTCTTTTATGTTCAGCAAAATAGCATTTGTTGAAAAATCGGGTGACATGTACAGTCTCGTTACAATAGATTTTGACGGTTCTGACAAGAAGGTCGTTCACGCAGAAAAGAAGATAATACTTCTTCCCGAGTGGTCTGCTGACGGCAAGAAGATATATTTCACAAGTTATGAACAGAACAATCCTAACCTTTACTCCATCGATGTGAAGACCAAGCAGAAAAAGCTTGTTTCAAGTCACGAAGGGCTCAACACTTCGCCTTCCTCCCATCCTGACAACAAATCGATTGCGCTGCGCCTTTCAAAGGATGGAAATGCCGAGATATATGTCATGAACACGCAAAACGGCGAACTTACCAGAATGACAAAGAACATGGCGATAGATACCGCTCCGAGCTTCAGTCCTGACGGCAAAGAGATCGCTTTTGTGTCGAACAGGTCCGGAAACCCGCATATCTACAGGCTTTGGACGGATAACCCTGCAAAAGTTGAAAGAATTACTGAACAGGGGAAATACAATCAGGACCCCGATTACAGTCCTGACGGCAAATATATCGCTTTTACAGGCCGTGACGAGTTCTTTGCATTTGATATTTTCCTTTTTGAGCTTTCCACAAGGAACATTTCAAGGCTTACGCAGAAACAGGGCAAGAACGAATCCCCTTCATTTTCGCCCGACAGTAAAATGCTGGTCTTCTCATCTGACAGGAAAGGGAGGAACTCGCTGTACATTTCGAATGTAAAAGGGGACAAGCAGATATTGATATATTCCGGTGAAGGTGAGACAGTCTCTCCTTCATGGTCATCAGAGATAGTCAAGTAACTTTTTATAGAGGGGTGAGAAAATGAAAAGGAATCTGGTGCTTTTAATTATTGCCGGGATCATGCTCGGAGTGTTTTCCGGGTGTGCCAAGCCGCCGAAAGCTGAAAGGGAGCTTGCGGAGAAGGCTTTTAAAGATGCTTCGATCGGAAAAGACTGTGACAAGGAGAACTATCTTGCAGCCGAAGAGCTTCTGAACAAGGCGAGAGAAGAGGTCAACAAAAAGAATTATGCAAAAGCGAAAGAACTTTTTGCAGCAGTGAAGAAGAAAAGTGACGAGATAGTTAAGTATTATCAGTCACATCCGGATGAATGCCTTCCGAAGAAAAAGGAAGTGAAAAAAGAAAAGAAGGAAGATATCGAGGAAGTCGAAGATCCGGCAAAAGACCCGGATGCAGAGTTCCAGTCAGTTCATTTTGATTACAATGAGTATTCGATCAGAAGTGAGGACATGCCTAAGGTCGAGCTTGTTTCAAGATGGATGGGCAACTTCTCGGAAAAGGTCATCAGGGTTGAAGGTCATGCCGATGAAAGGGGAAGCATCGACTACAACATGTCACTCGGTGAAAAGAGAGCGAGCGAAGTGAAGGATAAACTGATTCAGCTCGGCATTGATTCAAAGAGGATCAAGATAGTCAGCTACGGTGAAGAGAAGCCGGCTAATCCTGCATCCAATGAATCTGCATGGTATGAGAACAGAAGGGCCGAATTTAAGAAAGTTAACTGAGAAAAAAGGTATAAAAATGAAAGAAATAAACTTAAAGACCGGGGATATGGCTCCCGATTTCTGCATTCCAGACCAGCATGGTGCGAATGTAAAACTTTCAGAACTTAAAGGAAAGAATGTGCTTCTCAGTTTCCATCCGCTGGCATTCACAGGTGTCTGCAAAATACAGATGGAGACGCTTGAGCTCAAAAAAAAGGTTTTTGACGAACTTAACACTGTCGCTCTTGGCATAAGTGTCGATTCGCAGTATGCAAAAAAGGCATGGGCTGAAAGCATCGGTATTAAAGAGACTAAACTTCTTGCCGATTTCTGGCCCCACGGTGAAGTGGCGAAACTGTACGAACAGTTTATCGATAAGGCTGGTGTGAGCGGCAGAGCTAACATTCTGATCGACGAATGCAGAAAAATAAAATGGATCCGCAGATATGATATTCCTGAAGTTCCGGATATCGAAGAGGTGATAAAAGTTATCAGAGGCTGATCGGCAGGCAGGTCTCAGATGGATGCTCATGATCCAGACATACTGTCTCTCCTTGAAGGAAAGATAGATCCCGAAACATTCGAGGAGCTGAAAAAAAGGATATCATTCCTGTCGCATGAGCTCAAAAGGCCTCTTTCAAGCGCCGTTCTGAATGCGTATACCCTAAAGGACGGATATGTAGGAAAGCTTACTGATGATCAGCTCCAGCTTATGGAATCTGTGACCGCGGACCTTGAAAGGATGACGCGGACAATTAAGAAACTGCTTGATGAGCCGAGGACAAAATACTGACATGATGAACAATTCCGTCGATCCCAGACCGCTTCTCTATACCATAAAAGAAAGATGCAAAATGTGCTACACCTGTGTCAGGGAGTGTCCTGCAAAGGCGATCCGCGTGACATCGGGTCAGGCGGAGATAATTCCTGAACGGTGCATCTGCTGCGGCAACTGTGTCACTGTGTGCTCCCAGAATGCAAAGAGGTTTCGGGGTGCTCTTGAAGAAGTAGAGCAGATACTTGCTTCCGGATCGAGGACCGCAGCCATTGTCGCACCGAGCTTTCCTGCGGAATTCAATGACATCCCTGATTACAGAATAATGGTCTCTATGATCAGGAGCCTTGGATTCAATTATGTTTCCGAGGTGGCTTTCGGTGCCGATCTTGTTGCCGACAGATATAAAAAAGTGCTCGGTGATGTAAATCCTGACATATTCACTATCGCGGCGAACTGTCCGGCGGCAGTGAATTTCATTGAGCATTATCATCCTTCACTTGTTCCCAACATAGGAAAGATCGTGAGTCCGATGATAGCTATGGCAAGAGTGATGAGAGCCGAGTACGGTGACGATCTTAAAATAGTTTTTATCGGTCCCTGTATAGCGAAAAAGGATGAAATAGACGATCCTCAGGTCATAGGCGAAGTTCAGAAGGCTCTGACATTCATAGAGTTGAGAGAAGCTTTCAGGGGCCACAGCATAACACCTGAATCGGTCGGTCCCACAGAATTCGATCCGCCGCTGGGAGGAAGAGGAGCGATATTCCCTGTTACAAGGGGAATGCTCCAGACGATAAGAATGAATGTCGATATTTCCTCAACCAACATAATCGTTGCGGAAGGGAGGCAGGAGCTCACCGAAGCCCTCAGGGAGTTCGAGACCGGCGTGCTGAAGAACCATCACCTTGAGCTTCTGTGCTGTCAGGGCTGCATAATGGGACCGGGAATGTCCGAAGACGCAAAAAGGTTCGTACGAAGAACCAATGTCGCCGATTATGTGAAATCAAAACTTCCTGCGCTTGATACTGAGCTGTGGGAAAAATATATGGAGAAATACAAGGACCTGGACCTTTCGAGAGAATATATCGAGGACGATCAGCGGATCGCAGTTCCATCCGATGTGAAGATAACCGAAGTCCTTAAAAAAATGGGTAAGGAGAACGATGAAGATATGCTTGACTGCGGTGCCTGCGGTTATGAAACATGTCTTCTTCATGCGATCGCAATAGTCAAGGGGCTTGCCGAATCGGAAATGTGCCTTCCCAACACGATAGAAAAACTGCATAGATCGATCGAAGAGCTGGAATCTACAAAAGCGGCTCTGAAACACAGTGAAAAGCTTGCAAGCATGGGTCAGCTCGCCGCAGGCATTGCCCATGAGGTCAACAATCCTCTGGGTGTCGTTCTGCTATATTCCAATCTGCTCGTTGATGAAATTGATAAAAATTCTCAAGTTTATCAAGATGTTGTAATGATATCTGAGCAGGCGGAACGGTGCAGGAACATTGTCGGCGGACTGCTTAATTTTGCAAGAAAGAACGATGTGAACTATGTAAATGCAAATGTTGAAGACCTTGTGAATTCAGTCATAAAATCGGTTATCGTGCCTGAAAATGTTGAAATGATAGTGATCAACTCGAGCAGGCTTGCCGAAGCGGAACTTGATGTCGAGCAGATAAAACAGGTGATGATAAATCTTGTCAAGAACGCGATCGAGGCGATAGACAGCAGTAAAGGAAAGGTCGTTGTGAACATTGCAGGAAATGAAAAAGACCTGATAATCAAGGTAATAGATAACGGTCCCGGAATTCCGCAGGAGAACATGGACAAGCTTTTTGTCCCGTTCTTCACTACAAAACCTGCCGGAAAAGGGACAGGGCTGGGGCTTCCTGTAAGTTACGGCATTGTAAAGATGCACAAAGGTCAGATATCTGTAATTTCAAACTGCAATCCTTCAAAAGGTGAGACAGGAACCACTTTTGTCATTACTCTTCCGAGAAAAAGACCTCAATATTCATAGGTGTCTGATGAGAAAGGCAAAGATCATAGTGATTGATGATGAACTCGGTATCCGGGAAGGTATAAAAAGGGTGCTTTCGAGGACCGTTGTTCAAATTCTGGGCTCAGAAGATGTTTCTTTTGATGTTTCGGTATTTGAGACCGGAGAGGAAGGGGTCAAGGCCCTTTCTGTAAATGATTTTGATGTCTGCCTTCTCGACAACAAGCTTCCCGGAATATGCGGAACGGAAGTTCTTGAATTCATTAAAACTGCTGACATACATAAGCCCCTGACCATAATGATCACAGCATTCCCTTCTGTGGAAACTGCCGATATCGCTATGAAAAACGGTGCATTCGGATTCCTCGGGAAGCCGTTCAAGCCTGATGAACTTAAAGAGATTGTCCAGAAGGCGCTTAATAAGATCATGGAGAAAAAATGAAACAGTTGTTTTTCAGGGCTGTGAAAGTTGTACTGATACTGACCGCTTTTTTAGCGCTTTATTTTAATCTTAAGTCTCCTGCGGTTGTCGAAAGTGATGACTGCGGACTGAAAAAGGAATATGCTCAGAAACTTTTTCCGGGGACCGCTGAATTAAAAAAGGTCAATGAAAAATGCTGTTACGAGGTCTATGATGGTGAAAAGAATGTTCTGGGTAAAGTACTTTATGTAAAACCTGATGATTCGATACCTGCCGGTTACGGCGGAAAGTTCAGGATTGTTGTCGGGATCACTAACGATAACAAAGTTCTGGGTGTTGACATGGGTGATAACAATGAGACCCCCGGATTCACTGAAATGGTAAGGGCCAAAGGTTTTTTCGGCCAATGGACAGGTCTGCCGCTGACTGAAGCCATGCAGAAAAAAGTGGACACTGTGACCGGAGCGACGATGTCAACTTCGTGCATAAAGTGCATGGTTCAGAAAAATATTTCGGAATATCTGGGAGCCAAGGCTGAAATTGAGAAAACCAGCCATTTTTCTTATATTTTCTATGTTTCCATTCTGCTTCTGATCTATTCGCTGATCTCGTTTTTCATTCCGGGGGCGACTGCAAAGTTCAGGATCTATCATATGACGCTTATGGCCGTTTTCCTTGGATTTTTAGGCGGATACGCTCTTTCAATAGAGTCGTTTAAAAACTCTTTCATAACCGGTTCGGCTTCCGCATTCACGATAGTTCTTTTTACTCTTGCGGTGACGGTTCCCCTTTTCACAGGAAGGAATTTCTACTGCTCACATGTCTGCCCGTTCGGGGCAATTCAGGAACTTGCAGGAAAGATTCCGCTTAAAAAACAGACCGTTCCGGCAAAGGTTCTGAAAATAATGACACTTGTCAAAAAGCTCATCCTCCTTGCCGTTTTCGTGATGCTTTCTTTAAAAATAACAGGCGATTACACAAGAATGGAACCATTTTCCGCATTCCAGTTCAACGCCGCCGGAATCTCCGCCCTCATCATTGCCGGCACAATGCTCATCTTCTCACTTTTCGTCTCAAAACCGTGGTGCCGCCTCTTCTGCCCCACAGGCACCATATTCAACATCATCGTAGAGAAAAAAGCGGAGAAAAAAGTGTCAAGCCATTCATAAAAGTTGTCGGTAAGGCCGTTTTCGGGTAGAATGCCCTGTATTTTTTTAAGGCGGGTGGAATGGAGAACAGGAACGCTATCGAAAAGAACTTTCTCAAGTTTCCTTATGAGTTGTTCAATGTCGTGTTTTCACAGAGGAGCTTCATCGATATAAACAGGCTCAATGTGCACGACGAGCAGACTGCGATAAGCTACATGAGGAATTACGGGTATGACATAATCAATCCGCTGATGAAAGAAAAAGTGGCGGCGATACTGACCGAGGCAAAGTCTTTCATCCAGACATATCTGCTCGAAGATCCTGAAGGAAAAGAACCGAGGCTTGTGATCCCGCCTGACATAATGTATAACGACAATATTATAGACCTTCTGATAAAAGCTTCTGAAAAAGAGGAAAGCCTTGCACAGGCCTGGTCATGCGCCATCCTGAGAGTCGCCCACACCATCACCCATGTAGAGAACGATCTTAGCAAACTGTTCATGCCGGGAGTCAAAAGACAGATATTCTCAAGGTTCATGGAGCATCTCCGGGAAAAGAGCGGGGAATACACTCTAGGTAACGATGAAAATAAGATAAAGCTCAAAATGTTCGAGATAAAAAGCGAAAAGACAAGAGAGAGCCTGATACTCAAACTGCTCCATAAAAAAGAGAATGTCGCCGCCGATGTGTTTGACAGGATAGGTGTGAGGATCGTCACATACTCCAAGCTCGATGTGATACTCGTGCTGAAATATTTCTCGCGCAACCATGTAATTTCATTTGCAAATATCAAACCGAGCCGTACGAGGAACAACCTTATAAATGTTCCCCGTTTCCTTGAAGCCATTGAGGAGTTGAAAGCTCACGACCTTACAAAATGGACGGAAGAGGATGTCTCTGAATTCCTTGAAAGATATCTTCAGCTTCCGCCTGAGGAGAAAGAGAAAGAGACCCAGAAAATAATAGCGGAGAACAATCTTTATTCTTCAACGCAGTATTCATCCGTCCAGTTCACAAGCAGACAGCTTATAACAATATTCGATCCTTTCGACAGGAAAAAGACATATCAGTTCTTCTTTCCTTTTGAGATCCAGATACTTGACGAGGAGAGTTTTGAAGAGACAAGAATGGGCCGTGCAAGCCACGAAGAATACAAGAAAAGCCAGCTTTCGGCTGCCAGGAAAAGAGTTTTCTTAAATGTCCTGAGATATCAGAGACGCCATTTGTGGAAGAACGATTATAATGGAGTGGAAGATGAAAATTAAAGACGCAAAGATCCTGATGATCATCGCTCCCGAGAAGTTCAGGGATGAAGAGTTCGAGATCCCGTATGCAAAATTCACAGCAGAAGGCGCTGTTGTCACCGTTGCGAGCCTTAAAAAAGGTACTGCAACAGGCATGTTCGGTGCAAAATTCAATGTCTTGCACACTCTGAATGACATTTCCGAAAAGGATTTTGATGCAGTGATCTTTGTCGGCGGAGCCGGAACTCCGGTCGTGAGAGCAGATAAAAGAGCTGTCGAGATAGCAAAGAACAGTGCAGGGCACAAAGTTCTCGGTGCCATCTGCTGGGCTCCCACCATACTTGCCAGATCGGGTGCAATAAAGGGGAAAAAAGCTACAGTGTGGCTGGGTGATGATGCTGAATACGGAATGAAAACAAGCGCAGTTCTTGAAAAATACGGTGCCGGATTTGTTGAAAAAAGCGTTGTGGTCGACGGAAATGTGATCACAGGTAACGGACCTGCCGCTGCGGGTGAATTTGCAGATGCAATAATAAAGAAACTGTCACAGAAATAAGAGGTTCCAATGCACTATTTTGCGGTACTCTGCTATGAGATAGCGGACATGTCCAATTACAATCACGATTTCATAAACGGAGAACTTGAAGAGATCGGTCTTTACGGGTTGATAAAAACGAAAGATGAGGGATTGACCCCGCTTCCGAAAGGGACATTCATAGGTGAATACAAGTTCGGGGACAAAGAGGAACTTAAAAACCTTCTTTACGGCGAAGTGAAAAAGCTTTTTGAATCCAACGGACTCAAAGCCACCGTTTTCATTGCCGTTTCAGAAAAGGCCACAATAGGGCTTGACAGTTTCTAGAAAACAATATAATTTCGGGTCAGTCTTTTTGGAGGATCAATAATGACAAAGCTTTTGAAAGGCAGTGTTTCGACCACACTTTTCAAGTCGAACAAAGTGCCTAAGACAATAGGAGATGCGAGAGAGTGCCTTGAAAGGTTCGCATTTAAAAAACTCGACCCGGCGGATGTGAGGGATGAGTCTTCCGGCTGGGTTGATGCCGTGCTCTGTTTCGACAGCGAAAATTTCTCTTCTCTTATGCACGACAGGTTTTTTGTTTTTGCAATGAGGACAGATAAGTATTCTTTCAGTGCGTCCCAGCTCAGGCCCTATCTTGAAGAAGCTGAGTTCGTATTCAAAAAAGAGAACAATCTTGAATACATAGCCGCTCAGCAGAAAAAAGAGATAAAAGAGCAGGTGATAAGAAAACTTAAAAGCAATTCATATCCGAGGACCACCGTTGTTGAAGTTGCATGGGACATGGAGAGCAGGAATGTCCATTTTTTCACGCAGTCGGGTGCCATGGTGGCTAATTTCACAGATATGTTCGAAAAGACTTTTGAGACAACTCTTGAAAATGCCTACATTTTCGATTCGCTCAAAAAAATGGGCGCTGACAAGGTGGAACCTGTTTTTGGAAAGATCTGGAGCATAAAATGAAAAACATCAACGACATAGGTTTTCTGGGTACCGAATTTCTTCTATGGCTTTACTGGCAGAGCTGTGAAGAAGGAACAATATCACTTGAAGATCAGGGACTTGGCGAAGTGCATATTTCGATCGAAGAGTCGATAACACTTGTTTCCATAACGGGTGACGGTTACAGTGAGACGGTTAAATCACAGGAGATCACCGAGCTCAAAACGGTTAGAGAGTCGATAAAAGCGGGCCGTCTTCCTGACAGCGCAAAAATAAAGCTGATCTCAAACGAGCTGGACTATCAGTTCCAGATAAAGGCGAACCCTCTGAAGATAAGTGCTGTCAAGCTTCCGCTGACAGGTGAAAAAGAGGAAGTTCAGGTCATTTCTTCAAGGATAGAGGCAGTATCGAAGCTCGAACTTATCATGAAAGCGGTGTTCGATGTGTTCCTGATCGAAAGAGAGAAAAAGAGCTTTGCAAACGACCTGAAAAAATTCCTGGATATGTAGATGAACAGACTTCACATCCTTTCAAGCGGATCCAAGGCCAATGCCTTTATCCTTGAATCGGATGATGAACTTCTGCTGATAGATCAGGGACTCAGCTTCCGTGAATTCTCAAAAAGGGCCCAGTTTCTGGGTATAGACATTGAAAAGATAAAAGGGATTCTGGTTACTCACGAACACATGGACCATATTGCAGGCATTCCTTATACGGCGCACAGACTTGATGCAACGGTTTTTTCGACAGAAAAGACCATCGCGAGGATCGCTTCAGGGAGCAAATACGGGTTCAGGGTCAGAAATATCGATAAAGACCGTCTTTTCACAGTCGGATGTTTTAAATGCACTGCGTTTGAAATAATGCACGATGCCGCAGATCCTGTAGGGTTCAGCATAACCATGCATGAAGGGGAGACTTTGTGTTTCGCGACCGACACAGGCAAAGTTACAAACAGGATGATGAGCTATATCGGGAGCTGTGACCATATAATACTTGAAGCCAATCACGACCACTCAATGCTTTATAAAAATAGAAAATATCCCCCTGAACTGAAGGAAAGGATAAGAGGTCCTAAAGGTCACCTTTCGAACGACCAGACACTTGAAGCGATAGACCGTATCGAAGGAAAGTGTCCCAGAACAGTTATATTCAGCCATCTGAGCGAAGAGAACAACTCGCCCGAGCTTCTTTTCGGACTTGTTGAAGAGTTCAAGAGAAGGAATCTTCTGCCGTTCAACACTTTCATTGCAAAACAGAATGAGCCGTTCTCGGTCCTGCTGTCATGATAACTGACTGTCATGTTCATTTAAGGCAGATCTGCGAGCTTGACGACACAGCGATAGATTATATTTTACAGAACGATTATTCAGCACTCGTGTCCTGTCACTGCATTGAAGATCTAGAATTTGCGTTGAAAATAAAGGACCTTAAAGGAACATCGAATGGAAGGATCCATATTTCATACGGAGTGCATCCCTTCTCGCTTGAGGGAAGCGGACTGCAATTGCTTAAAGATCTTGCCGGAAGCGGAAAGATCGATGCCGTCGGAGAGATAGGCCTTGACAGATATTCGGATGAACAGAAACGCAGCTTTGAAATGCAGAAAAAGTTCTTTGAAGCCCAGATCGAAGTTGCGCAGAGTTCGGGACTGCCAGCAGTTCTCCATCTCAGAAAGGCAATGCCTGACCTCTTAAAATATTCAAAAATGCTGTCTGATCTCAAAGCGGTGATATTCCATTCGTATTCCGGTACAGCTCAGGAAGCTCAAGCGGTGATCGACCGGGATGTCAACGCTTTTTTCAGCTTCGGCACATCAATTCTCAACGGACATTTGAAGGCGGTGGGATCAGTTTGTGCACTTCCCCTGCAAAACATACTTATTGAGACAGACTCGCCGTATCAGCCGCTCAAAAACCTGCCGTGGACGAAAATTCAAGATATAGAACCGATTTTATTGAAGATTTCTGAGCTTAAAAAAGTTGATTTATTAACGGCAAGGCAGATAATATCCTCGAATTTTGTGAAAATGTTGACAAAAAGCTGGTAAGTGGTAGATAGGCTTTGCCGTTTTTTTATTAACTGAATGGTGACGGTAGCGATGGAAGCTATATTTCTTTACGGTTATTTTTTCATTTTGCTGTTGCTTTCTATTTTCGGATTTCACAGATATTACACAATATACAACTATAGAAAGTATAAGGACAATGTTCCGAAGGCAAAAGGCTCTTTTGATCAGCTGCCCAGAGTTTGCGTACAGCTGCCTGTTTACAATGAGATGTATGTTGTTGAGAGGCTTATCGATGCGGTTGCAAAGATAGACTATCCTAAAGAACTGTTCGAAATACAGGTTCTCGATGATTCAACAGATGACACAGTCGGCATTGCCAGGGCCAAGTGTGATGAGATCGCTGCAACCGGCCTCAACATAAAGCATTTGAGAAGGGGTGACAGAAAAGGTTTCAAGGCCGGTGCGCTCAAGTTCGGACAGGATATGACCGATGCCGATTTCATTGCTGTCTTTGATGCCGATTTCCTTCCTCCGTCTGATTTCCTGAAGAGGACCATACATTTCTTTACGGATGAAAAAATAGGAATGGTTCAGGCCAGATGGGACTATCTCAACCGTGATTTTTCACTTCTTACTGAGGCCCAGAGCATACTTCTTGACGGTCATTTCATGATCGAGCACACTTTCAGGAACCGCAGCGGAAGATTTTTCAATTTCAACGGCACTGCAGGAATTTGGAGAAAATCGACCATATCTGATGCAGGCGGATGGCAGCACGACACATTGACCGAAGACCTTGATCTTTCATACCGTGCACAGATAAAAGGATGGAAGTTCGTTTATCTTAATGACCTTACCGTTCCGGCAGAGCTTCCTGTTGAGATGAGCTCTTTCAAAAGCCAGCAGTTCAGATGGGCCAAAGGTTCTATACAGGTTTTCAAGAAACTTTATCCTTCCATAATGAAGTCAAAGACTTTGTCAAAGAAAGTCAAAATGGAGGCATTTTTCCATCTTGCAGCCAATTTTGCATATGTGATGATGGTGCTTCTGTGCGTATTGATGCCTGTAAACATAATAATCAGATACAGGCACGGACTGCATGAAGTTTTCGTGTTCGATCTTCCTATATTCATACTTGCAACGGTTTCTGTAATGATGTTCTACTTCTATTCCGAGATCGAGGTCATAAACGAAACGCTGAGCATGAAGAACCGCTCAAAGCTTTCTCCGCTTTTCTTCCTTCCTTTCACTGTATCACTCGGTATAGGACTTGCGATCAACAACTGCAAAGCTGTTTTTGAAGCTCTTGCCGGAAAGCAGACCGATTTTATCAGAACGCCCAAATACGATGTTTCAGGAAAGAAAGGAAAAGCGCAGGAATCTTTTGTCAAGATCGTGAACAATAAATACCGTTTTAAGAATCTGAATGCTGTGAGCATGATAGAGCTTTTCTTTGCAATATACTTCACCTATGCCGTTTACTACGCTTTCTACAGCAAGCTTTATTTCTCTATTCCGTTCCTCGTGCTTTTCCAGTTCGGATTCCTTTATACATCTTTCCTTACTTTACTTTACACTCCGATGATGCGACTTATGCATAAGAAGGCATAAGCCGTAATGATCGTCTCTGAAATAAAACAGAACCTCACCAAGATAGACTTTCAGGATGGCAAGGTGCTTTATCTTATCGGTACGGCACATGTCTCAGGAGAATCTGTTCAGCTTGTGGAAGAATGCATAAATGAGTTCAGTCCGGATACTATTGCGGTAGAGCTTGACAGGAACAGGCTTGATGTAATAAGAAACAGGAAAAAATATGAAGAGACCGATATAATTGAGATATTTAAAAAAGGGAAAGCGCTTTTCTTTGCTTCACAGATACTGCTTTCAAGCTACCAGAAGAAAATAGCGGAAAAAACTGGTGTCGCACCCGGTGCCGAATTCAGAAGGGCTGTAGAAATGGCTGAAGAAAGGAATGCGCAGCTTGTCACGGCAGACAGGGACATATCTATCACACTTAAAAGAACCATGCGCTCAATGACTTTCAGGGAAAAAGCGAAATTTTTCGGCGGATTGTTCATGGGAGACGATAAGGATATCGACAAGGAAAGCATCGAGGAGCTTAAGAAAGGTGATCTTCTCATGTCGCTTATCGGCGAAATGGGCGATGAGTTCCCTTCTGTTAAAAGATCCATACTTGATGAAAGGGATGCGTATCTTGCAGTTAATATAATCAAGGATCTCGGAAATGTGACTGTAGCGGTCGTCGGCGCGGCGCATGTTCCCGGCATTTTAAAGCATATTCAGTCTGAAAAGACGGAAAATATAGATCTTTCTGAAATGGAGAACATTCCTCCGGCTTCAAAAAGTTCAAAGATTATTCCGTGGATATTCCCTGTGCTGATAGGTCTTCTTTTTGTCTGGGGATTCTTTTACGGTGACACTCATGATACTGCTGAAGCAGCGATATCATGGATTCTTATTACAGGCTCTCTTTCCGCTGCCGGATGTATGCTTGCTTTCGGACATCCTGCAACGATACTTTCAGGATTTCTCGCCGCACCTGTAACAACCCTGAATCCGGCTATCGGTGTCGGTATGGTGACAGGTCTTGTGCAGCTTTATTTCGTCAGACCTGTTGTAAAGGACCTTGAAAATGCAACCGCTGATACTACAAACTGGAAAGGCTGGTGGAAAAACCGCCTTACAAGGGCGCTGTTGGTCTCGCTGTTCTCTTCGATAGGTGCATCAATCGGCACTTTTGTCGCATTTCCGATGATGATGAAGATACTGCTTTAGATTCACTTCAAATTGTCTATAAGTTTTTTCATTCCGTAACTCAGAACAAGCATGAAAGCTGTGAAAACGATGATCCCCAGAGTCATCGAGATATTTCTGAAATGATATATGACAGGATTGAACTTTATCAGGAAGGCTCCGTGGAGCAGGAAGAAAGGAAAAGATACGAGTCCGCAAAAATAGATAAATCCGGACCGGTAGCCGTTTGTTGAAAAAAGGCCTGTGATAATTATCGCTCCTGATAAAAACAGGATATTAAACAATTCCTGAACGACCAGAGACTGTGTCTGTGAAAGGAGTTTCCAGTGATAGACAGCTGAAAGTCCGGCTGTTTTATAAAGCAGAGAAACTATTATAGATGCAATTCCTGCGGTTATTATCCCTTTTTTATGCCTGTTGTAAAAACCCCGTATGCTTTCAATGTGCTCGGCCGCAAGACAGCCCAGAGGAAATGCCGTGAACTGATGGCAGAATGTATATGGTCTGTAAAAAGTGAAGAGAATGAAAATGGCGGAAATGTATAGAAATATCCTGGCGGTTTTTCTGTTTTTAAGCGGATACCATGCGATGTAAAAAACACAGTACCAGATAATTAGAAATGTTATATACCACCTTACATAATCAATATGGTTGAGCTTGGTGTATGTGTTTATACCCGCCGTTGTAAGAATTATGTCGGTAATGGAATAACTTTCATTTTTTATAATTATTCCAAGCGGAATGAGAAACACGGTCGATATCCAGTATGGAGCCATGACCTTTTTCACTCTGTGGATCAGAGAGCTTTTGAACGGCCTCTCTTTTTTCAACTGGCTTACGACCATTCCGAAACCGCTGAAAAATAGAAATATATAGACGGTCTCTCCTTTTGAAACGAGCAGAGGTGAATTTATCGAAGCATGCGTCCAGAAATGGCTCGTCATTACAAAAAGTGCGGCAAACCCGCGGAGCTGGACGGTCTGATCTCTTTCAAGCAGATGGGCAGTCCCGGACCTTCTTTTCAGTGTTATGAAAGCAAGGAGCATGAAAAAAGACCAGACTGCAAGATTGGCCATTGCAGGATCCTGAACAGCCATTTTATTGAACTGGAAGATATGGAAGATCTCTGTCATCTATTCGACCGGGAGATTTATCTGGAATACTGTTCCTTTGGGGGAGGTCTCTTTCAGCGTAATAGTTCCGCCGCTTATTTTTGCGATCTTTTCGCATGTTGCAAGACCCAGTCCGTTTCCGTCCTTCCTTGTCGTGTAGAACGGTTCAAATATGGAATCCCTGTGCTCTTCGGGTATTCCCGGTCCTGTATCGGAGACTTCGGCGACCAGCTTTTTCCTTTTGAAAGATACGGTCACTTTGACAGACCCCTGATCATTGTTCCGCTGTATGGCCTGAAGGCTGTTGTTTATGAGATTGATGAACATGCTTTTGAGCAGATCCCAGTCAAAATTAAAGACCATTCCCTTAGTGTTGTCGATGAACTCTATTCTGTCTGAACTCGAAAGAAAAAGTATTGAAAGTTCTTCAAAAAATTTTGTGAAAGTTCCTTCTGAAGGAGACAGTTTGATGTTCCTCCCGTAAGTCAGCATCTTTTCAACAGTGTGGTTGAGTCTTTTTATCTCTTTAAGCGAAATATCCAGATATTCTGCATCAGGTTCTTTATGTTTTGCAATATCCTCTTTTATCACTTCCATGTTAAACATTATGGAAGAAAGAGGGCTCCTCAGCTCGTGAGCAATGAAAGAGACCATTTTACCCGTCTCCTGAAAATGTCTGGATGCCTCCAGTTTTTTCTGAGTATCTATGACTCGCGTGAAAAGAGACAGCTTTTCCAGTCTGCTCATTGCAAGGTTTATCATATTTGAAAAACAGATCATGGCGTTATGTGAAAAGTTCTTTCCCTCTATTATTACGAAACCTGCAAGCTCCTGTTTTGAAATTACAGGAATGTAGACATTTCCGCCGTATTTTGAAATGAACACGGTCAGTTCCGGGGGCAGATCAAGAGAGGCCTTTGTAAAGAAAGGTTCGTGCAGGAATTCTTTCTGTTTTGTCATGTGTCCGAAATCCCTGCTTTCATCAAGAACATCTTCCAGCGGAGCGAAAATGTCAGATGATTCATCATTTACGAGCAGATATCTTATGGACCGGATGTCCGGAAACCATTCCTGAAGTCTTGATGCTGTGAGAGAGAAAAGTTCAGACCTTGTTGTGGTGTTCTCGGTATCATTTCTGAAAATATTGATGTAGTTCTGATAAAGATATCTGTTTCTGTTGATGAACCCTTCGATCGTGGCGGAAGCAAGGGAAATGATTATGCCGAGAACGGATATTATGAGAAAAAGAATGAATATGGCCGCAGTTGCAAATCCGACAGGTCCGACATATTCGAGTATCAGACTTCTAAGAAAAAGCAGATTGACTATGAGGAATCCCGAAGGAAGTGAAAAAACGGATATCAGAATGAAATTGGTATTGTTAAGGCCGGAGCCGGGGTTCAGATTGAAGGCTGTAAAAGTGAAAAAAAGTATTAATGAAACCGGAAGCACAAATCCGGATGTCGCAAGGAATACAGTGGAATCGAATGTGAGATTTGATATTCCTGATGCAAAGGACAGCGCCGTTGTGAAAACACCTATCAGCGCCACATACGACATTACCGCTTTTATCCGGTGGGACTGCAGATGTTTTTTCTTTCTTACAACGATGAAATAGTTGATTATGAAAAATAGTACTGAAAGAATGAAATATGCTTTATACGGATTCTGGGAAGGTCTGAGGAACTGAACGAAAGATATTACATCCGCGATCAGCATGAAGAGGACCCACAGAGGATTGGGCCAGATCGATCTGGGGAAGCTGTATATGTAAAGTGTCCCGAGGTTCATCATTATCAGCATGGCGATGAAAAAAGTAAGGGTCGGGTAGGGGAAATAGCTCACCATTGATGACACAGTTATAAAAGATATGCTCATGAAAAGGAGGAATATCCAGAGATTGTCGATGGTCCCCACACCTTTGAAAAGGATATGCCAGCCTGTTGATGAAAATATCACTGCGAACACTATGAAGAAAGGAAGAAAAAATCCCCCTTCAGTCATTTTTCACCAGCCCGAATTCTTCAATTCTCTTATCAAGTGTCGGTCTTGTTATGCCTAGTATTTCAGCGCTTCTGCCTTTGTGCCAATTAGTCTGTTTCAGAACGAACTCAATATATTCTTTCTCAATATCACGCAAAGTAACCATTTTACTGAAAAGGTCATATGCGGAAATGTTCTGCTGCGGTGTTTCGGTGTTCCTGCCGCCTTCGCCGGAAATAAACATGAAACTGTCCCTTGTAAGAATTCTGTCCTTGGCGTTCAGAGCCGCTTTTATAACCACATTTTCAAGTTCTCTTATGTTGCCGGGCCAATTATGTTTTTTGAGAAAATCAACAGCTTCGCGGGTTATGCTTTCAAGCGAGGTGTGGAGCACGGCGTTGGCTTTTTTCATGAAATGTATGACAAGCATTTCAAAATCGCTCATATGCTCGCGGAGAGGCGGTACATTTATGGTTATGACATTAAGTCTGTAATACAGGTCTTCTCTGAATTTTCCTGCATCAACAAGCGCTTTAAGGTTTTTGTTGGTAGCCGCTACGATCCTTCCGTTAAAATTTCTTTTTTCAATGCTTCCGACAGGATAATATTGTCTTTCCTGAAGAAATCTGAGCAGTTTCGTCTGGAAATCGGGAGGCGTTTCAGATATTTCATCAAGCAGGAGCGTTCCGTTCTTTACCGCCTCGAATTTTCCTTCGCGGTTTGTAACAGCACCGGTAAAAGCCCCTTTGACATAACCCATCAGCTCGCTTTCTATGAGATTTTCAGGTATTGCGGCGCAATTGATGGCAATGAACGGAGTTCCCGGAGATGACATGTCGTGTATCGCCTTTGCCACCATTTCCTTGCCGGTGCCGCTTTCACCGCAGATGAGAACTGTAGCTTTGTTCCCCTGAAGAGTTCCGATCGTTTTATATATTTCTATCATTGACGGGTCTCTTCCCACGATAGTATCCCTGAACTCGGAATCATCCTTTATGACATGGGCAACATGCTCGGTGAGAGTTATTTTTTCGATTCCTCTGGAAATAGAAAGTTTAAGTTTTTCAAGCGGAACAGGTTTGGTAAGGAAATCATAGGCTCCGAGCCTTGTCGCTCTGACCGCCGCTTCAAGATCACCGTAAGCTGTGAGCATTATGCACAGAGGCACGGTGTCCAGTTCCCTGTTCAGATCCTCGAGAAGCTCAAGTCCGGTTTTTACCGGCATATTTATGTCCATGAGAATTATATCAGGCCGTTCTTTGAGAGTTTTGTTGAAACCCTCCTCTCCGTCTTTTGCCGTGGCTACTGAAAAACCTTCCGATTCCAGATATTTCTGATAGCTTCGCAGTATTGACACATCATCATCGACTATCAGGATCTTCCATGTTTTTTTCATCGGACCTCCGGTTCAACCTTTTTCAATGTCTGTCTTCCGGTACTTTTGTGGTAATTATAGTCATAAACCGTTCTGTCAGGAAATAAATTCATGACTGTTGAAAGCTGTCCGGAATTGACAGGTCTGCGGATATAAATTATCCTGTCGCTTAGATCAGGTCTGTGTCTGATGTAGAAAGCCGGATCGAAGGTCTTTGCATTGTTCACGAAGATCAGAGCTTTTTCATCAGGAAGTCTTTTTTCACAGTATGTAAAAATGTTAAATCTGTCTTTTATGTTGTCCGCCACGGCAAAATGTTTGTGTATGGCCATTCCCGCCGTGGATGTTGCAATTATGAAGATCACAACTGCCTGCGCAGTCTCTCCCGGCAGATATTTCTTAATGAGAAAACATACCGGATAAGAGGCAAGTATGAACCAGCAGACCATTGCCGGATAGTAGTATCTCGGTCCGTAACTGTCTCCTCCGGGCGCATTGTGAAGAGCATATCCGAGGATGAACATCAGCGGGACAAGAACGAACAGCCTGTGAAATGTCTCTTTCTGCCTGAACTTGAAAAAGAAAGGTACTGCAATGATAGCTGCAGGAACCACAAGCGGATTTGTCCACCGCATCATGTTTTTCAGCCACAGAGGTGTGAGTCCGCCGAGCCCGTATTTGAAGTAGTGAAGCGGTGTCAGTGTTATCTCGCCTATCTTTTCCCCTGTTCTGAGGTCTGATGAAAAGACATAAAGTGAATAAGGGGACCTGAAAAAACTGCCTGTGTATATTTTCTGATAGATGAGGAACAGTATGAAAAATGGAAGAATGCCGAGGAAAATGAAGGATAGTTTCCTGAATATCTCTCCGAATTTATTAAAAGATGAAAGGAATTCAATCAGATAATACAGAAGTACTGCTCCGAGCAGGAGCGCGGCATCGAACGGTCTCATAAATATGGACATACCGGTCATGAATCCTGACAGTAAGTACCATAAATGTTTGCTGTTTTTCTCGCCTTTGATTAGGAAAAGAAGTGAAATCGCTGTCAGAGCGGCGGCTCCAGGATGGCTGAACCACGAGGCTCCGTTAAAAGTGATCATCGCAGAAAAAATGAAAAAAGCGGAATATACAAGGAGCATGAAGAACGGGAATCCGAGTTCAAGAAGAATTAATATTCCGGCTGTATAAATGATGCAGTTAAGGAGAGTGTTCGCGATAAATCCGTTGTAATCCCCCGGTATCATTGCAAAAAGCAGTGCAGGCCCCGGCGGATATTTTGAATACTCTCTTTCTTCGGTAGTTACGACATGGTGCCTTTTGAAAAGCCCCATCACACTTTTGTCAAGAGACCGGTTCCACAGTTTTCCTTCCTTGAAAAGCTCAGTCTGGAACCATAGGCTCGCCTCATCACCGCTCGCCGGATGTCCCTTGAACGAATAACGGTTCACAATGATAGATGAAAACAGCATCACTATCACTGAAAAAATAATGAGATACGCTATGTTCCTGCGGCTTATATTTTCCATTCCTTCTCCGGCAGTCAGCCCATTTTAATATTAAATGATGATAAGTCAAAACGGCGGAAAATAACTTTCTCTCTTGATTTTTTAAAGAACGGCGTTATAAATGGAACTCGCAAGTTCCAGAAAATTGGACTTGTAAGTTTTTTGAGGAGGTTTGAAATGCTTAAAATGACGGCTAACCAGAGGGAGAGAAAGTCGAGGATTCTTGAGGCGGCGGGAGTTTATTTCGGAAGGGCCGGGTACCATCTTGCAGATCTTGATGAGATCGCAAAGAACGCCGGTGTCGGCAAGGGGACGCTTTACCGCTATTTCGCCGGCAAAGAAGAGCTTTTCATTGAGACTGTGGCGTATTTTGCCGATAAGATGTATTCAGAAATAGTCTCAAAGATAGAGAAGAACGACATAAAGAACATAGTTGAGACGATATTTGAAGCGCATCAGAATTATTACAGAAAGAACCGCGATATTTACAATCTCGTCACAAAAGCCGTTTCCGCCATGCCCGAAAAACTGGTATCAATATTCCACGGGATACATCAGGAAAAAATGAAAATGGTCCGTGAAAAACTGCTCGGTGAAATGAAAAAAGGTGTTTTCCGCAGGAATGATCCCGACATCGTGATAAAAATGATCGATGCAATGGCGAATGTGATCCTTCTGACCAAGGAATATGATAATTCGGCTTCTGTTGAAGATATAAAGTCTTCATTTGTCTTTGTTTTTAACCATGGGATTAAAGCATAACTATATTCTAGGGAGAGGGAAGTGAAAAAGAGTTTTTTTGCGATTTCTGTTTCAATACTGCTTCTTTTTTCAGGTTGCGGTGAAAAGAACAGCAGTGATAGCACATCTGAAGTAAAGGTTCCTGAAGTAAGGGTTTCCACTGTTCAGGTAAAAAAAGAAAAATATGCTCCTGAAAGAAGTTTCGGAGGCACATTTAAACCGTTTAAAGAAGCTAATCTTTCGGCGCACATTCCGGGCAGAATTAAGAAAATCTATTACCGTGAAGGAAGCAGGGTGTCTAAAGATGCTCTGATCGTAACTCTTTCAGATGAAATGACAAAAGCTTCAAAAGCGGAACTTGATGCAGTCGAGAAAGATTATGAGAGAGTAAAGGAGCTTGTGGAAAAGAAAGTTGTTCCTGCTCAGCAGCTTGATCATTTGCAGGCAAAGCTTGATGCGACAAAGGCTAAATGCGAAATGCTCGAAGCCAATATGGAAATCAGAGCGCCTTTTGACGGCGTGGTTGCCGAGCATATGATGAAGGAAGGAGAAGAATTCATCCTTCTTAATCCGGGATTTACTCCGGGTTTTTCACATTCAAGCGGAATAATAAGATTTATGGATATAGACAAGCTGTTAATGGAAATTGAAGTCGGTGAAAGGGAATACCCCGCTGTAAAACAGATGAAAAATATTAATGTAGTAGCTGAGGCATATCCTGATAAAATCATAAAAGGGAAATTCTTTTCAGAGGAAAGCCTTGTTTCCACGCTGTCAAGAACGGTTAAAGTCAAAATCGTAATTGACAATCCCGGACACAAAATAAAGCCGGGAATGTTCGGAAGAGTTGCAATAAAACTTCCTGAAACCGATTCTGTACAGATTCCCAGAATAGCTGTTATAAGACAAGCCGGAAGCGATATTCATTATGTTTATACAGAACAGAACAATGTGGTAACAAGGAAAGATGTCTCGATACTTGATGATCTCGGTGAAACGATTGCTGTTTCAGGGCTTGAGGGAGATGAAAAAGTTGTAACAGCAGGAAAAACCAAACTTCGTAACGGGATGACTGTTGTCCCGGTTAACCAGTAGGAGATGGAAATGAAACTGTCACATAATGCCGTCAAAAAACCGGTTACCACGATAATGATATTTACAGGACTGATTATTTTCGGTCTGATGGCGTTTATGAAACTGAAACTGGATATTCTTCCGGAGGTCGAGTATCCTGCACTTACCGTTATAACAGTGTATCCCGGAGCTTCAGCTGAAGATGTCGAGCAGCAGGTAACAAAAAATCTCGAAAAACAGCTTTCAGGTATTCAGAAACTTAAATCTATAAAATCCACATCCAAGGAAAATGTCAGTTTTATAAGACTTGAGTTTGATTTCGGCACGGAAATAGGGGATGCGTCCAATGATGTACGGGACAGAATCGAAATGGTCAAAAAGAATCTGCCCGGTTACGCTAAAGATCCTATGCTTGTGAAAGTGAACAGTTCAATGATGCCGGTAATAATTTACGGCATATCTGCAGTCGAAAGCGAATCTGCACTTAAAAAAATCATTGATGACAGGATAGAAAGCAGACTCAAACAGGTTGACGGAGTCGGAAGTCTTCTGACTTTGGGTGCTCCTGTCAGGGAAATAGAAGTCGTTATAAATCCCATGAAACTCAAATCTTACGGAATTTCTATCGGAATGGTGTCCAATCTCCTGAAAATACAGAATGCCTCGATTCCGGGAGGAAGTATCAAAACCGGAGGAATGGATCTGGCTGTAAGAGTTCCGGCTGAGTTTGAGTCGGTCGATGAGATAAGAAATCTTCCTATAACGGCAATGGACGGCAGTGTAATCAAGCTCGCAGACATTGCTGATGTCAAAGACAGAATAAAAGAACAGGATTCCATAAGCCGTGCTCAGGGTAAAAACACTGCTGTTCTGATGGTGCAGAAACAAAGCGGCGCCAATACTCTTGAGGTCGCAAAAAATGTGAAAGCTGAGATGGAACATATAAAAAACAATATTCCTTCGGATGTTCAGATCACGGAACTTGTCGATTCATCGGAGCTTATTGAGGTATCTATAGAAAACCTTGGTGAAACCGCGGTTTATGCCGCCATTTTTGTAATTCTGGTTGTACTTCTTTTCCTGAGAGAGTGGAAAGGAAGTCTTATTGTTATTCTCACTATTCCTTTTTCAATGATTATCGGTCTGATTTTCATGTACCTGTGCGGATACACGATAAATATCTTTTCACTGATGGCTCTTGCCATAACTCTCGGAATGGTGGTTGACAACACAATTGTCGTTTTTGAAAATGTCACGAGACATGTTGAAGAGGGAGCAAGACCTGAAGAAGCTTCAATTTTCGGAGCCGATGAAATGAAATCGGCGATATCTTCTTCAACATTGACAACGGTCGCTGTTTTTCTTCCTCTTGCATTTGTCAGCGGAGTTGTCGGTCTTCTTTTCAAACAGCTTGCTTTCGTCGCTTCTGTTACAATAGTCGCCTCACTTATCACTTCACTGACTCTGGCGCCTATGATGAGTTCTTTTCTGCTCAAAAGGAAAGAAAAAACCAGAAAACACGGGAGGCTTTTCGCCAGATCGGAGCAGCTGTTTGTGTTTGTTGAAAAAAAATATGAATCATTGCTGAATTTTTCAGTAAAACACTCGGTTTCCATAATAATCATAGTGCTTGCTGTCTTTATACTTACTCTCTGGGTCGGAAAAAATACAGGAACAGACTACATTCCGGAATTTGATATGGGTGATATTATCGCGACAGTTGAGCTGGAAACGGGAGTCAGTACTGAAAAAGCCAATGAAATAGCTTTGAAAGTTGAGAATATTATAAAAAAGAATATCCGTCCGGGTGATGTCAGAACTTATTATACCATCGTAGGTCAGACAGAAAGCGGAATGCTTTCTCTGTTCGGGTTTAATGAAGGAAAGAATATCGCCAATATTACAGTGAAAATAGTCAATTCCGACAAAAGAGACTACAATGTCAAAGATGTGGCCGCCATTATAAGGCAGGATGTAGAGAAAATTCCTGAAATTGAATCTTTTTCAATGACTGCCGGGTCTATTCTTCAGGGTGCTATTCTGGGAATGAATAAGCCGCTCGAAATAAAAGTCACGGGTAATAGTTTAGAGAAAATATACGAAACCAGTGATAAAATCAGTAATCTGCTGAAAGAAGCTCCTTTTCTTGAAGATATTGAATCAACTGTTGACAAGGGTAAACCTGAAATAAGAATCAAACTTGACAGGGAAAGACTTGCCAGGCTTGGTCTTAATGCCGGAATGGTCGCTCTCACAGTTAGAGAAAGTCTTTACGGAGCAAAATCGGGCGAGTTCAAACAGGACAATGATGATTATGACATCGTTTTGAGGTATGCAGAGGAAAACAGAAATAAACCTGCTGATCTGAAAAATATCATGCTGACAGCCGCTACGGGAGAAATAATCCCGTTAAGTGCCGTTTCCACGGCTGAAGAAGGCTCCGGCTCTATGAAAATACTTCACGAATCCCAGCAGAGAATTGCTTATATAAGAGGCGGGCTGCACGGGGTTTCGCTTGGAGAAGCTGTAGAAAAAACCAGAGAAATTCTTAAATCCGTCGATACAGATCCGGATATATATGTAGAAATCGGCGGTCAGTATAAAGAGCAGCAGAGCACATTCTCGGACATGTACCTTCTTTTTGTGATAAGTCTTTTCCTTATTTACGCTATAATGGCTTCCCAGTTCCAGAATCTGCTTGATCCGTTCATAATAATGTTCACGGTTCCGCTGAGTATTATCGGTGTCATCTGGGCATTCGTTTTGACGAAAACGACTCTCAGCGCGGTCACATTTATCGGTATAATCATGCTTCTGGGAATAGTCGTCAATAACGGTATAGTTCTTGTTGATTACACTAATCTTCTCAGAGCAAGAGGCCTGAAAGTCTCTGAGGCGATAGCGAAAGCCGGAAGTCACAGACTCAGACCTGTTCTGATGACAGCTTTAACCACGATTATAGGTATGGTTCCGATGGCCTTGAATTCAGGAACCGGATCTGAAATATGGAAACCTCTCGGAATAACGGTCATCGGCGGACTTCTTGTTGCAACACTGGTGACGCTGGTTCTCATACCGTGCATATATTCGCTGGTTTACAGAAGAGTATCGAAAAGAGAGGCTCAAACAGAGGGAGGAATTGTAAAATGAAGTTTATATATCTGACATGCAATATTTCAAAGCTTGAGCAGGTACTGGAGCTTTTAAAGGCTCAGGGATCAAAAAGTTATCAGGTAATTGAAAATGTTAACGGCGTTCAGCCGAGCGGCAATCCGAGAATGAACGATGCAGTATGGCCCGGATCAAACTCGGTTGTGTTTATTCAGGCTGCGAATGATGAAACAGACAGGCTTTTTCAATGCCTGAAAGGTATAAACCGTGATATAGTCAACGAAAGTGAAAGGATACTTGCTGTTTCGTGGGATTGTGAAAAAGTGCTCTATTTTGATGAGAACGGGGGTGCAGAATGAGAAAAGAAATCCTTGTTTTTATTACGCTGTTTTTTGCCTTTTCGGCCGGTGCCGAAGTTCTGGATCTTGACACAGTCATAGATGAGAGCATCAGGAACAGTGAAACGGTGAAGGCGCAGCTTTCAAAGGAAAAAGTAGCGGAAAACGACAGAAAAAAGGTCGCAATGAACTTTTTTCCGAAAACATCTGTCGAGGTCAGACTGCTTGAACTTGTCTATACCGAGGACCCTGAACCGATAACGATAGACATTTCAGGACTCATGCCTCTTCTTGAAGGCTCGATCAATCAGTCAAGTCCGATCCAGATAGACCTGCCGGATACAGTCCCTCCGATCGAAAAGGAGCTTGAGCTTCCTGACCACCAGAGAACGCTTGATCTCACCCTTGTCCAGCCGGTGACACAGCTGTGGGAGATCTATAACGGCTACAAGGCCAGAGACCTTAAAGCTGATATTGAAAAGCTTAAAACCGAGCTTTCAAAGGAAAAGATAAAAAGGGAAGTGAGAAAGTTCTATCATACTTACAATATGCTGTCGCAAGTACTTAAGCTCATTGATGAATCTGAAAAACAGCTTGACCGCTATGAGATCATGGCAGCCAGTTTCTATGATAACGGACTGGCCGATTCACGGGCTTTGAACAAGATCAAGGTCGAAAGAGCAGCTCTTGCGATCGAAAAAGAGAAATACACAGGTTCGATGTCAGTTATAAAGACCGCTATTTCGCTTATGACAGGAAGAGATGAAAAGAGTTTTGAAATAAAAGAGGAGCTTCCTGTTTTAAATAAGATAGCTAAAGATCCTGATATCATTGCGGATATGCAGAAAGAGACAAGGATCGAAATGAAGATGATAGAAAGGAACGATAAGATCAGAGGCAGGCTGGACAATATCGCAGTGCAGTCTTTCATTCCGCAGATAGGTTTTACAATGGGTTTCAAGCAGAACTGGGACCCGACAGTGGTGAACCCTGAAGGGATATTCTTTGTCGGAGGGGTTTTTAAATGGGACTTCGGAATTGAGACGGCTAAAAGTGTTTTCGACTACCGGCTGGTAAAAGCTGAAAGCGTCGCCACAAAGCTCGATAATGCCAGACTTATTAAGGACATGACACTTCAGGTTAAAAAAATGCATTCCGATATTTCGGTACTTGAAAAAACTGCTGAACTCAACAAAGTCAAAATTGAATCAGCTCTCGAAAACCTCCGCATCGAAGAGGAGAAATATTCAAAACAGATGACAACCGAGACCGACCTTCTGAATGCGTCACTCATGGTGAGAAAGGCAAGAACGGAAGAAGTCTCGACCATTTACAGACACATGATGGCAATGCTCGAACTTTCCGGAATAACCTCGATCGATATGGAAGATCTGATCCAGAAATAGTGCCGGACCTTAATCAGCAGTTTCATTATCAGCATCTTCTTCTTCAAGCGGTTCACCTTTTGTGCTGATGACAAATGTGAAGAAATCGGTGCCGTATCTTGCTGATCTTGTTCCCTGGAATGATTTTTTCGGTGAAATGACGAGATGGAATCTGTAATCGCCGAAAACGGGGAATCCCGACTTGTCAATGAATGAGAAAAGGGCGTATCCTGTCTGATCGTTTGATTCGACTATTTCAGGATATGTTTCCGCATCTCCTGTGACCGTCCAGCTGAAGGAATAATCATCAAGCACAAGGTCATCAAGGAGAAGTTCGCTAACTTCAAAACCGATCTGTTCAGGGACTGATAGCGGCTTGATGTAAAGCCATGAATCTCTTTCGAGCGGAAGTTTCTGGGCGCTTCCTATTATTTCATAGGTCATTGAATTTATTGCAGGATTGATGTCGAATTTCGTCTTTTCGTAGTCATTTCCGGCGATCCTGAAATATTTTACTGCACTTTTTCCGGTCAGAGGAAGTGTAAGAGTGATAGGAATATCCACGAAACCCTCGGAAGTCAGTTTTTTCCGTGCGCTGTCACCAAAAAGAACGGAAATGTCGGAAGGTATCTGAAGTTCTGCCTTGTCGGAAGCTGTGAACACCATGTTTCCGGCACTTATATTGGCAGTTCCTGCGTCAGCTGTTCCATTTGAAATATCGGCACTGATAACAACTTTCTCTCCCGGAAGGGCGACCGGAGGCTCTATTTTGACCGAGATCACATTGATACCGTCAGCTTTTTCAGGATCTGCAAGGTGAACATCGTTGCAGGAAATGAAAAAAATGGAAATAATTATGATAATTGCATATTTCATGTTGATCTCCTTCATCAGAAATCCCCCCTAATTCCGGCTGTTCCGATAACTGGTGCATAGTAAAGATTCCCGTAGTCCGTGTAATCTGCATTATAGACACGGTCGATAGCAGTACTCGTGCCGCGGACATCTCCGTAAATACCGATCTTCAGCTCTTTGAGGAATATCATGTATTCAAGCTTGAGCCCGTATCCGACAGTTCCCGAAAGCCTTATGCCGTTTATGTCGTCCTGAAGATAGATGGGGATGTAAATGCCTGAATCTGCAAGCATTTTTGTTCCACTGTAATCTGTGACAAGCATTCCTGAAGTGACAGCCACATCTGCCGATATGTTCCAGTTCTTCAGGAAATTGTATGCGAAGGCCGCTTTGAAAATATGGGGAATGTCAGCGTCAGAAAGCCTTTCATCAGCATCTTCATAATCTTTTCTTACGCTTTTTACAAATGTGTACGACACCCAGCCGTCAAGTTCCCTGTTCTTATATCCGAGCTTTACCTCGGCTCCTGCCGCCCAGCCTGAACCGGTGTTCTCATAATCATTCGCCTTTTCAGGATTTCTGCGGATAAGGTCATAGAAATATTTGTAAAATCCTGAAACATCAGCAGATATCCCCTTATATTCGAGAGCGGCGCCGAGTCTGCCGTGTACCGATCTTTCATAGTTTACTGATTCATTTCCGAGCTGATGAAGCGATATGTCGTACTGAGGCCTTCTGGAATACATTCCTCCGACTGCATATATCTTTACCATGTCCTTTATGCTGTATGAAAGAAGAAGTCTCGGATCTGCGGAACCTGACCATTCCTCTTTGTTGTGAAAATCTCCTGACATGTATATTCCGGGTACAGCTTCAAATCCTTTTACTGCAAGTCTGTATTTAATGTAAAGTGAAGGCTGGATGTAACCGATGTTGTCTTTTGACTGAAGTCTTGAATCTGTTCTTACGAGACCCGGTTCCCCTTCAAGCGGAAGGAGTGAATTCACTGTGTCAGTGGAGAATATCCCTGCCATGAAAACCAAACCGAAGTCAAAGCGGTTGGAATCATTGATCTTCCAGCTCAGATGTTCTTCAAGTGTGCCGCGGTTGTCTATGGTGCTGAAATTTCCCCCTTTATAGACCGCATAATCCCAGCTTGAAAGGGTGAAACTGCCTGAAAATCTTGAATCTATTATGCATGTGTTATAGTCGTAATCACCTTTTGCGAGAATGAACATCGTTTCCGGAGAAAGCGATTCGTTAAGGTTCGGAACGCCGTTCTTTTTATATGAGGAGAGGAAGAACTGGGAATCTCTCGCTCCTATGATATTCAGTGTTATTGAATTTATATCGTCTATCTTGTGCAGATATCTGACATGTCCGCTGATGTTGTTCTGTGTAGCAACGGAGTTCACATTGTCATACGCCAGTCTTGTGAAAAGATCGTCAGCACCGTAATCGAAAGATGCCGAGAAGGAATCGGTCTTTGATATCGGTCCTTCAGCCATGAGCGATGCTCCGAGCATACTTATGTCAAAAGTTCCGCCGATACGGTCCGTGCGGGGTTTTCTCATCGAAAGGTTTATCACTCCGCCGATGGAATCGCCGAGCTCAGGTCCGAAAGCTCCTGTCATCGCATATGTATCTTTCAGAAGGTCTCTGCTGATCAGCGGCTTCTCTGTCATCATGTGGTGAGTGAAAGGTATTTTAACTCCTTCAAAATAGTAACCGTTCTCGTTAGAGGTGTTTCCACCCATCATAAGTCCAGTGCCGTAAGCAGTCGAAGGCATTCCTGCAAATGCAAAAGGAAGCCTGGATGTGCTTGATTCCCCTGCATATTTCGGTGCAGAAGGTTTTTTCACTGCAGGAACAGGCGGTTCAATTTTCTTAACAGCAGTCTGTGCCGGTTTTTTAATTACAGGAGTTTTCACAGGCTCAGCAGGTTTAGCAGGCTCAGCCGGTTTAGCAGGCTCAGCAGGTTTAGCAGGTTCAGCCGGTTTTACAGGCTCAGCGGGTTTTACCGGTTCTGCCGGTTTCACAGGTTCAGCAGGTTTTACAGTCTCAGCGGGCTTGACAACCGGTGCGGGCCCTTTCTTTTCGACTGGTTTAGCAGGCTCAGCAGGTTTTACCGGTGCAGCCGGTTTTTTCTTTCCGGCCGGTTTTGAAGGTTCTATTTTTACAGGGACAAGTTCAGGCTCGGCCGGGGTCTGTACCGGCTGAACTGCCGGGTTGACCGGTTCTGTCTGTTTTGCAGGCTCGGCAGGTTTTACGGTTTCAACCGGCTTTCCATTTTCCGTTTCTTTTTTATCCCCTTTTTCCAAAGACTTATCATCTTTTTTCTTGTCCTTTTCGTCTTTGTCTTTGTCTTCTTTCTTTTCAGCAGGTTCTTCTTTTTTCTCCGGTTCTTCCGGAGTCACCTTTTCTTTATCATCGCTTTTTTCAGGTGTGAACTTTTTCTTCTGCGCCGAAAGCGATGCGGGCAGTATCATCAATATTATCAGCAACATGAATAACAAATTCTTCATATGCCCTCCGGAAATAAGGAAATTTGTACAATAGTTGACGAAAGATGTTACCACCCAATAATTTTCAAGTCAATTTATTGAACTTTGGCAGAACCGCTAATATAGATGTATAAAGATAAGCTGTTAATGCTTTCGGTGTTACCTTCACTGTTGAGATTTCCGTAAGCCTGCATAAAAACTATCTGAACGGCCGTTTCCCCGGACTTGTCAGTGAAAGTGAGCTTGTCAGCGGTCATGTCATAGTCATTTGTTCCTGCCGACCTCTTTTTCAGGTCTGAAATTACAGCGAACAGGTCCTTTTCATATTTTTTAATTCCGTTGTCAGAGACCGTGAGGGTTCTGCAATCTTTTGAGAATTCCGCCAAAAGTCCTGCTGTGTTCTGAGGCTGTTCTTTTCCTGTGCTGCCGTATTCAGGGCAGGATTTGAAGATCATGGCATCAAAAGGTCCTTTTATTGTATATCCGTTCCTGCTGTTGAGATAAAAATTGAAATTCTGTGCGGTTTTTTCGTTTTCCCATTCCGAAACGAATTTCAGCCCCATCCATGTCATGAGTGCGGATGATGCTGAATTGTGATAGCTGTATCTGAGATAACCCCTTGAATTTGTATCTCCTTTTCCTGCTACAGCTTCAGCGGGGACCAGCTCTCCGAGCCTTGAAAGTCCCCATCTGTCCTCGATGTAGATGAGTATTGAGCTCAGGTTCTTCCTGTCCTGAAAGGGTAAGTCGCCTTTCGCTTTAATGATGACGCCGTTTTCAATGAGAGAGTTCTTTTCAAGTATTTCAATAAGCCTTGATTCCTGGCTTCTGTACGATGTTTCGAAGATCCCCCATGGTCCGAAGGATATGAAAAGAGGTACCAGCGCCATCGAAACAGACACGGATACAACATTTTTTCCTTTACTGAAAATAAAATACACAGTCCAGACGGTCAGCATAACTGCAAGAACGATAAGTATGTATCTTTTCTCAGTAATTCCGTAGTCATCTGTTCTTTTCCAGATCGCATACCATAAAAGCAGAGTAAGCGGAAGCACTGATCTGAAAAACCATTTTTCAAAGAAACTGCTTATCCCTTTTCCTGCATTTTTTGATTCTTCCATAATGAAAAAATATGTGACGATGCCTGCACTGCAGAAAGAGAGGATCAGATAGCTTGTCATTCCCTTCGGCAGTTCCTCAAAGAAAAGGACTTTTCCGAAATAAAGGTAAAGTATGACAAGGTAGAAAAGGACAACAGGGATGAAAATGAACTTTGAAAGGATGGAATTCGCTTTTTCAGGAGGTTCTACTGAAGTGAGTTTTTCAACTTCCGGCATCCCTGCAAAGAATATCCACGGTGCGATGATAAGCGAGCTTGCGGAAAAAATGGACATGATGAGCCTGTATGAATCTTTCCAGTCAGGAACGAAAAGGATCTGGATCGCCCCTATTGCAAATGAAAGTCCGCCGAAAACAAGGTATGATGCAACGATCGAGAAGACGGCACGGTTCATCATGAAAAATGACATTTTTCTGAAGGTGTACCTGTCCGCCCTGAAAAATATAGGGAATGAGAAAAAAATGAAAACAGATGAGATCGAAAGCAGTATGTATCTCATTATGTCCATGCTGTGGAATTTCTCAGGCAGTGTGAAATAGTAGATTATGACAAGTGCTAGCGCAAGTAGTCCGCTGATGCATTTTTTACGCTGTTCCAGACCGAATCTCTCAGCCGCCAGAAAAACGGTTCCTATCAGCGGCACTCCGAGTCCCAGAGCAAGCGCCATGTTCTCGATACTGTAAAGACGCTCAGTCGAGAACTTCTCAAAATAGATGAGAAAGATAGTGAGCGCACCCGCCATGAACGAAACTGTGAGCGGCAGGTAGAATCTTTTAAAAGTTTTTTCACCTGATTCAGGAACATCCTGAAAAAAGAACTTTATCACTTTCATTTCATGCCTCCGTTAAAGGAGCTGTTTATCCTGTAAAAGTGGAATATATGAGAAGGAAAACTCCTGCAAGGCTCTCTCCGGCGATGAGCCCTGATGCCGCAGGAACGATCTGTTCCTCCCAGTCTTTCTTTTTCCATGAGAGAACAAGTACGATCAGCGCGCCGAGGAACATGGCGAAGCAGGATGAGAAAGGTATTGTGAAAGCAAGTCCGATACCCATTGCAGAAGGAACGAATCTCGCTATTTTCGGAAGATATTTTTCAGTGAGAGGGATCAGTACGCCGACAACAGCTCCGGCAAGTATAGCCCAGCGGATCGAGATGTGAAGGCTGGAAACCCCCTCTGAAAGAAGCTTTGCGACCGATGCCCATATCTGAGCCGAAGGTGCGGGGAACATCTGGGTGCCGAGAGCTTCAGGTCCCGGAACGATGATGTAGAACACGGGAACGACAACAAAAGTACCTGCAAAAACCCCGATGAACTGTGCAAGGAACTGCTTACGCGGATTTGCTCCCAGAAGATATCCGCATTTAAGACCGGTAAGCAGATCAGCTGAAGCTCCTGCCGCATCCGCAGTGATCGAAGCCGCCATAAGGTTCGGCACCATCCTTTTGGGAACAAGCACTCCGTAGACCAGCTGGGTCAGTTTGCCCATTGCTCCGACCGGTGTGGTGTCTGTCTCTCCTGTTGCGCGGCATGCCACCATTGCAAGAAGGAATGAAAGGATTATAGCGACCAGGGACATGATCACGCCCACTTCGAAAACGAAATACATTATCAGGCATATTCCTGCTGAAGTGACCGCCATTCCGGCAAGGAACCATGATCCCGGGACATCGATCTTTTCATATTCTGAAAGCTCCCTTTTCTGTTTTTTGAAAACATCGGTGAGCCCTGCAAAAGTTCTTGCAATGACCTTCCACTGGAACGCGAAGGCTGTAAGTCCTGCCATGACCATGACCGAAGCGCCGAACCACAGGCTCCACGAAACGATTATCCGGTATGTGAACATGTCGCCTTCACCTGGTACGATTATGTTCATTCCTGCGAGCCACGGAGCAAGAATGGCATAATTAAGAATTGCACCGAAAAGTATGCTCCATGCTGTTCTCCAACCCATGAGCGCTCCTCCGCCGACAAGAAGAAGGCTCGATTCCATCGATATTGTGAACCTCTGCGCCCACTGACCGAAAATGAAATACTCATATTTTACAAGTCCGATGAGATCTTCGCTGAGCATCTTATTGAATATGCCGAGCCCGCCGGCGGCGAAAAGGACTTTCGCATTTCTGACACCTTCAGCACCGCTTGAATAGAGGCTTTTAAGGGTCTCAGCTGATGCTGTTCCGCTCGGGAACGGCAGTTTCTCGACATTTATCATCTGCCTTTTGAGCGGTATCGCCATGAATGTGCCGAGCAGGGCTATCAGCATTATCCACAGTCCGAGCACCCAGATATTAAGGTGCGTTCCTGTGACGATCAGATATGCAGCGATGGCTGAAACGAGCGTTCCGCCTGTGGTATAGCCTGAAGCCGAAGCAAGCGACTGCATGATGTTGTTCTCAAGCAGGGTCATGTTAGGTGTTCTGAAAACTTTCGAGATGACATTCCATATGGCAAATGAAAGAATTACCGCAGTTATCGCCACGCCGAAACCCCAGCCAGTCTTGAGCCCGATATAAAGATTTGTGAGCGACATGAAGCCGCCGAGAAGTATTCCGGTTATCACAGCACGGATTGTCAACTGAGGTTTATCACCCTGATACACAGTTTCAAGCCACTTCTGTTCCTCAGCCGCATGCGGATCGACAACAATACCTGTTTTCTGCTCGTCCATAACAGTCTCCAAAAAGTAATGCACTGCAAAAGAGTAATTCACTGCAAAATCAAGTCAATAAATATTTAAATTGAAAAAAAAGGGGCGCCGCGAAACGCCCCTGCTGAAATATTCCGGATCAGATCAAAGGATAATGTTGTCAGCGAACTTCTTAAGCCTTTCGTAGCGGGCTTTGAGGTCAGCCTTGAGCATTGCCTGAAGTTTTGCCGCTTCTTCCGGGAACTGTTTGTCGAGAGCTTTGAAACGCACTTCGTTATTGATCATTTCCTGAGGATCTTTCGTGGGTTCCTTACTGTCAAGCTGGAACGGGTTCTTTTCTTCGTTCCTGAGATCAGGGTTGAATCTGTAGAGAGGCCAGTAGCCTGTATCTACTGCAAGTTTCATCTCGTTCTGACTGTGGGTCATGTCTATGCCGTGGTTGATACACGGAGCATAAGCGATGATGATCGAAGGACCGTCATAAGCTTCCGCTTCGAGCATTGCCTTTATAAGCTGGTTGTGATCTGCGCCCATTGCAACTGATGCGACATAGATGTATCCGTAGGTCATTGAGATCATTCCGAGATCTTTCTTTCTCATTT